>JAQBPE010000218.1 GCA_028287685.1 Cyanobacteria bacterium RYN_339 | reverse complement strand
TGACGGCGGCGGGCCTCCAGGTGAAGCGCCTGGCCGACTGGCCCCGCCTGGACCCCGACGCCCGCCTCGTGCTGGCGGGGCTGCGCCAGGCCGACCTGGAGGCGGGGGCCATCGCCGCCGCCGCCGACCAACACCCCACCGTGCCCATCGTGGCGCTGGCGGACGCGGACCCCGCCCACTTGCTGGCCGCCGTGCGCGCCGGGGCGCGGGACGCCGTGCCCGACGTCGCCGCCGCGGTAGAGGCATTGTCCCGCGTTGCCCAGCGCCAGGCCCGGTTGGAGCCCCCCACCGACCGCCGGCAAGGCCGCGTGGTCGCCGTCTTCGCCCTGAAGGGCGGCGTGGGCAAGAGCCTGGTGGCCGCCAACCTCGCGATCGGCCTACAACGCGCCGCCAACGTGCCCGTCACGCTGGTGGACCTGTCGTTGCCCTGCGGCAACCTCGATATGTATCTGGACCTGCACGGCCCCCGCGGCGTGGCGGACTTGCTGCCCGCCGGCCAGGACGTGGACGCGCGCGTGATCAAGCAGGCCATGCTCGTGCACGAGAGCGGCGTCTCGCTGCTGGCCGGCGCACGCCCCGGCAACGCCGGCGAGCTCGCCGCCTGCCCCAGCCGCCCGCTGCTGGACGCCCTGACGCAAACGCGGGGCATCACGGTGGTGGACGTGGGCGCGTACCTCGACGAGGCCCAGGTGGGCGCGCTGGAGGCCGCGGACCTGATCATCGTGCCCGTCAGCCCGCTGATCTCCAGCGCCGTCAGCATGCCCGCCATCTGGGAGCACCTGAGCGCGCTGGGCATCCCGGAGGACCGCGTGCTGCCCGTGCTGAACCAGACCTGCCCGCCGGGCGACCCGCTGCCCGACGCCGTGTTCCAGCAACTGATGCGCGGCAAGCCTCGCCACCAGCTGCCCTGGGGCGGCGCGGACGTGGCGCGCTCGCTGGACGAAGGGCGCCCCATGGCCTGGTTCCAGCGCCGCCACCCGCTGGCGAAGGCCCTCGACGGGCTGGCCCAGGACGTATTGGTCCAGGTCGCCCTGCCGGAGCCGCTCACCACGCCGGTGGTGCGCCTGCGCGTACCGGGCCGCCGCAAGGTGGAGGCCTTCTGGTCCATGTTCCAACGCCGGGAGGCCGCCCATGTTTCTGCGTAAGCGCGGCGAACGCGGCCTCATCCACGAACCCACCCAACCGGAAGCCCCCGCGCCGGATGAAGCCAGCGGCGCGGACGCGCTGAAGCGCGCGGTGCACGCGCGCCTGCTGGAAGAGGCCGATGCCGGCGACTTCCGGCACGACATGCCGCTGCCCGAAGCCGAAGCGCTGCTGCGCCGGGTGATCGGCGAGGTGGCCCACCTGCACGGCGAGCTGCTGGGCGTCGTGCGCCTGGGCCAGCTGGTGCAGGAGCTGTTGGACGAGATCCGCGGCTTGGGGCCGCTCGAGGCCCTGATGAAGGACCCGGCCGTCACCGAAATCATGGTCAACAGCCCGCAACAGGTCTTCATCGAGCGCGAGGGGCGCCTGACGCTGACGGGGGTGCGCTTCGAGGGCGAGCACCACCTGCTCCGGATCATCGACCGGATCGTGAGCCGCGTGGGCCGCCACGTGGACGAGAGCAGCCCGATGGTGGACGCGCGCCTGCCGGACGGCAGCCGCGTGAACGCGATCATCCCGCCCCTGGCGCTGAACGGCCCTTGCCTGACGATCCGCCGCTTCGGGCGCCGCCTGACGCTGGCCGATCTGCTGGCGCGCGAGACGCTGGGCGAGGCCATGGCGCTGTTCTTGCAACGGGCCGTCGAGGGCAAGCTCAACATGCTCGTGTCAGGCGGCACGGGCTCGGGCAAGACCACGCTGCTGAACGTGCTGTCCGCCTTCATCCCGGCCCACGAGCGCCTGGTCACGATCGAGGACGCGGCGGAGCTGCAGCTGCAGCAACCGCACGTGATCCGGCTGGAGACGCGCCAGGCCAATACCGAGGGCCAGGGCGGCATCGGCCAGGCCGAGCTGCTGCGCAACACGCTGCGCATGCGGCCGGACCGCATCATCGTGGGCGAGGTGCGCGGCGGCGAAGCGCTGACCATGTTGCAGGCCATGAACACCGGCCACGAGGGCTCCTTGACCACGGTCCACGCCAACACCTGCCGCGACGCGCTCTCGCGTCTCGAGACCATGGTGCTGATGGCCGGCATGGACCTGCCGCTCCGCGCCATCCGCGAGCAGGTGGCCTCCGCCATCGAGCTGATCGTGCAGGTGGAGCGCGGCGCGGACGGGCGCCGGCGCGTCATGCAGGTGTCGGAGCTGGTGGGGCTGGAAGGCGACACCTACTTGACCCAGGACCTCTTCGCGTTCCACGTGGACGGGCGCACGCCCGAGGGCATGCTGCTGGGCCACCACGCCCCCACGGGGCTGGTGCCGCGTTGCCTGGGCCGGCTCGAAGCCCGCGGGCTGGGGCTGCCGCCGCAGTACTTCCAGGACGCCCGCGCATGTTGATCCCGATCGCCGTGCTCGGCGCCTTCATCACGGCCACGGCCCTCGCCTGGGCCTTGCAACCCGCCACGGACCCGGTGGCCGAGCGCATGCTGCGCTACGCCGGCCCGGTGCCCCTGGCCGGCCCCGCCGTCCTGCCGCGCGAGCGCACGCCCTGGCGGCTGCCGCGTGCGCTGGAAGCCTACTTGCTCCAGGCCGGCATCGAGCCGACACCGCGCACGTTGGCGACGATGGTCGGGATCCACCTGCTGGCGGGCCTGGCGCTGGGCATCTGGCTGCACATGCCGGGCTCGGGCGCGGCGCTGGGCCTCCTGGCCTTGATGCTGCGCGTGCGGCGCGGACGCGGCGCGCGCGTGGAGAAGCTGGCCGCCCAGCTGCCGGACGCCTTGATGTTGCTGGCGAGCGGCACGCGCGCCGGGCTGGGCTTCCAGCAAGCCCTGCAGCTGGCCGCGCGCGAGACCGCCAAGCCGCTGGGCGACGAGCTGGGCCGCCTCGAACGCGACCTTGCCATGGGGCTCACGACGGAGGAGGCGTTGGACCGCTTGCAGACGCGGCTCGCCAGTACCGACGGCGAGATGCTTTGCGCCTCGTTGCTGGTGCAGCGCCAGACCGGCGGCAACCTCTCGGAGCTGCTGCTGAACCTCCATCACACCATCCGCGATCGCCAGGCGCTGTACGGCCAGGTCCGCACGCTCACCGCGCAGGGCCGGCTCTCCGGCGTGATCCTGTGCTGCCTCCCGATCGTGCTGGGCGTGCTGCTGTGGGCCATCAACCGGGCCTACTTGCTGACCCTGTTCACCGACCCGCGGGGCCAGGTCTTGGCCGGCGCCGCCGTGCTGTCCATGGCGATCGGGGCCTGGATCATCTCGCGCATCGTGCGCATCACCCTCTAAGGAGCCCCCATGACCTCCCTCGTCGTCCTGCTGGCCGGGCTCAGCGTGGCCATGGCCGTGTATGCCCTGTTGGCCGCGCGCGGCGCGGAGGCGCGTTACATGCGCTACGCCAACCTGCCCGGCATCGCCATCCCGGTGGCCCCGCGCCCGATCGACGTCGGGCTGGCCCGGCTGGGGCCGCTGCTCGAGAAGGTTGCGCCCAGCGGGCACCTGGAGCGCGTGCGCGCCCAGCTGCGCGCGGCAGGGCTGTTCTCCAACGCCGGGGTGCACCTCTACCTGCTGGCCCAGCTGCTGCTGGCACTGGGTGGATTCGCGCTGGGGCAGGTCGTGGGTGGGGTCAACGCGGCCTACATGGCCGTGGGCCTGGGCGTTGCCGGCATCCTGGTCGTGCCGGCCTGGTTGTCGCAGCAGGCGCGCGGGCGGCGGCAGCAGATCGACCAGGCGCTGCCGGACGCCCTGGACATGCTGACGGCGTGCGTCGAGGCCGGGTTGGGGCTGGACGCGGCGATCGCCCACGTCGCCCACCGGCCGGGCCAGGCCTCAAAAGCCCTCGGCGTGGAGCTGCTGCGTTACTTGCAGGAGTTGCAGATGGGCGTGGCCCGGGCCGACGCGTTGCGCAACCTGGGCAGCCGCGCGGGCGTGGACGACCTGGGCACGGTGGTCGGCGCGCTCACGCAGGGCGACGCGCTGGGCGTCGGCGTGGCCCAGATCCTGCGCGCGCAGGCCGGGTACTTGCGGCTGCGGCGCAAGCAGCGCGCCGAAGAGCGGGCCATGAAGGCGCCGATCAAGATCCTCTTCCCGCTGCTGTTCGGGATTTTCCCCGCCTTGTTCGTCGTGCTGCTCGGGCCTGCGGCCTTGCGGGTTTGGGACTCGTTGATCAACTCCCCTTGAACGGTTTCACCGTTCGTTACCCTGACTTTAAAGCATCCTTAACCGATTAAATTCCGCTCGCCACTATAAAGCAGTCATTAAGAGTGAATTAATTCTGCGTTAGATTAGTGGAGGAGTGAATCCCATGGCCATCACCAACAACCAACCCATCGTCGCTCCCAAGGTGAAGGCCCAGGCCTCCCCGGGCCAGCTGATCGACCGCGCCCAGGTGGCGCGCGCGCTGGACCGCAACGGCGACGACAAGATCTCCAGCGACGAGTTCTCGGCCGCCGGCATCTCCAACCTCGACGGCGCCGCCCTCGACGAGATCAACCGCGGCGGCGAGGAGGGTGACATCGTCACCGTCAACGAGCTGGCCCGCGCGCTGGGTTCGGATGCGGTCCGCATCTCCGGCGAAGGCAACGTCGCCATCAACGGCGGCTATGCCACGATCCGCGCCGGCCGCCTCGAGAAGAGCGCCCCCTGGAGCTTCCCCTACGTCCAGGGCGTCAACACGCTGGCCCAGGTCCGCCAGATCGCCCCGTCGGCCGGCTGGAGCTCGTACAACCCGGATTCGCCGTCCAGCGAGTTCACCTTCGACGCCATCTCGAAGGACCGCATGGGCCAGCCCCTCAAGTACCAGGAGGGCATGCGCCTCCAGGCCAACGAGTACGCCGGCCAGGACGGCTACGTCCACTACAAGGGCGTGAACTACGACGAGCTGTCGGACATCCTGCGCTCCAAGGCCACCTCGATCCGCGACATCACGTCCAACGCCAAGGACCCCGAGATCCAGCAGATCCACGACGAGGTCAACCGCGTCCTGTTCCAGACCGACTGGAGCTCCAGCTCGCGCCGCGACCGCGCCCGCGACCTCTACAACGCGTTGGCCCGCTTCGACAACATCAACGTGCCCCAGCAGCCCGAGAACCGCCTGACCACGCTCGACCAGTCGCTCAAGACCGCCGCCGCGCGCGTCGACGACCAGGGCCGCATCACCCGCGACGTGCCGGTCGACCGCGCGCGCACCGCGGTGCAGAAGGAAGTCGATCGCCTGCACGGCATCACCCCGGTCAAGATCATCACGGGCGTGGCCGTGGGCGCCGCCGCCGGCGCGTTGGCCTTCTTCGCGGCCAGCCTGGCGCTCCCCATCGCCGCCGCCATCGGCGTGGGCGGCCTGCTGGTGGGCGGCCTGATCGCCCACTTCGTGAGCACCTCCAAGGCCAAGGGCTACGAGAACGACCTCGAGGTCCTCAAGACGATCGACCCGACCAAGAACAAGCGCGACCTCCAGCAGTACAACGTGGTGGGCTACAAGATCGTGCAAGACGCCCGCACCGCGGACACGCTCGCCAAGCTGCGCGCCTACTCCGAAGCCGCCGACGGCGCGAGCAAGACCGTGGACTCGATGACCACCAAGGTCGCCAACGAGACCAACAGCCTCAAGAACATGGAGAGCCTGGTCCACAAGTACTACAACTAAGAACGTTCCAGCGGACCGGTTGCAAAAGCAACCGGTCCTTTTGGGTACATGGGCCTCGATCATAGGAGGATCCATGCGTTACGAAATTGCGTTCCAACCGTCTTACTCCCTGGCGATCGTGCAGCTCGAGCCAGGTGAGGAGATCCGCGCCGAAGCCGGCGCCATGGTCAGCATGTCGGCGGACCTCACGCTCGAGGCCAAGGTCAACTCCGCCCAGGGCGGCGGCATCTTCAGCGCCCTGAAGAAGGCCGTTTTGACCCAGGAGAGCTTCTTCATCTCCACCATCAAGGCCACCAGCAAGGCCGGCGAGGTCACGCTGGCCCCGTCTACCCCGGGCGACATCAACGCCCTGGAAGTGCAGAAGCCGCTGATGTTGCACGCCCATTCCTATCTGGCGAGCACCATGAACATCTCGGTGGACTCGAAGTTCGCCGGCTTCAACAGCTTCGTGGGCGGCGAGGGCCTGTTCTTCCTGCGGGTGACGGGCACGGGCACGGTCTTCATGACCAGCTTCGGCGCGCTCTACAAGAAGACGCTCCAGCCCGGCGAGCGCTACGTGGTGGACACGGCCCACATGGTGGCCTTCGAAGAGGGTGTCACCATGACCACGCGCATGGCCGCGAACGACGGCAAGGCGGGCTTCTTCAAGCGCGCCGCCACGTCCGCGGCCACCGGCGAGGGCCTGGTCATGGAGTTCACCGGCCCCGGCAACGTGTGGATCCAGAGCCGCAACCCCGGCGCCTTCTCGGCCTGGGTCCACGAGCTCATGCCCAAGGCCAGCTCCGCCTCCTCCGAGGGCGGCGGGCTGCTCGGCACCGTCGGCAAGGTGTTCGGCGGCTAGTTATGTCCTCAAGCGCCGCGGATCACCGATCCGCGGCGCTTCGAGCGCTAGACTGGCCAGATGAAATGGAAAGTGGACGCGCTGATCGAGACCCGCTTCGTTGGCCCTGCCGACGAGGCCAAGGTGCGCAAGCTTCTTCAAGCGGAGCTTTGGCGCCTGGTAGAAGGCCTGGAGCAGGCCCTGGGCAACAAGCTTTCCACCTCCGTCCACATCGTCGGCTGCGAACCGATCTACGACGAGGCTTAAGCAAGCAGGGGTTCTTTCCGGCCCGGTTGCTATGTAAAATAGCTAACTAATGAGAGTCTTGGTCGTCGAAGACAACCCCCATAGCGCCGAACTGATGGTCCTGCGGCTTGCCACGCTGGGCTGCGAGTCGCTGGTGGCCGCCTCCGCGGAGGAAGGCTTCACCATGGCGCACACGCAGCGGCCGGACGTGATCTTGCTGGATCTCAAGCTGGACGGCGACCGCGACGGCGGCGTGGCGCTGCTCGGTCGGTTGCGCGAGGATCCCCGCACCGCGAACATCCGCGTCGTAATCCACTCGATCTACGTGGCCCACCCCGATGAGATGCCCCGCCTCGAGCACCAGGCCGACGGCATGCTGCTGAAGCCCTTCAAGTTCAAGGACTTGAAGGAACTGATCGAGGGCTTCCGGACCCCACGGCCGGGAGCGTAGCCAGCGCCCGCGAGACCAACGGCAAGGCGAACCGGAAGGTGCTGCCGCGGCCCTCTTCGCTGCGTACGCCGATTTCGCCGCCGTGCGCCTCCACCAGCGCCTTGGTGATGGCGAGGCCCAGGCCCGTGCCGCCCACCTGGCGCGTGGCGCTCATGTCCAGCTGCTTGAACTTCTCGAAGACTTTTACGAGGTTTTCCTCCGCGATGCCGATGCCGGTGTCCACCACCTCCGTGATCAACATGTCACCCTCCACGTAGGCGCGCACGAGGATCTCGCCGCCTTCGGGCGTGAACTTGATCGCGTTGGAGATCAGGTTCGTCAGCACCTGGCCCACCCGCGCGCCGTCCATGGGCACGGGGTCGAGCACGGCCACCTCCGTCACCAAGGCGATTCGGCGCGGCGCGGCCAGCGCCCGCAACGAGCCGGCGATGTCGTCCACCAGGGCGGCATAGTCCAGCGGGCGGACGTCCAACAGGAACTTCTCCGCCTGGATCTTGGCGAAGTCCAACAGGTCGTTGACGAGGTTCAGCATCCGCTCCGCCCCGTTGAGGATCTTGCCCAGGCAAGCGTGCTGCTCGCCGGAGAGGGGCCCCACCACCTCGTCGTCCATGATGCTGGCGAAGCCGGTGATGAAGTTCAGCGGCGTGCGTAGCTCGTGCGAGATCACGCTCAGGAAGTCGTCCTTGTAGAGATCGGCCCGCAACAACTGGTCGTTGGCCTGTTGTAATAAATCTGCCTGTTCCTTCATCGTCGCCGCCTGAAGCTTGAGCTGCTGCTTCTGCCGGTAGAGCTCCGCGAAGACGCCCACCTTGGCCTTGAGGATGCCGGGGTCGTAGGGCTTGGTGAGGTAATCCACCGCACCCACGCGGTAGCCCTCGTAGATGAAGCGCTCGTCCCGGCCGAAGGCGGTGAGGAAGATGATCGGGATGTCGCGGGTCTTGTCCCGCTCCTTGATGATGGCGGCGGTCTCGAAGCCCGTCAGGCCCGGCATCTGCACGTCCAGCAGGATCAGGGCGAAATCCCGCCGCATGATCTGCTTCAGCGCCTGTTCGCCCGAATACGCGCGGACGAATTCGTACCCTTGGCCGTCTAGCGTCGCCTCCAAAGCCAGGAGGTTCTCGGGGCGATCATCGACGAGCAGCAAGCTGATCGTGGGTTCGGTCAATCTTGACTTCCGTGCTGGGGGCTGCTGGGGGTATTAAGTTATATGAAGCCCATTTTAGCGTACTAGCGACAATAGTCAAGTCATTTCCGCTGGGACAGCCTCCCCAGGCGGGCCGATTGGCGCCGTGCTTCATCGGTGGCGGGGGTGCCGATGCCCTTGTAGATGGCGTGCATGGCCTCGCGGCCGAAGCCAAAGATCTCGTCGTCTTCCAGGCCCTTGGTCATGTAGGCGATCAGGGCCGAGCGGTTGGGACCCTGCGCGTGCTGGAGGACCTCGACCAGCGCCTTGGGGAACTGCCTCACCAGCCCAGCTGCGAGCGATCCCGCCAGGGCGCCGCGCGCGTCGCCCCGTGGGCCACCGAGTTGGCCCAGCTCCTTGACGATCGCCATCCGCACGCCGGGGGACAAGCCCGCCACCACCGGATCGCCGGCCAGCCCGCGCAGCCCGCCGTCATCGAGCTTCACGCTGCCTTCCGGCGTGATGCCGGCGGGGTTGGCGAGCGCGATCAGGCTGGCGAGGAAGCCCACCTTGGTGTCCTCCGGGCCGGCGCCCGCCGCTTCGAGCTCCGCGAGGGCAGCCGCGCGACCGGCCTCGGGGAGGGCGGTCATGGCGGTGCACCATTCCTGGAAGGCCTGCTGCTCGGGGTCCAGCGGGACGACGGGGGGTGGAGGCGGCTTGCGGGGAGGGGGAGCGGGACGGCCCCCTCCGCCTGCCGGCACCTCCCCCGCAGGGGGGGAGGGAGCGATGGCCTTGGTTCCTCCCCCCGGCGCGGGGGAGGTGCCCGGCAGGGCGGAGGGGGCCTTGCCCCCCAGCCCCGCCACGATCGCGTGTTGGTAGGCCATCACCTTGTCGGCCAGGCCCGGCCGCTCGCGCTCCTCCGCCGGGAAGCCGTCCAGCGCGGCTTCCGCCCGCTTCAGCAACACCAGGTGCTTCTCGAGCCCCGCGATGTCGATCCGCCGGGTCGGCAGCAGCAGCGCGTCCGGCTCGGGCGGGTTGGCAAGGAAGCCGGCGATCGCCGCGATCGTCTCCGCACCTTGGGCCCACTTGCGCTCGAAGGCCTCCCCCAGCGCGCGGACCTTGGCGACGCAGACCGCGCGCGGGTTCACGCCGTTGTAGACCTCGTCCGGCAGGTGCACCAGCTCCGCCCGGGCGACCTCGACGGTGGTGAAATCCTCCACGCGGGCGTCCTCGAAGGCCTCGGGCTTGCCCGGGCGCGAGGGCGAGATCACGCTGCCCATGATCGTCATGCGGGCATCACGCTCGCGCAGCCGCAGCTGGAAGGTCTCGGAGTCCTTGCCGTCTTCCTTGAGCGGCGGGCCGGACAGCTCGCCACGCTGGGTCAGCGCGTTGAGCATCTCCTGCATCGCCACGCGCTCGAGATCGGGGACGTTGGAGGCCTCGATCAGGTCCTTCTGTCGGGCTGGATCCGCCGGCGACATACGCCCTCCTTGCTTGGCTGCACCGCTCCAAGATACCCGCAGTGACGCTTTACGGAACTTACGCTTGACTTGTTAAGTTTTGTGATGTATCAACGTATTAGTTTATACGAATCAACCAACGGATACGCAGGAGGTGCCATGTCCAAGTACGAGCCCCGCATCCTGATCGTCGACGATGTTCTCGAAAACCTCGATCTGCTGCGGCTGTACCTGACTCACTATAAGTTCGAGGTCATTTGCGCCTCCAGCGGCTTCGAGGCGATCGAGACGGCCCGGCGCGAGCGGCCCGACCTGATCCTCCTGGACGTGATGATGGACGGCCTCGACGGCCTGTCCGTCTGCCAGCAGCTCAAGCAGGACGACGCCACGAAGCAGATCCCCGTGATGTTCGTCTCCGCCCGCGCGGGCAAGCAAGACATCGCCCTGGGCCTCGACGCCGGCGCGGCGGACTACGTCTCCAAGCCGTTCAGCTTCGTGGACGTGAAGAACCGCATCGACAACATGCTGGCGGGGGGGTTGGTCGTATGAGCAGCTTGATGGAAATGACCGCGGTGGACGTGAGCTACCACCGCCTGCTCGAGATCACGCGGGCCGTGACCTCCACGCTCAGCCTCGCCGAGGTGCTCCAGACGGTCGTCAACGCCATCGCCCAGGAGGTGGCGGGCGTGGACCTGGTGGGCTACTTCGAGGCCGTGCCCGGCGGCGGCTTCGTGGGCAAGTTCGCCAACAAGGTGCCGATGGTGCCGATCCCGGACGCGTTGGAGCCGGTGCCCGTGCCCATCAGCAACCTGATCATCGGCCTCGACAAGGACGCCTTCGCGCGAGAGATCGTCGAGACCATGCGGCCGGTCTTCATCCACGACGCGCCCAACGACCCCCGCCCCGACCAACAGAAGATCCAGCTCTTCGACATCAAGACCTGCTTCGGGCTGCCGGTCCACTACGAGGGCGAGCTCTATGGGCTGGTCTTCCTGCAGGACCAGGGCAAGGCCATGGAGCTGCCGCCCGAGCGGCGCGAATTGCTGGAGTCCTTCGTGGCGATGGGCGCGGTGGCCATCAAGAACGCCCGGCTGTTCGAGGACGAGGCGCGCCTGATCAAGGTCACGCGCGAGCTGAGCTCCTGTGACACGGCCCAGGACGTCATCGACACCTGCTTCCGCCACATGGCGGAGGTATCCGGCGCGGGCATCTGCGGCATCCACCTGCTGCGGAAGTCGGCCCACGGCCGCCTGCTGGAACCCACCTTCCTGAGGGAGTCGCCCCAGCTCACCTACGAGGAATGGCAAGAGCGCTACAAGTCCAACGGCGCGATCGACGTCGACCAGGACGACTTCTTCCGCGAGATCATCGACACCCGCTCGCAGCTGGTGATCGAGGACGTGGCGAACGACCCACGCCCCGACAAGAAGCGCGTCGAGATGTTCGACATCAAGAGCATCATGGGCATCCCGCTGGTGGTGGGCGGCGAGTGCATCGGCACGATCACCGTGCCCTCGATGGGCAAGCGCATGGTCTTCCCGCCGCATGTCCAGCGGATCTGTAAATCGATCGCGGACTCCACCGCAATCGCCCTCCAGAACGCGCACACCGCAGCCCACCTGGAGGATCTGGTCAACCTGCGTACTTCCGAGGTCTGGGAGGCCAACGCCAAGCTGGAGGCCCTGGTCGCGGAGTTGCGCAGCCTGGACCGCATGAAGAGCGACTTCGTCGCCACGGTCTCGCACGAATTGCGCACGCCCCTGCACATCATCAAGCAGGTGGTGGACCTCTCGCTGCAGGGCATCCTGGGCGAGTTCACCCCCCTGCAGCGCGAGTACGTGGTCAAGATGGAGACCCAGGTGAAGCACCTGGCCAACCAGGTGGAGGACCTGCTCGACCTGTCCAAGTTCGAATCCGGCAGCTTCAAGCTCACGCGGGCGCCGGCGAGCTACAGCGACATCGTGACCCAGGCCATCAGCGCGCTGGAGCTGGCCGCGCGCAAGCGGGAGATCGAACTGGTGTGCAAGGTGCCGAAGCAGGTCACGCTCACGCTGGACCGCCACCGCGTCGAGCAAGTCTTGCTGAACCTCCTGTCCAACGCCCTGAAATTCACGCCCGAGGGCGGGCGCGTCGAGGTCGAGGTGGCCGAGCAGGGCTGGGGCGTCGTGACGTCGGTGCGCGACACCGGCATCGGCATCCCGGAGCGAGAGCTGGAGCGGATCTTCGACAAGTTCTACCAGATCAACAACACCAGCACGCGGCGCTACGGCGGCACGGGCCTGGGCCTCGCGATCACCAAGAACCTGGTGGAGATGCACGGCGGCACGCTGACGGTGGAGAGCTCGGAAGGGGTCGGCAGCGCCTTCACCTTCGTGCTCCCCAAGTCCTAGCATGAGGGCGGCCGAGCACGCCCTGCGGATCCTGGACCGCTGTGGCGTCGAGTACCTCTTCGGCATCCCGGGCGGCACGGTCAACGCGTTCTATGACGCGCTGTTGGACGTGCCGGGCCTGACGCCGGTGGTGGCGCGCCATGAGGCCACGGCGGCCTACATGGCGGCGGCCTATGCCAAGCATGGCGGCGGGCTGGGCGTGGCGATCGCCAGCTCCGGGCCCGGAAGCACGAACTTGATCACGGGGGTGGCCTCCGCCATGCGCGACGGCCTGCCCTTGCTGGTGCTCACGGGGCAGATTCCAGCCCCGCGCATGGGCTTCGGCGGCGCCCAGGAGGCCAGCCCCTGGACCATGGACATGGTGGACGCCTTCCGGCCCTTCACCAAGCGCTCCGTGCTGGTGGACCGGCCGGAGCTGGTGGGTCCCAGCGTGATCCAGGCCATCCGCCTGGCCCTGACCGCGCCGCGCGGGCCGGTGCACCTTTCGATCCCGGTGGACGTGCAGCTGGCCGACGTCGGCGAGCCGCCCCTGCCCGCGCCGCCCCAGATCTGGGAGAGCGGCGGGCTGGAGGCGGCGGAGCTGGCCTGGCTGGCCCACTTCCTCGACTCGTCGCATGGCGTGATCTTCTGCGGCGCCGGCGTGCGCAGGGCCGGCGCGGCGCGCAAGCTGCTGGCGCTGGCAGAGGCCATCGGCTGGCCGGTGGTGACGTCGCCGGCCGCCAAGGGCAGCTTCCCGGAGAACCACCCTCTGGGCATGGGCATCTTCGGGCTGGCCGGCAACGGGGCGGCCCGCACGGCGATCGCCGGCGCGCGGCGGCTGCTGGTCCTGGGCAGCAGCCTGGGCGAGCTGGCCACTGCGGCCTGGTCCGACAAGCTCGTGGCCGGCAAGGACGTGGTCCAGGTGGACCTCGACCCGGCCATGATCGGCCGGCACTACCCGGTCACGCGCGGCTACGTGGCCGACGTGGGCGCGGTGCTGCGCCAGCTGGCGGATGCCGCCCCCCGTCGGGCCTGGGAGCCGCCGCCGAAGGCCCCGGACCTGGCCGAGGGGCCGCTGCCCCAACACCTGCTGGCCCTCGCCGCGTGCGTGCCGGACGAGACCTGCCTGGTTTCCGACATCGGCGAGCACATGACCTGGGCGCTGAAGCACTGGCAGACCCGCGCGGTCGACGGCTTCGACATCGCGATCAACTTCGGCGGCATGGGCAGTGGCATCGCGGGGGCGATCGGGCTCAAGCTGGCCCAGCCGGCCCGGCCGGTGGTGTGCCTGACGGGGGACGGCTGCTTCGCCATGCACGGCAGCGAGATCCTGACGGCCCAGCAATACGGGCTGCCGATCGCCTTCGTGGTGGTGAACAACGCCTCCCACGGCATGGTGCACTGGGGCCACCAGTTGCAGTACGGGCGGGCGCCGTCGCACTTCACCTACCCGCGCCCGGACCTGGAGGCCGTCGCCAGGGCCTATGGCCTGCCGGCCATCCGGGTGGAGAGCCCCGGGGCCTGGGCGGACCTCGACCTGCCGGCGCTACTGACCGGGCGAGGCCCGGTGTTGATCGAGGTGCCGGACGACTCGCAGGCGACGCCGCCGATGGCGGATCGCGTGCGCTTCCTCACCGGCCCCCTGAAATGAAGAAAGCCGGTGCGCTTGCGCGCACCGGGCTTCTCCAGTTGACGGGACCTACTTGGAAGCGGTCCAGTATTCGTGCACCTGGCTCGACTTCGCCACTTCGTACGGCATGTAGAAGTAGCCCTTGTCGCCCCACGCGGCGCTCCAGCTGTTGCGGACGATCAGCACCTTCTTCTCGTCGTCGTAACCGACGGCCAGGACGGCGTGACCACCCAAGAGCTTCTCGCCCGGCTTGGGGACGGTCATCATGCCGTCGGCGCCAATCTTGCGGAAGGAATCGTACACGCGGAAGCCGAACGCAACGGTCTGGCCGGCGTTGATCGCCGTCTTCACGTCGTCCAGGCCCGCCAGGTTCTTGGCGTCGTGGATCTTGAACTGCGCGGCCTCGGTGTAGGCGGCGGCCGACGGCTTGATCGTGAACTTGGTGATGTCGTAAGGAACGGTGGCTTCCTTGCAGATGCCCGTGTTGGTCAAGGCTTCCATGCCGCCGTCGATGGTGGCGCCGGTGTCGTTCTGGGTGTCGCCCTGCGCGTCACGCTCGACGTAGTAGAGGAAGAGGCCCGACAGGGTCGACTTGTCTTCGCCGTTCTTGATGGCGATCTGCTCGCG
>JAQBPE010000213.1 GCA_028287685.1 Cyanobacteria bacterium RYN_339 | reverse complement strand
TGAACACCAGCGTGACGACTGCCTCGCGCCGCGGCCCCAGCTACGGACCGGGCCCCAGCTATGGTCCGGGCCCCAGCTATGGCCACCACCACGGCCGGCCGGGCCCTGTATACCAGCCCCAGCGTCCCTACTTCCCGCCGCAGACCCGCTACCCGTCGCAGCCCTACTTCCCGCCCCAGTACGGCTACCAGTACCCGTACCCGTTCTACCCCCAGCAGGGCGTCGTGACCCAGGCGTGGCACGGCTTCACGGAGCGTTTGCAGGAGGTGACCCAGGTGGCCCTGCACCCGTTCAACCGTTACGCGCGCCGCATGCCGTACGACATGTACTTCCCGCGCACGCCGGCCCAGAACGTGGGCCGCTGGATCGTCAACCTGGGCCTGGTCGGCGGCGCCTTGCTGCTGGGCAGCGCGGTCCTGGGCGGCGGCGGCCTGAGCCTCGGCGGCATCGGCGCCGCGGTCGGCCTGACCTAAGGCGCCTGCCATGCGCCCCCAGTTGCCCATTTGGGCCCTGGGGGCGCTTTTCTTTGTGTTGGCGAGCATCCGCCACGCCCTGCACCAGTCCGGTGCGTTCGACCTGGCTTGCTTCGACCAGCCCCTCTACCTCCTGAGCCAGGGCCTGCCGCCCGTCTCCTCCGTGATGGGCCTGCACCTGCTGGGTGACCACGCCGCCTGGATCTTGTGGCCGCTCGCGCTGCTCTACAGGGCCTGGGCGGATCCGCACCTCTTGCTCTTGCTCCAGGCGCTCACCCTGGCGCTGGGGGCCTGGACGGCCCAACTGCTGGGCCGCCAGGCCGGTTGCACGGACAGGCAGGCCACCACCTTGGCCTTGGCCTATGCCGCCCACCCGCTGGTCTTCAACGCCAACCTGTTCGACTTCCACCCGGACGCCTTCGTGCCGGTGTTGCTGATGGGCGCCTTGTACGCCGCCCGGGCCGCGAAACCCGGCTGGTGCCTGGTGCTGTGCCTGGCCGTGGCCGGTTGCAAGGAGGTCATGGGGCTCACGGTGGCGGGACTGGGCGCCTACCTGGTCATTTTCGAGCGGCGCCCGTGGGGCGCGGCGGTGCTGGCCCTGGGCCTGGGCAGCTTCGCCGTCGACGTGGCCTGGGTGATCCCCCACTTCAGCGGGCGGGCGCCGGGGGCGATCGGGCGCTACGCCTACCTGGGCGGCAGCGTGCCGGAGATCGCGCGGAACCTCGTGTTGGCGCCCTGGCGCTGGCTCCCCGGGCTTGTCTCGCCGGAACGCCTGGTCTACCTCGGCTACCTCTTCGGGCCCCTCGCCTGGGGGCTGCGCGGGCGGCAGCTGGCCCCGCTGGTGGCCGCCCTGCCGGCACTGGCGCTCAACCTGCTGGCGGACTACCCCGCGCAGCACGACGTGGTCCACCACTACGCGCTGCCGATCCTGCCCTTCCTGGTGGCCGCAGCGGCCGATTGCCTGGCCCACCAGCGCACCTGGGTTCATTCGGACCGGGCGATCCGGATCTGGGCAGCGGTGGCCTTTCTGGCGCTTGCGAAGCCGGGCTACTTCGCGGGCCCCTACCTCCAGCACCTGGATACGCTGGCGGCCGCCAACGAGGCGATCGGGCGGGTGCCGCCGGGCGCCGCGCTGCTGACCACCCATGAGCTAGCGCCCCACCTTGCTCACCGGGTCCACCTGGCCTTCACGGATGAAGGCGCGCCGCCTGCCGATCTGGCCGCCTATGACGCGGTCTTGCTCGATCTGCGCCACCCGGGCTGGCGGTCCTCGCCTGCCTTCGCGGCCGCGCTGGCCGATCGGCTGGCCCGGGATGCCCGCTTCCGCGAGGCCTACACGAGCGGGCCGATCCGGCTTTTCTTGAGCAGCCGACCTGGCCCGCTTGCCTGCGTCGAAGCGATGTTTCCGCACGATATCGCGTTGCCACCCCCCTGACGGCCGTCGTGTTGTAATGCTGATATGTCCTTGAACGCCTCTTCGCCACCCGCCCAGGGCAGGGCCACGCCGCTGCCGCCCATGTGGAACTTGCTGCCGGGGGCGGCGGGAACGTTGCTGCGCGGTCGGGGCGCCTGGCCGGCGGCGGGCTTGGCCGCGGTGACTTACGAGGCGCCGCCGCCGGGAACGGACCCGTATCCGGCCTACTTCCCGGGCCTGCTGGGGCCGCTGCCCTTGCTCTACGGCCTGGCCCAGCGGGCGCAGTTGGCGTACATGCTGCGACCCGGCTTCCCGTACCGCGTGCCGGGCTTGATCCAACAGGCGAACGAGCAGCGCTTGCTCGCGCCGCTGGATCTGGCCGCCCCCGTCACGCTGCACGTCGCCGCGAGCCCGGTCGAGACGCCGGGGCGGCACAGCGTGGCCTTCGACGTGCAGCTCGAACAGGGTGGGCAAGGCGTTGCCACCTGCCGCAGCCTCTACCTGGCCAGGCGGGACGCCGGCGCTCCCCGGCATGCCGGCGCGGCGGTGGAGGGGCTCGCAGGATCCACGGAGGCATGGGACCTTGCGGCTGACGAGGGACGGCGCTACGCCGCCGTGTCGGGCGACTACAACCCCGTGCACTTGTCGCCCTGGCTCGCTCGCCTGTTCGGCTACGAGCGCCCGCTGCTGCACGGCATGAACGCCGTCGCGCGGGCTGCCGCGGCGATCGAGCGGACAACGGGGCAGCCGCTCGCAGCCCTGGAAGCGAAGTTCAAGCGGCCGATCCTGCTGCCCGCCTGCGTGACGCTGACCTTGGCCCAGGAGCTCGGCCGCTTCCAGGTGGCGTCCGGGGAGACGATCCACCTGGTGGGCCGTTTTTCCTAAGCGGCGAAGCCCGCGAAGCGCCGGAGCGCGGCCACGTCGCCGTTGAAGACGTCGTGATCGTAGATCGGGCCGTCGCTGTACTGGAAGAACGGCGTGTCGTGCTTGATGCCCGAGCCCCAGGCGGCCTTCCAGAGCGGCGCTTGCGGCACGGCGGCCTGGGCGCGCGCGATTTGACTGGCGCTGGTGTAGATCAAGGGCCACAAGCCGGTGACCTTGTGGATGTAATCCGCGGCTTCCTTCAAGGTGGCGGGCGAGCTCAAGGCCTGGGCCTCCCAGTCCAGCGCCAGGCGGGTGCCGGGCTTTAGCTTGCCGTTGATGTTCAGCGTGTCCAGGAAGTGCTTGGCCTGGCCGGCCCCGTTGCCCGGATCGAGGAAGAGGTAGGCCACGCGCAGCTGCATCTCGCCCTTGTCGATCTTCTTGCCCAGCAGGTCCCAGCGGGACTTGAACGACGGATCGACGTAGTGCGTGCCCTGCGTGGCCTTGATGCAGGTGAACTGGGTGCCCTTGATCGAGTTGGCAAAGGTCGCGTCCGACTGCCAGTGCGAGGTGTCCGCGCCTTGGAGCGTGCCAGGGCCGGGCTTCCACGGCTGGCCGTAGGCGGGTGCCGGGGCGGGGGCCGGCGTGGGCTTGGGGCCGGGCTTCGGGCCGGGGTTCGGCGCGGGGGCCGGCTGCCCGGGGGGCGTGCCGAGGTGGGTCAGCCAGTTCAGGAGTGCGGCCGCCTGATGCTGCAGCTGCGTCACCATCGTCTGGAGCTGGGTGATGGCGCCGCTGACCTGGGCGGGCACCATCGGCGCGGCGGCGGGGGCGACGCCCGGCGGGTAGGCGGGCACGGGCAAGGCCATGGGAGCCACCGGCACCGGCGGCGGCGGCGGCGGGGGAGGCACCGGCGCGGGCGG
>JAQBPE010000200.1 GCA_028287685.1 Cyanobacteria bacterium RYN_339 | reverse complement strand
CCGATCCCGAATGGTGGGTGCGCTACCGCGCCGCCAACGCCCTGGCGGACCTGCCCTTCGTCGGACCAGCAGGGCTCGCGGCCATCCGGGCCGCCCACGACTCCGACGCGGCGCGGGACATCATCGGCCACGTATTGGCCGAGCGGGCAGGGCCATGATCCATCAGTTCTTCCTCGGCCTGCAGGTGATGTTGGCGGTCTACTTCATCGGCCTGAACCTGGGCTACGTCTCGTTGAACGTTGTGGCGATGTTCGGGCTGATGCGCTACATGCAGCGCCAGGACCTCGACAACATGCCGGTGGTCTTCCTGGGCATCGAGCCCCCCGTCAGCATCCTCGCCCCGGCCTACAACGAGGAAGCCACGGCCGTCGCCTCCGTCCGCTCCCTCTTGCAGATCAACTACGGCGAGTTCGAGATCATCGTGATCAACGACGGCTCGAAGGACGCCACGCTCGCGGTGTTGACGCGCGCCTTCGATTTACGCATTTTCCCCGAGGCCTACGAGCACAAGCTCGAGACCAAGGAGGTCCGTGGCGTCTACCAGTCCGCCAAGCACCCGTCCCTGCGCGTGATCGACAAGGACAACGGCGGCAAGGCCGACTCCCTGAATGCCGGCATCAACTGCGCGCGCTACCCGCTCTTCTGCGCGGTGGATGCGGACAGCATCCTCCAACGCGACAGCTTGTTGCGCGTGGTCCAGCCGTTCCTGGAGGACCCCACGGTGGTCGCCAGCGGCGGCACGGTGCGGATCGCCAACGGGTGCGTGGTCGAAGACGGCTTCCTGGTCTCGACCGGCCTGCCGCGCAACCCCTGGGCCTTGTTCCAGATCGTGGAGTACATCCGCGCGTCCCTGTTCGGGCGCCTGGGCTGGGCGCCCCTCAACGCCCTGTTGATCGTCTCCGGCGCGTTCGGGGTGTTCCGCAAGGACGTGGTCACGGCCGTGGGCGGCTACCTGCCCAAGACCATCGGCGAGGACATGGAGCTGGTGGTGCGCATGCACAAGCACCTCCGGTACGCGGGCACGCCCTACAAGATCACCTTCGTGCCCGATCCCAGTTGTTGGACGGAGGCGCCGGAAGACCTCCAGACCTTGAAGAACCAGCGCGTGCGCTGGCAGCGAGGGTTGGGCGAGAGCCTGTCGCGGCACCTGGATCTGCTCTTCAACCCCAAGGCCGGCACGGTGGGTTGGCTGGCCATGCCCTTCTTCGTGATCTTCGAGTGGTTGGGGCCGTTGGTCGAGACCACGGGCACGCTCTTGATGATCACGGGCTTCCTCTGCGGCTTCGTCTCGACGGACGCAATGGCGGTGTTCCTGCTGCTGGCGGTCGGGCTCGGCGTGATGCTGTCGGCCAGCGCGTTGCTGATGGAGGAGATCTCGTTCCACATCTATCCGCGCTTCGGGCAGCTGCTGATGCTGTTCCTGGCGGTAATACTCGAGAACTTCGGGTACCGGCAACTCAACGCCTGGTGGCGCTTGGTGGGCTTGTACCGCTGGGCCACCGGCACCCCGGGGCAGGCGGCCTGGGGTGAGATGAAGCGCAGCGCATCCTGGAACAAGCCCAGCTAAGCTTCAGGGGCGCTTCATCCGGTCGGCAGCCTGGGGTTGGTAGAATGGCAGCATGAAAATACGCTTCCTTGCCTTGCCCCTGTTGTTGTCGGCGTGCGCGGCCTTGCCGGCACCGAACCAGCCGCTGTCCACCGCGCCTGGCGTGGCCGTGTGGGACGGCGGGCAGGTTGCCGCCAAGGACGCGCCGATCACGCTCGCGACGGAGTCGCCCAGGGCGCGGCAAGTCCTGGCCAAGCAGGACTTCGGCTACGACATCCGCTACGTCGCGCAGATTTTGCCCGTGACCGTCAACGGCCGGGCGGTCCAGGCCAATGCCGTGACGATCTCCGGCGACCGGGCCTACGTGGCGTATAACACGGCCGGCGAGGCGGCTTCCGGTGCGATCCAGATCGTCGACATCGCCGATGGGGCGCACCCGCGCGTCTTGAAGGAGATCCGCCTGGACGACATGGAGGTCGACTCCCTGTACCTGGACGCCGGCACGCTGTACTTCGGCGGCAACGCGAACCCAGACAAGTACCACTTCCATGCCTTCATCGGAAAGCTGGATCCCAACAACGTAGACGCGGCGACGATCCTGGCCAGTGTGCGCGGGCTGCGCAGCTACGTGACGACGGCGATCGCCCGCAGCGGCGGCAAGCTGGTGGCCGCCGTGGGCGCCAAGGACGGCGGCCTGGAGATCCTGAACGACCTCCTGGCGGAGACTAGCTTCCTGCCGCGCGGCGACGTGCGCGATCTGGTGCCGATCAAGAAGGGCGTGGCCGGCGTGGCTGGCTCCACGGATACGCCGGGGGCCGCCCCCGCCATGTTCACCTCCGACCTCGTCACGATCACGGAGAGCAAGCTGCCTGGCGCGCCCGGCGACTACGCCAAGGCCACGATCGAGGTGCCGGACGACAAGCTGGCCTTCCTGGGGCTGTCGGGGCAGGGGCTGCGCGTGGTCGATCTAGACCAACCCACCCAGAGCGTGTTCACGCTCGCGAACCCGTCCTCCAGCGGGGTGGCGACCACCAATGCCGTGTCCACGGACAATGACCTGGCCTTCGTGGCGAACGGCGAGTATGGTTTCCGGGTGTTGGCGCTGGGCAAGGCGAAGGACCCGGTTTTCGCCACCGTTGCGGGTTACCACCAGCTGACCGGGACGCTCTACGACAACCAGCAGCTGTCCGTGAACTACCTGAAGTTCAAGGGGCAGTTCCTGTTCGCGGCGGTCGGCGCCGGTGGGGTGAACGT
>JAQBPE010000194.1 GCA_028287685.1 Cyanobacteria bacterium RYN_339 | reverse complement strand
CACGCGGCCAGGGCCACCAGGGCGAGGGCTAGGATCGGGCTGTAACGCATGGCGGCGGTCCTCCTGGCAAGCCAGCGTACGCGCCGGCCGGTCGATCTCCCTTGGACGGTTTGCACGAAACGGCATGGCCATGGCGTCATGGGGCGATGGCGCGCTTATTATACGCCACCTTCGATCCGGTTCCCGCCCCCAAGGGCGCGAGCCGCCATGTCCAGGCCCTGGTGGCCGGGTTGGTGGCGGCCGGCCATGACGTCACGCTCGCGGCGATCGGCCCGGGGGGCGAGGTTGCGGGCGCCCACGCCCTGCCCTTCCGCCCCCCGCCGGGCGATTTCCTCTCCCAGGCGCTGGCCTTCGGGGACCATGTGGTGGCCGTGGCGGCC
This sequence comes from Cyanobacteria bacterium RYN_339, assembly GCA_028287685.1. Lineage (GTDB taxonomy): Bacteria > Cyanobacteriota > Sericytochromatia > S15B-MN24 > JAQBPE01 > JAQBPE01. The sequence goes on along the minus strand of JAQBPE010000194.1, from coordinate 3,974 downwards.
GGCTTCGACGCCTGGCATGCGCGCGACATCTGGGGCGGCTACCCGCTGGCGCGGCGCGGCGGCACCCCGCTGATCGCGGAGATCAACGGCCTGCCTAGCATCGAGCTGCCGTACCGGTTCCCGGCCTTGCTGCGCCACCCGGAGACGCACGCCAAGGTGCGCGCCCAGGAAGACGCGTTCCTGGCGGCGGCCCGCGGCGTCCTGACGCCCAGCTCCGTCACCGCCGCCTACCTCCAGGCCCGCGGCGTGGCCCCGGAGCGCGTGGTGGTCGTGCCGAACGGGGTAGACCTGGCGGCCTTCGATCACGCCGAGCCCCCCGTCCGCGGCTGGCCCGAGGTGCTGTACATCGGCACCTTCTCGCCGTGGCAAGGTCTGGAGACGCTGCTGCAGGCCTTCACGCGGGTGCCGCCGCCCACCCGCTTGCGCTTGATAGGCCCCGACGGGCTGTGGGGCGGGGCGCTGCGCGCACGGGCCGCGGGGCTCGGGCTGGCCGACCGGGTCGTGTTCATGCCGCCCGTGGCCCCGGAGCGGATGCCTGCCCTGATCCGGGCCGCCACCGTGGCCGTGGCCCCGCTGGACGGCGGACCACGCAACGTAGAGCAGGGCTGCTGCCCGATCAAGCTGCTGGAGTACATGGCCGCCGCCCGCCCGATCGTGGCCTCGGCCCTGCCCGTCGTCGAGCACCTCGTCACCCATGGCCGCGAGGCCCTGCTGGTCCCGCCGGACGACCCCGCCGCGCTCGCCGTGGCCCTAACCCGGTTGCTTTCCAATCCCGTCGAAGCCCGCGCGCTGGGAGACGCCGCCCACGCACGCGCCCGCCACTATGGTTGGGACGCGTCCAACCAGGCCGTGCTAGCCGCCTATGCCCGCTGGGAAATCAGCCCGGCATAGAGATCCAGGTAGGCCCGCACCTCCGCCTCGGGCGAGAAGGCCTTCTGGACCCACGCCCGGCCAGCCCGCGCGAGCAGGAGCCGGCGATCGCCGTCCGCCAGCAGGCCGCGCGTGACGTCGGCCAGCGCCCCGGCGTCACCGCGCGGCACGATCAAGCCGGGGAGGCGATCGGCGTCCAGCACGTCGGGCAGACCGCCGACCGGCGTGCCCACCACCACGCGTTCGCAGGCCAGGGCCTCCAGCACCGCGTTGGGCAGCCCGTCCTGGTAAGACGGGTGCCAGCAAAGGTCGACGCCCCGCAGCAAGGCGGGCAACTCGGCGGGGGCCACGGTCGGCAGCACCTCCACGCCGGGAGGCAAGGGACCCTCGTCGCGCAGGCCGCCGATCAGCAGCAGCCGCGTGCCGGGCAGCTGCTGGATCGCTTCCAGCATCGTGGGCAGGCCCTTCTTCCAGCGCGCCTGGCCGATGAAGGCGATCGTGGGTGGCCCATCGTGGGGCGGTTGGGCCGGGAAGGCTCCGGCATCGACGCCGTTGGGGATCCAAGTTGCCGCCCTGGCGCCCAGCGCCCGCGCCACCCGCACGAGGTCGCGGCTGACGCCGACCACCGCGTCCGCGCGGCCCAAGGCGTGTAGCAGCGCGGCCTGCCGGCCGGGTCGGAAGGCGTCGCGGTCGAGGTCGTTGCCCCTGGCCGCAAGCAAGCAGGGGATGTTAAGATACGCCGCGGCCGTCACGGCCGCGAAGCCGCTCAGGCTGGGGTATACGGCATGCACCAACCCATAGGGCCCGCCCCGGGAAACCAGCTCGAACCAGCGGCGCTGCAGCGCCTCGACGTCGCGGGCGCCGAAGCGGGTCACCAGGCCTTCCCGGACCGTTTCGTCCGGGCCCAGGCGCGGGTCGGGGGCGAACACGTCAACCGGCCGGTGTGCCGCCAACCCGCTGGCCAGGCGGGCGGCAGCACCGGCAAGGCCACCCGGCATGGGCGGCCAGGCCGGAGTCAAGAACGCGATGCGCGAGGAGGTCGGGGTCGATGGCATGTCAGGTGAAGACGGGCTTCCTGTTCTGGAAGAAGCCCTGCGGCGCGACCTCCGTGGGGCACTGCCGGGCGTGCGGCATCTCAGCGTGCCACAGGCATGGCAACAACGTCGAGGGCAACCTCGTTTGCGATCCCTGCTGGTCGCACATGGGCCACTCGGCCGTCGGCTTTGCCGGGACCACCGTGATCCACCACCACCACCACGATCACGTCGATGATGTGGCCTTCCAGAGCTCGGATTCCGGCGCGTTCAGCGCGGGCAGCGACGGCAGCGGCTCCTGGGAGGATTCCGGCAGCACCGGCGGCGGGTCCTGGAGCGACCCGTCATAACCAAGGTCTGCTGGTACGCGGTGGGCGGCGGTCTGGGCCACCTCACGCGGGCCATGGCCATCTTGCGCCACCTGCACGCCGAACTGCCGGACCTGGCGCCGCTGCTCGTGACCAGCAGCCCCTATGCCCACCTGCCCATCCGGGCCGGCATCCCGACGTTGCGCCTGCCCGGCGCGTTGGAGTCGCGGCGCTTCGCCTTCGATCCTCCTTTGCCTGCCGCGGATCTGCTGGTGGTGGACACCTTCGCCGACGGCGCCCATGGCGAGCTGACGGCGGAGCGCCTCCAGGCCTTCCCGCGCCGGGCCTTGATTGCCCGCGAGCATGCGCCGGAAGGCAGGGCCTGGCCGGTCTACCACCTGCGCCTCGCACCGCATGACGAGGACCCGCGGCCGGGCGTCGAGGCGGTCGGCCCGGTGCTGCTGCGCCAGCCGGAAGAGGCCCTCGCGCCCCAGCAGGCCAGGCTTGCCCTGGGGATGGGGCCCGGGCCGCTGGTGGTGGCCATGCATGCCGGGGACGACGGCGAAATCATGGGGTTCTTCGACCAGGTGACGGCGGCCGTCGGCTTGCTGCCCGGGGTTCAGCTGGTCTTGTTGACGCCGCTGCCCTTGCCCGGCGGGCCCTGGCCCGACGTCCGCCACGTCCATCCGGCCATGGAGGTGCTGCCGGCGGCGGACCTGATCCTGTGCGGGGCGGGCTACAACAGCTATTGGGAGACGCGCGCCCTGGGGAAGCGGGTGTTGCTGCGGCCCTTCGGGCGCTCGCATGACAAGCAGGAGGCCCGTGCCGGGGATGGGGCGGCCTTCACCGCCTTGACCGGGCCAGACGAGCTGGCGGCGCGCATCCAGGCCGCCCTTGGCGCCGAAGCGCCTGCGGCGGTGCGCTGTGATGGCGCGCGCCTGGCGGCATCCCGGCTGGCGACCCTGGTCAAGCGTCCTCCCGCGTGTTAAATCATTCCTATGGCCGACGTCACCATCTACCACAACCCGCGCTGTTCCAAAAGCCGGCAGGCCCTGGCCCTGCTCCAAGAAGGCGGTCGCGAGCCGCAGGTGGTCAAGTACCTGGATACCCCGCCCGACGAGGCCACGTTGGACCGGCTGCTGACGCAACTGGGCCTGGAGCCGCAGGCCCTCATGCGCACCGGTGAAGACCGTTACGCCGAGCTGGGCCTGGCCACCAAACAAATGACGCGCGCGGAGGCCGTGCGCGTGTTGGCACAGAACCCCATCCTGATCGAACGCCCCATCGTGGTGGTGGGCGATCGCGCCGTGGTGGCCCGGCCGCCGGAGCGCGTGCGCGAGTTGTTGAGCTGAAGGAGTCCGGAATGAGCACCCAAACAACCGATGCGACCCTGCGCTGGGATTTGGCCAAGCTGTACGCCGGCTCCGACGACCCGCGCATCGACGCCGACCTCGTCCAGGCCCTGAAGGACGCGAAGGCCCTGCGCGAGCAGTACTACGGCAAGGTGCCCGGCCTGACGCCCGCAGCGCTGCGCACGGCCTTCGAGACCTTCGAGAAGCACAGCAACAGCCTGGGCAAGCTGGGCGCCTTCGCCAGCCTGGCCTTCAGCGCCGACTCCACCGACGAGGCGGCCAAGGCGCTGTACTCGCGCATCCGCGGCGATCTGACGGAGATCCACAACGAGATGCAGTTCTTCGACTTGGAGCTGCAACAAGCGCCGGAAGAGACCTTCGACGCCTGGCATTCGGCCCCCGAGCTGGTG
>JAQBPE010000185.1 GCA_028287685.1 Cyanobacteria bacterium RYN_339 | reverse complement strand
GGACGGCGTCTCAGCACCTGGCGTCGTGGCCAAGACTCCATTACTATAACCCCCATGGACGCCTCTGCCCGCGTATCCGAACGTAAGCTCTCGCGGCGCCGCGGTGCGCGGATCATGGGGCTGTTCTACCGCATGCTCGCGGTCTACATTTATACGGAGCGCGTACGCTTGCGACTCTCCGGGGACCCGGAGCAAAAATCCCGAATCCGCCAGGCCATGTGGACCCGCCTCGGCGTCATGTACCGCGACAACGCCACCACAATGGGCGGCCTGCTCATCAAGGTCGGCCAACTCCTCAGCGCCCGCGGCGACATCTTCCCCACGGAGTTCACCAAGTCGCTCTCCGGCCTGCAAGACACCGTCCCCGGCGTCCCTTATGAGGCCATCCGCGGCGTCGTGGAAGGCGAGTTCGGGCGCCCGATCGCGGAGGTGTACGCCAGCTTCGACCCGGAGCCGCTCGCGGCCGCCTCGCTGGGCCAGGTCCACAAGGCCGTGCTGCCCGACGGCCGCCCCGTGGCGGTCAAGGTGTTGCGGCCTGGCGTCGACACGCTGATCCGGGCGGACATCGAGGGCTTCCGGCAGGTGGTGCGCTTCCTGCTACGCTGGACACGCTGGGCGGGGGACCTGGACCTGGCCGGCGTGTTCTACGAGTCGTACCACATCCTGTTGCGGGAACTGGACCTGCGCGACGAGGCGCGGCACACCAAGCGCTTTCGCGCCATGTTCGCGGACCAGCCTGACATCCAGATCCCGGAGGTCTATGACGACTTCACCCGGCAACGCGTGCTCACGCTTTCCTTCATGGAAGGCATGAAGGTCTCCAACCGGGACGAACTGATTGCGGCCGGCATCAACCCCTCGGAGGTCGCGCGGTTGCTGGTGACCGCCCTCGCGCGCGAGATCCTGACGGAAGGGTTCTTCCACGCGGATCCCCACCCCGGCAACCTGCTGGTGCAGCCCGGCCCCGTGCTCGTGCTGCTCGACTTCGGCATGGTCGGGCAGCTCACACCGCGTCACCGCGCGGCCTTCACACGCATCGGCCTGGGCATCTTGCAGCACGACCCGGATCAGATCATGCAGGCCCTCGACGATCTCGAGATGTTGCGGCCCAAGGCCGATCGCCACGCCGTACGGCGCGCACTGGCCTGGATGTTCGAGAAGCAGCTGCAGGGCAACCTGTTCGAGCTGCCGCCGGAAGCCTTCTTGGAGGTCGCGCGCGAGCTCCGGCAGATCTTCTACTCCCAGGCCTTCCAGTTCCCCGCGGACATCGCCTTCCTGGGGCGTGGCGCGGGCACAACGTTAGGCGTGTGCCGTACGCTGGACCCGGACGGAGACTTCATCGGCCACGTGGAGGGCGCGGTGCGCACCTACCTGAACCCCGCACGCGAGGCGCGCGCCAGCATGGCCGAGCTGGCCGGAGACATCGCGCGGCTGCCGGCGCGGCTGGACCGCGTGCTGACGGTGATCGAGAAGGGCGGGGCGCCGGGGAGCGGGGGCGCGGACACACCGCGGACGCGGCGCTGGGGCACGGGCTGGAAGCTGCCGGCGCTGGCCGCCGTGATGTTCTTGGGCGGGAACCAGTGGGCGGCCGTGGGACGAGGCTCCATGGCATATGCCTGCTGGGCGATCGCCCTCCTATCCGTGCTGGTATGGGGCTTGCGCTGCTTGCCTCCTTCGCCGGATGAACCCTGAGCGATCGCCATCACACTTAATCGAAATTCATGGGTATGATAAGGTCTCCGGGAAGCACCGATAAGCCACGGATATGGCATATGTAGCCCCGGCGAGGTTGTACCGCATGGATGCAAATGACAAGGTCACCGTCCGGGTCCGCAAGAAGCGCAAGGCCGAGAGCCGCCCGGCCCCCAAGGGGCGCAACGCGATCATGGGCGCCGGCGTGGTCGGCATCTTGCTGCTCGCCATGCTGACCGTCTACGAAGTGGTCGGCCCCGAGCCCGCGCAAGCGGTGGTGCCCTGGTTTAACAGCAAGTAGCCTGGCGCCGATGCCGCGGAACCGCATCATTGTTGCGTTTCGCGCCATCAAAATTCGTTTTTCTTAACAGCGCAGGAACTGGACCGGGGCTGGGGACGGGCCTAGAATGTGTGCTATGCACATGAGCCGCGAGCCGCAGAGCAACGACCGTTCGGTCTTCGCCACCTTGACGCGAGGCCGCGGGTGGCTGATATCGCTCGTGCTGCTGCTCTTGGGCCTGATCGTGAGCGGGTTGTTCGTGTTCCAGGCCATGCGTTCCCCCGGCGGTTCCGGGGCGGCCACCCATGTCAGCGGGCCGCGCTAGCGCATCGTTGCGTTTCGTTAAGATGTGGCGCCTATCCTCAGCTCGCACCCTTAGAAGGGGCAGGCTCTGGTGGTATGCTAATCTCGCACGGGAAACTTGCAGGAGCGGCGCGGTTTGAGCGAGCAAAAGGGCCACCTGGTCATCATCGGCGGCGCCGAAGACCGGACCGGCGACAGGGCAATCCTCTCCAAGGTTGTCGAACTTTCCGGCGGACCGAAGGCCCACATCGTGGTCTTGACCACCGCCAGCTCGTTCGGGGCAGAGCTGGAGCAGATCTACGGCAACGCGTTCCGCGAGCTGGGCGCCGCCAAGGTCACCTCGTTGCACATCCATGACCGCCTGGACGCCAACGACCCGGCGCTCGCGGACCTGGTGCTCAATGCCAGCGGCATCTTCATGACCGGCGGCGATCAGAGCCGCCTGGCCTCCATCCTGGGTGGCTCCGAGGTGGGCAAGGCGATGCACCGCGCGTTCAAGCGGCGCGGCGCCTGCGTGGCGGGTACATCGGCCGGCGCCTCCGCCATCTCCGAGCACATGGTCGCGGGCGGCCGGAAGGGCACGCATCCCAAGAAGGGCATGCTCAACCTCGTGCCGGGCCTGGGATTATTGAACCGCGTGATCATCGACCAGCACTTCTCCCAGCGCCACCGGCTGGGCCGCCTGCTGTCGATCGTGGCGCAGAACCCGTTCCTGCTGGGCGTTGGCATCGACGAGGATACCGCCATCGTGGTCGAGCCCAACACCGACCTCCAAGTAATCGGGGCGGGCGCCGTGACGATCGTGGATGCGCGCCAGATGACTTATTCCAACGTCAACGAGGTCCGTCGCAACGAGATCTTGGCGATGACCAACATCCAGTTCCACCTGCTGCCCGCGGGCTTCCGGTTCCACATCGAGACCCGCGTGGCTTCGCCGCGCGCCGGCGAACTGAGCTCGACGGTGCCGCAGGCGTTGCAAAGTCTCGTAGAAGCGTTCGTCGAGTCAACCTGAGGCCCATGATCATGCCCAAGCATCTTGCCTTCGCCTTCCGTGCCGTGCCTGCCTTGGTGCTCGCCCTGGCCGGATGCCCGGCGCCGACGCCCTTCAATGTCACGGGGGCGCCCGCATCGGCGGTGCCCGCATCTATGGAGCCGGCAGCTTCTGCGGCCGCTGAAGCGACCGCCGCCGCCACTGCTGCTGCGGCGGCCACTGCGGCCGCGGCCGCTTCCGCCGCCGCCTCCCCAAAGCCGAGCGCCGCCCCGGTCATCCCCCCCAAGGCCTACGAGCAATCGGAGTTCCGCTTCAAGTACGCGCCTACCTGGAAGCTGGACCGCCAGGAGAAGGACCCCACC
>JAQBPE010000175.1 GCA_028287685.1 Cyanobacteria bacterium RYN_339 | reverse complement strand
AGCGCGGTCGGGTCGGCCGCGGCCACATAGATCCGCGCCGGGTCGCGCTCGACCACGGCTTCCTCGACGGTCGCCAGCGAGAAGGCGTTCAGCCCGCCCCAGTGGCCGCTGCTCCAGGCGCCCGCGGCGAACGGCCGCAGGGACGCGGCGAGCTCCGCCCCGCGCGGTGCGAGCAGCACCAGGGCGGGGTCTTGCTGGCGCGCCAGCCAGCCAGCCAACCGGGCCGCCGCCGGCTCGTGCGCGGCAGTGTAGCCCACCGCCAGCACCAGCGCGTCGGCGGGCAGGGCCTCGCTCTCCGGCGCGGCCGCCAGGTGATAGAGCCGGCTCGCCAGCACCTCGTGGAAGAGCGCCGGCGGGTAGACGTCTTGGAGCCCCAGCGCGGGCTCCAACAGCGCGTTCTCCGGCACGTGCACGCGCAGCGGCAGGGGCTCCCAGGGGTTCAGCCGCCCCAGGTCGTTGAGCCCCGCCACGGTCGCGAGCACGTTCGCCAGCCGGTTGCGCACCACCAGGGGTGCGTTGGGCGGCAGGTCGCGCAGGATCGCCTCGATCTGCCGATCGCCCCCCACGAAGTTCCAGCCCGGGGTCGAGAAGACCTCCTTCTCCGCGGTCGTCATACGGCCGCCAGCGCGTCGGCGCGCGTGACCAGGGGCGCGCCCCTGCCGCTCAGACCGGCGGCCAGCTGCGCCTGGTACTGCGGCAGCCAGTTGGCCAAGACGGCCTGGTCGTGCGCCTCGACGATGGCCTGCGCCGCCGCCCAGCCCGCCGGCACGGGGCCCAGCAAGGCCTCGGGCCAGTCGTAGGTAGCCACCAGCTTCTTGCCGTAGCGCTCCTTGAGGTAGTGCACCTCGGCCAACTTGGCGGAGAACAGGTCCAGGCTCTTGGTGGCCGTGAGCAGCCAGACCACCGTCACGTCCGCGTCGATCAGGTGCTCGATCGCGAGGCGCACGGAGTACTCCGCGAGCGACCCCACCACAACAGCGCGCTTGGCGCCGCGGTGGTCGTCGCCCTGGAAGTACGGCCCCATAAAGGCCGCGTTCAGCACGGCGTCGAACTTGTTGCCGCCCAGCCCGCGCTCGTCGTCGGGCAGGTCCACGGTGAGCCCGTCCTTGGCAATCGGGAAGACCGTGCCGCGCGGCACCAGCTTGCCGCCGGCCACCTGCTGCGCCACGTCCTGGCGCTGGGCGTCGAGCCACTGTTCGACCTCCGGCAGGTAGCGCACCACGAACTCCGTGCAGTGCGGCAGGAAGTTGCGCTCCTCCTTGCCGACCAGCTGCCCGCGCGTCACGGCGTCCGCGGGGTCCATGAAGATGGCCTCCCAGATGCCCAACGGCAGCCGCTTGCCGATCCAGGTCGCATACCGCGCGCTGACGATCGCGCGCTCGCGCGGCGACAGAAGCCCCAGGTCCGGGTCCAGGATCGTGGTGGTGAGGGCATTGCGGTCAAAGTAGGCCGGGTTCTCGTGCTGGTCGCCGGGCAAGAGCGTCACCAGCTGGTCTTGCCGGGCGCGTTCCAGCAACAGGCGCAGCGGCGTCAGGCTGGGCTCCTTGGCCGCGTCCAACTCGTAGAAGCCGTTGGAGCCGCCCGCCATCGGGTTGCCCGCCGCATCGAAGGTGCCCGGCTGGAGGTCCGTCGCCACGATCAGCGGGCGGGCCTGGGGCTGGCCGTTCACCAGGCGGAAGCCCACGTTCGGCACCATCAGGGCGTCGCGCCCGAAGAAGCGCCGGAAGAACGGGTTGCGCACCTCGACCGCCTCCTCGCCGGGCGGGTAGCTGCCGCCGTAGAAGCCCTCGATCCAACGCTTGGGGGCACCCTTGTAAGCCTTCATGACCGTTCTCCTTATCGCAGCTCTACGCGGAACACGAAGTCCGCCAGCCGCAGCTCGTCGCCATCCGCCAGCACCGCGCCCGCGCCCGCCGCGAGCCGCTGCTTGTTCACCCAGGTGCCGTGCGCGCTCTCCCAGTCGGCTACCGTCACCAACCCCTGGGCGTAGGTGAGGCGCGCATGGCGCCGGCTCACCCGCCGCTCGCGCCCGCCGGCGGCGGCGAGGTCCACGTCCACCACCGTGCCGCCGGCCAGGTCGGCGCGGCCCACCAGCAGCGTGCCGGCGTAGGCGGTGTCCGGCAGGGCCAGCGCGAAGCCGGTCTCCTGCAAGTTCTCGACCGCCACCAGCCGCACGCCGCGCGCGGCGGACGGGGCCGGGGGTGCCACCGCGACGGCCACCGGCGCCATTTCCATCGGCAGCGAGCAGGCCATGCAGAAGAAGCTCCCCGCGGGGTTCCCCGCCTGGCAGCTAGGGCAGGGGGTCATTTCCGCCCCCTTGCTGCCAGGCCTGGCGCGACATCGTGGTCAGCGTGCGCTTCACGTCCTCGTCCACCGCGCCGGTGCCAGCCAGCCCGCTCGACAGCGTCACGAGCTTCGCGCTCATGTCGGCCATGCCGAGAGCGTCGTACAACCCGGCGGCGCTGCCCAGTGTGCGCACGGCCGCATCGCCAGCCCCGCTGGCCGCCTCCGCCAGGCCCAGCGTGGCCAGCCGCGTGGCGCCGGCCAACTGCACGGTGCGTAGCACCTCGCCGTCCGGCCCCGCCGCCTCCGCCGCAAACGTGGCCGTCACCAGCAGGTCGCGCTGCTGATTGAGCAGCTTCAAAGCCGGCACGTGGAAGCCGCAGCGTACGCGCAAGAGCGGCTGGTCGCCCACGCCCAGGGCCGGCACGCTCAGCTGCACCAGCAGCTTCTGGCCGCGCGCCTTGTCCACGTCGCCCAGGTCCGCGCTGAGGAAGGTGGGCATGTGCACCGGCAGCGCCAGCGTCTGCGGCACGATGCGGTCCACCTTGACCAGCTCCACGCCGGGCACGGGCTCCAGCGTGACCACCAGGTTCGTGAGCGCGATCTCGCCCATCACCCGCATCTCGGCCGCGAACTGGGCGACCGCCGTCTGCATGTTGGACAGGTGGACGTACTGGCCGCCGTTGGCGCGCGCGAGCGCGTCCAGGAAGGCGTCGTTGTAGCCGATGCCGATGCCGTAGACCAGCCAGGTGCTCTTGCCGCGCTGGTCGAAGGCCAGCCGCTCGCAGTCGGGCTCCTCACGCTGGGCGCCCTCGCCGTCCGTCACCAGCACCACGCGGGCCACGTGGCCGGGCAAGGCCGCCTCCTTCAGCCCGCATTCCAACCCCGCCAGGATGCTGGTGCCGCCGGACGTGTGCAGGGCCAGCACCTTGGCGATCGCCTTCTGCTTGTCCGCGTCCGTGCGGATCACGCCCTCGTAGGCCACGCGCGACTTGTCGTCGAAGGGCACCACCTTCACGTGGTCGCCGGGCTGCAAGTCCTCCATCATGCCGGCCACGGCGTCGCGCAGCAGCGCGAGCTTGGTGGCGCGGTCGCCGGGGTTGGCCTGGTCGGACATCGAGGCGCTGATGTCGAGTACCAGGCGCAGGTCCAGCGGCATGCGCGCGATCGTGGCGGCGGGCTGGAAGTCCAAGAGCGCGTAAACGCTCTGGGGCTGCCCGGCCTGGAAGGCCGCCTGGTGGAGCTTGGTGGTGAGATCAAGCGACATGCGCCACCACCTTCGCGAGCAGCGCGACGGCCTGGGCCGTGGTGACGAGCCGCGCGCCGGCGGCCTGCATCTCCGCGAGGGCCGTGGCACCCGTTTCCGGGGTGACGGCGGCGATCGCGTCGGCCACCAGGGCCACCTTCACGCCCTGGGCCAGCAAGCCCAGCACGGCGGCCTTCACGCAGTAGTCCGTCGCCACGCCGCAGACGATCGCCTCGTCTGGCCGGCGTGCTTCCACCGCGCGGGGGAAGGCGGGGTTGGTGTAGACGTCGAAGGTGGCCTTGGGGAAGGCCAGCTCGCGCCCCTCGGGGGCGTAGCTGAAGCTGCCGTCCACCAGCAGGGGCGCCTCCTGGCGCGTGGCGGTGATCTTGCCGTGGCCCGTGGTGCCGGCCACGCAGTGGGCGGGGAAGCCGTAGGCGGCGAACTCCGGGTCATCCAGCGTGTGGGTGTCGACGGTCGCGAAGTGCGGCACGCCGGCGTCGCGCGCGGCCGTCACCAGCGCCGCCAGGTTGCCCGCCAGCGCCGCGGCGCCCGGGACGTAGAGCGCGCCCTTGGGCGCCATGAAGTCGACCTGGGTGTCGACGTCGACCAGGAGGTAACGCATCGGGAGCCGTCCTTTCTCTTGTTGTCACATCTACACTAAGTAGGGTTCGAAGAAGGGGAAGGCGAACCTTCCTTTGGAACTAAGTGTATTACGAACACTTAGTTCCTGTCAAGCGATTTCGAGGCCGCGGGTATAACCACCCCATGCGCAACGCTTGCAAGCTCCTGCTGCTGGGGCTCGTCTTGACCGCCCAGGGCTGCGATCTGAAGAACCTGATCACGATCAGCCTGCCCGCCGGCCTGGTGGCGGCGCCGCGCGCCAGCAGCGCGCCGTTGGCCCTGGCGGGCTCGCCCAAGCCGGGCGTTTCCGCCCCACCCACGGCCCGGCCGGCCGTGCCGCCGCCCACCTGCCAAGAGATGGTCACGCGCTTCGACATCGACCGCAGCGGCGGCTGGGACCTCAAGGAGTACCTGGCCTACCAGGCCGCCCACCCGGCCCCCTGCGCACCCGCGGCCTCCTCGCCCGCCACGCCGCGCCCCACACCCACTTTCGGCCTGGACCAGGCCTTGCCGCAAGTGCCCGACGTGCGGAACGCCAACCCGGCCTTCCCGATCGGCGCGCCCGCACCGTGCAACCAGCCAGACCCCCAGGCGGTCTTCCGCCTGATGGATACGAACCAGGACGGGCAGCTCGACCCCGCCGAAGCCTGCGCGCTGCTGGAAGGCGCCCCGGTCGCCCCCGCGCCGCAGCCGAGCCCCAGCGACGGCGACGGCGGCCTGATCTGGCACGCCCCCACCGGCCCCACCGGCCCACGCTTCCCCGGCCCGATCGCGATCGATTAACCGGCTTGGCCAGACTTTAAGCCAGGCTTAATCCCAGCTTTCCCCCGGCGCCACAAGCCAGCCGGCCTCCCGCCGGATAACGCAGCATCCCTTGCGTTGGAGGCCCCCATGAAGACCGTCTGGATCGTTGCTGCCGCCCTGTTGCTCGCCGGCTGCGGAACCGCGTCCCGCGCCACGGCCGTGGCCCCGGATGCGCAGCTCTCGCACGCCGACGGCCTGCTGAGCGGCTACGCCGCCAAGGTCGGCACGCACGACGGCAAGCTGACGCTGCAACTCGTGCACCAGGGCCTGCTCGCCAAGCCCGTGGCCTTCGACCAGGTCTTCGTGAAGCTGCCGATCGGCGAGGTGGGCTCGAGCCTGTACCTGGGCACCGACCACAACGTCTACGCCGACTGGACCGACCCTTTGAAGAACGAGCCCGAGGACTTCTACGTGGTCGGCAGCTTCACCGGCACGCCCGCCCTGGGGGCGCCGCTGCACTACCAGCTGGTGCCCGGCGCGCGTCTGACCTTCCAGAAGGCCTTTACGGAGGTCCTGACCGGCCGCCACGTGCCGGACACCACCGTGCTCGAGCTCAAGCCGATCCCCAAGACCGTTGGCCGCAACCCGGACCTGATCCGGGGCTAACCCCCCAGCGGGTCCAGTTCCTTGATGCGGAAGCGCGGCGCGGTGGCCTTGCCGGCGTAGTGGAAGCGCACGCGCAGGTAGAGCGCGTTCACGGGCGCCTTGAAGACCAGGTCGAAGGGCGTGGTCTTGGTGGCATGCTGGTTGCGCAGCATGGCATTGTAGGTCTCGCCGTCCGACGAGGTCTCGATCTCGATCTGGGTGTCGGCGCCCAGGGGGTCCATCAGCAGCCGCACGCCCTTGATCTTGGCCGACTGCGAGAAGTGCACGGCCAGCCAGGCGTCGCGATCGCCCTCGCGCTTGTTCTGCCAGGCGGTGGTCGCATCGCCGTCGACGGCGTCCATCAACATGCCGTCGGTGGACGAGGCGGTGACGGAAAGGACCTCGACCTTCTCGGCGGCGGAAGCCGGCGCGCACAGCGCCAACGTCAACGCCAGCACAGCAGGCGAGGTGACGTCTTTCAGCTTTCGAGCGATCCGGAGCATGGCGGCCTCCCAGGGGTCGGTGCCGGCGAGGATTCATCCCCACCAATCACCTGACGCGGCCATTTGCGGTTTTGTTCCCCGTGATCGGGCGGAATCACGATGATTAAATCAACCCTGGCTTTAGATTAAAATCATGTTATCATGGCAGCGTCGTTTCCGTGCCGTTCCCCTGCGAGGCTTTGACCATGCGCCAGCTCCTGCTTGCCCCCCTCTTCGCCGCCCTGGTAGGCTGCGGCCACGCGCCCGTGACGGCCTTCAAGCCCATCACGCCGCCCAAGCCCCAGGCCATGGCCGCGCGCGCCGTCGTTAAGGTCGCCACGATCAAGCAGGCCGGCCCCGCCGAAGCCTACAAGGCGCTGGTTGCCGCCCACGGCAAGATCACCCTGATCGACGTGCGCCAGCCCGAGGAGTTCAACGGCGGCCACGCCGCCGGCGCGCTCCTGCAGCCCCTGCCGGACCTGGCCGCCTGGAGCGCCAAGCTCGACAAGAAGGCCGCCTACATGATCATCTGCCACTCCGGCAACCGCTCGATGAAGGCCTCCACCGCGCTGGTCGCGGCCGGCTTCGAAGACATCACCAACATCCAGGGCGGCACCAGCGCCTGGGAGGCCGCGGGCCTTCCGATGCAGCAGTAGTCAGCCCCTCCAGAACTCGACCTCGAGGCTCCGCCAACACCGGCGGGGCCTTCGCTATGCAGAGCGGGTGGGCGGGGCCTCGACTTGGTCCTCCACCACCAGGTGGGGCTCGTCGGTTTCCACGAGCATGATACGCACGCCGATGCCCAGGGCGTTGAGGGCAAGCAGCAAGCGCTCCAGCGAGAACCGGCTGATCTTGCCTGCAAGGAGCTGGCTCACCTCGCTCTGCGCCATCCCGATCACCTTCCCTAGCTCGGCCTGGCTCCAGCCGCGCCGCTCCTTGAGCCTCGCGATCCGCCGGATGCACGCCGCCCGAGCCGTCAACTCCTCGGCTTCAACGGGCTCGAAGCCCAGATCGGCGAAGACGTTGCCACTGCCGGGCTCCACGTGCTCGTGCTCATCTGCCACCTTGGGCCTCCTTCCAGGCTTGGAACGCCGCTTCCGCCGTGGCGAGTCGCGCCTTGATCAACGCCACGTCGGCATTGCTGGTGGCAGCGCCGCGGTGGGACTTCTTCTGGAACGCGTGCAAGACGAACACCAAGCCTTCGAAGCGCACCGTATAAACCGCGCGGAACGTGCCTGCTTCCTCGTCGGCCCGCAGTTCGAGGACGTCGGCAGATCCAAATCCCTTGAGCGCCTTCGCGCCCACGGGCGTCCGGCCGTCCGCCACCTCGTGCAAGCCATATCCGAAGTCAGCGCGGATCCCCTTGGGCATGGTCCGCATGTCTCGCTTGGCCGATCCGACCCACCAAATGTCCTTCCGGCGCTCCAAGCGGTCGTACCTCTCTTACCCATTATAGGAGTTTTGTAATAGCGGAGCTGCATGCCCAGCTTAGCAAAAGCCGACCCTCGCAATCAGCCCCTTTCGCCAAGCCACTCCCCGCTAACACTGGGCGCCAACCGCCAGCCCCCGGATGCATGACAACGCCCTGCCGCCGCTAAGCCCAGACGGCTACCAGGCAATCGGCTATAATCCAGCCATCGCGGCAACCAACCGACGAGGCGCCCCCCCATAACCATCGCGGTCCACGCGGGAGCCCAATGTTCCTCACGCGCAGCTTCCCAAGCCCGCTCTGTCCGCTGTTGGCCGTAGCCAGCGAGCGCGGTCTGGTGGCGCTGGCCTTTGCGGACCCGCAAGACCCGTCCAACGAGCCGTGGCTGAAGAAGCGCTTCGGCGCCCAGCCCCTCGTAGCAGGCGATGCCCCGGCGCTGGACGCCGTCGGGCACTGGCTGGCAGGCTACTTCTCCGGCCAACCGGGCCCTCCCCAAGCCGTGCCGCTGGACCTGATCGGCACCCCCTTCGAGCGCGCGGTCTGGCAGCTGCTGCTCGAGATCCCCTACGGCGCCACCACCAGCTACGGCGCGCTCGCAAAGAAGCTGGGCAAGCCCCCCGGCGCCGCGCGCGCGATCGGCGGGGCGGTGGGCAGCAACCCGCTGGGCGTGCTGGTGCCCTGCCACCGCGTGCTGGGCGCCAAGGGCGAGCTGACGGGCTACGCGGGCGGGCTGCCGAAGAAGCGCTGGCTGCTGCACCACGAAGGGGCCCTGCTGTTTGGTTAGCGTCGAGCCGTGCGGGCCTGCCGCGAGCGGCGAATTGGCCGGCGGGTATATGGAGGAGGCATGCGAGCATTCCGCACCTCCCTCCTCCTGGCCCTGGCCCTCGCGGCCGGCTGCAAGACGCCCGCGGCCACCGGCGGCGCGGCGCCGCAGCGCGAGGGCACCGTGGCGGCCCGGCCCGGCCTCAAGCCGACCACGACCGGCCCCGGCG
>JAQBPE010000168.1 GCA_028287685.1 Cyanobacteria bacterium RYN_339 | reverse complement strand
GCCAACGAGGTGTTGTTGGCCCTCGGCCTGCCCGCCGACGAAGAAGATGCGCTGGCCATGCCCCTGCAAGGACCCTTCGTGGGCCGCCAGGCGCTGCTGGGCGAACTGATCGGCGCCGTGGGCGAGGCTGCTCAGGGTCATCGGCCCAAGCCCTTGCTGCTGCAAGGCGATCCGGGCCTGGGCAAGACCCGGCTGATCGAGGAACTGGCCGCCCAGGCGCGCCTGATGGATTTGCCGGTCGTGAGCGGCCGCTGCTCCGGCGCCCAGACGCCCTTCGGCGTGTGGTTGGACCTGGGCCGCGACCTGCTGGCCATGGGCCGCGGCGCGGCGCCGGAACGCGCGGCCGCCCTGCAAGCCGCGCTGGCGCCTTTTACCGGGGGCGACAACCAAGCACCTGACGCCCCGCAGGCGCTGCGCTTCGCGCTCGCCCAGATCATCGAAGGCCTGGCCGCCGGCCGCGGCCTGGTGGTGGCCCTCGACGACTGGCACCTGGTCGACCAGGCCAGCGTCACGCTGCTGACCCAGCTGCTCACCCAGGGCGACAAGTGGCCCGTCTTCTGGCTGGCCACCACCGTGCCCACGGAGGGAGCGCCGGCCTTCCCCGGCGAAGCCAAGGCGCTCGCCCCGCTCGCGGCGGACGAGACCGCGGCCCTCGTGGCGGCCAACCTCGGCGTGGGCGCCGGCCAGGAGCCACCGCGCGAAATCGGGGCCCAGCTCCACGAGTCCAGCCGCGGCAACCCGCGCTTCGTGGAAGATCTGCTGCGCTACCTGCTGGCCCAGAAGAAGCTGGTGAAGAAGCAACAGGGCTGGACGCTGTTGGCCGGCGAGGCCGGCGCGCTGCCTTCCGGGCTGCAAGCGCTCTACCAGGCACGCTACGCCGAGCTGTCGCCCAACGCCCAGATCATGGCGGAGACCCTGGCCGTCGCCTCCACCGGCCTGCCGCCGGAAACGCTCCCCGCCGCCAGCGGCCTGGCCGCGGACGCCGCCGAAGAAGCCGTGGCAGAGCTGCAAGGCCGCCAGCTGCTGGCCTCCGGCGCCACGCTCTCGCTGTCTGACGGCCAGCTGGCCGCCTGGCTGGCCCAGCGCCCGGAGGCCGATGCCCTGGCGCTCCGCCACGGGGCGATCGCCGCCGCCCTCGGCGCGGTCGCGGGCGAGCACCCGCCGCTGCACCTCGTGAACGCCTTGGCCCACCACGGCTTGAGCGGCCCGGATCCGGAGGCCGCGCTGCGTTGGTTGATCGAGGCCGCGCGCCAGAACGTGAAGGTCAAGGCCCTGGCCGAGGCCCGCCGCTTCGCCCAGGCCGCCCGCGGCTATTCTGCCAGCCTGCCCCCCGCCGACCGCATCGAGGTGCTGGAGGTGCTCGCCACCGCCCATCGCGGGCTGGACGAGGCCGAAGCCGCGCTGGCGATCGCCCAGGAATGCGTCGAGCTGGCCCAATCCATTGGGGAAGCGGAGCTGCTGGCCCGGTCCTACAACGGCCTGGGCAAGATCCACCAGCTGGCCAGCCGCTATGACGAGGCCAAGGACGCCTTCGACCGTGCCGCCTCCGCCGCCGGCGAGGAAGTGCCGCTGGAGCTGGCTCGCTCGCACCGCGCGATGGCGCGCCTGAGCTTCTTCGCGGGCGACCTCGATACCGCCTACAGCCACGGGCGCCAGGCCCTGCGCCTGGTGCGGCGCCATGCCGGCCCGGTGGAGCGCGCCCAGGTGCTCGCGGAGATCGGCGAGACCTTCCAGGGCGAGGAAAGCCGCCTGCAAGAGGGCCTGGCCTGCCTCGAGGAATCGATGAGCCTGGCCCGCGAGCTGGACAACCCCCACCTCGAGTCCATGGCCGCCGCCGGCCTGGGCAACCTCCAACTTGCGCTG
Organism: Cyanobacteria bacterium RYN_339; assembly: GCA_028287685.1. Classification (GTDB taxonomy): domain Bacteria; phylum Cyanobacteriota; class Sericytochromatia; order S15B-MN24; family JAQBPE01; genus JAQBPE01. The sequence goes on along the minus strand of JAQBPE010000168.1, from coordinate 5,847 downwards.
GGCCAGCTGGCCGGCGCCCAACAGGCCTTCCAGCGCGCCGCGCTGCTCTTCGAGACGATCGGCAACTCCGGCGAGGCGCTGTTCGCCCGCCTGAACCTGGCCCTGGTGGCCGAAGAACAGGGCCACTACGCGGACGCGGAGACGCGCGCAGCGGAGGTCGCGGCCAGCGCCAAGGCGCTCAACCGCAAGTTCCCCATGGCCGCCGCCATGGCCGTGGAAGGCACCGCCCTGGCACACCTGGGCCGCTCGTCGGAGGGCCTGCGCCGCCTGGCGGAGGCCGCCCACGTGGCCGAGGAGATCAAGCACAAGTACGTCCGCGCCATCATCCGCCAGCTGGAGGCGCCCATCCGCCTGATGCTGGGCCAATTCGAAGAAGCCCGCGCCGAGGCCGACGCCCTGCGCGAGTTCGGCGCATCGGCCGGTTCGGCGGAGATGCAGCACCGCGCCACCTTGGTGGAGGCGGACATCGCGCTCGCCACCGGCCGGCCGGGCGACGTCTTCGGCATCGTGGAGCCCCTGCTGCACGAGCCCCACGCCGTCCTGCGCCTGCGTTCGCAGTTGCTGCGGGCGGGCGCGGCGATCGCCCAACAAGACGAAGCCACGGCCTACCAGGCCCTGCACGCCGCCCGCGCGCTGTTGCCCGAGGTGGACGCCCCGCGTTGGGAAGCCGAGCTGCTGCTGCTGGAAGCCGAGCTCGAAGCCGCCGAAGGCGAAGGCGGGACGGCCTCGATCGAGGCGGCCGTCAAGATCATGGAAGACACCCAGCAACGCCACCTGCTGGTGCAAGGCCTGGCCGCCATGGCCCGCTTCGGCCCGCCCAAGGGCCGCAAGGGCGCCCTGGCGCGCGGCCGCGAACTGGCCCAGTCGCTGGCGTCGGCGTTGGGCGAGGACGCGGGCCGTTACATGGCCGCCTACGGCCGCGATCAGCTGATGGTGGAAGACACCGCATCCGTGGATGTCTCGGGCGGACCCGTGCCCAACTCGCTGGCCGGCCTGCGCGAGCTGGCCAAGCGCCTGGAGCAGGGCCTGGCCCTGGTCGAGAGCCAGGGCGGCCTCGCCAGCGGCGACCACGCCATGACCCAGCGCCGGCTGGAGCAGGTCGTGAGCTTCGCGAACGCCGTGAACTCCACGCTCAAGCTGGACACCGTGATCGACCGCGCGCTCGCCCTGGTGATCGAAATCGCCGGCGCGGAGCGCGGCCTGCTGCTCTTGAAGGAAGGCGCCAACCTGGGCACCCAGCGCTACCTGACGGCGCCGGGCTTCGTCGACGAGGGCGGCGGCGGCGAGCAATACAGCCGCACCGTGGCCCGCACCGTGCTGGAGACGGGCGAAACGGTCTGCGTGCTCGACGCGCTCTCCGACCAGCGCTTCGCCCAGCAGGCCAGCGTCATGGGCCTCAACTTGCAGACCATCATCTGCGTCCCGCTCAAGGACCAGGACGAATGCATCGGCGCGATCTACGTGGACCGCCAGGGCCTCTCCGACCAGTTCGCCACCTCCGACCTCGAGACGGTGCAGGCGTTGGGCTCGCTGACGGCGCAGGCGATCGTCAACGCCAAGCTGATGCGCGCCCAGGAAGAGCGCCAGGTCCACCTCGAGATGCTCAACCGCCTGAGCCGCACGCTCAGCCGCACGCTGGAGCTGGAGAAGGTGCTCGACCTGATCGCCGACATCACGATCGAGGTCACCAAGGCCGAGCGCACCTTCATCCTGTTGGTGGAGAACGACCAGCTGGTCTTCGGCGCGGGCCGCGACCAGGACGGCCCGCTGCCCCCACAGGCCGGCCGCGAGATGAGCCGGTCCATCTGCCAGAAGGTGGTGGACACCCAGCAGAGCGTCTTCCTGACGGACGCCATGGCCGACGAGGAGTTCGCCGCCAAGAAGTCGGTGGTGAACTTGAAGTTGAACTCCGTGGTGGCCGTGCCGCTGATCGGCCAGAGCGGCATCACGGGCGTGCTGTACGTCGACTCGCGCTCGCGCGTGGTCAAGGCGCTGGAGAAGGAGGTGTCGGTCTTGACCGCCATCGCCAACACCGCGGCCCTGGCCGTGGACAACGCCCGCCTCTACCGCCAGGCCACCGTGGACGGCCTCACGGCCCTGTACGTGCGCAGCTTCTTCCTGCTGCGCCTGGACGAGGAGATCCGCCGCACCAAGCGCTTCGGCGGCAAGTTCTCGCTGCTGGTGATGGACATCGACCACTTCAAGAAGTTCAACGACACCTACGGCCACGCCACGGGCGACGCGGTGTTGCGCCAGGTGGCCAAGACCATCCGCGACTGCGTGCGCGTGGGCCTGGACCTGCCCTGTCGCTACGGCGGCGAGGAGATGGTGGTCTTGCTGCCGGAGACGGACACGCCCGGCGCGCTCGTCACGGCGGAGCGCATCCGCCGCGAGATCGAGTCCTCGGCGTTGGCCGGGCCCGAAGGCGAGCAACTGCGCATCACCATCTCGATCGGCCTGGCCACCTTCCCGGCCATGGCGGACACGGCCTCGGACCTGTTCGAGCGCGCCGACCAGGCCCTGTACGCCTCCAAGCACGGCGGCCGCAACCGCTCCACCGTGTACCAGGTGGAAGCCGGGACGACGCCGTGATCACCGCGGAAGCCTTGGCCGACCAGTACTTCGCCTTCGCGGAGCACGCCTCCTGGATGTGCTCCGTGCGCGTGCGCAACCGCCTGGCGACGCTGCTGGCGGAAGATTCGCCATTGGTCTACCGCACGGACGACGCCGCGATTTGGCTGGGCGTGGGCTCGTTCTTCACGCTCTACACCGCCCGCTCGCCGGAGGCGCTGGCCGAGGCCGCACCGGCCGCGATGGCCAAGCTGGCACCGATCGCGCGCGCGGACGGCGCCGCCAACTCCCAGATCTTCGCCACCTCCGCGGGCGCCGTGGCTGCGTTCGAGGGCGTGGGCTACCACGTCCAGCACCGCGCCCAACGCCTGCGCCACGCCGCGCCCGGCCCGCGGGAAATCGATCCCCGCGTCCGGGCTTTCGAGCCCCAAGATTTGGCCGGGATCGTGCGCGTCAGCCAGGAGGTCTTCCCCGAGAACCACTGGACCGACGAGGAATGGAGCCAGCCCGTACGCAACGCGGCCCATGTGTGGGTGGCGCGTGACGGCGAGGACATCGCCGCCTTCTTGCTGGCCGACCTGACGGCCGAGCGCCTGTTCATCAACGGGCTGGCCGTGGCCCCGACCGCGCGTCGTCGCGGCCTGGCTTCGGCCCTGGTGGACCGCGCGATCCAAGCGGCCCATGACCATGGGCGGGCCACCGTGGACGTGCACGCGAACGACACCGTCGAGGCGATGGGCGTCTACGACCGCGCCGGCTTCCACGTCATGCACCCCATCTGGGATCTGGGGCGAGACTGGTAACTAGAGCTCGTCGCTCTGTTCGAGGTCCCAGATATACGGGTTGCCGCCCGGGAAGAGCACGCGCAAGAGATGGCGCTCCTTCTCGTCCAGCTCCATGTGCGGGTAGTCGTCGATGGTGCGGTAGCCCGTCAGCAGCGGCCCCCAGACCGTGGACGGCAAGCGGATCTCGTGGCCGACGGCGCCGGGGCCCACCTTGATGCGGTTCTCCTGCCAACGCACGTTCACGGCGTCCTCGCCGCTCACCAGCGTGAACGAGAACTCCTGGCGTGCATAGCGGCTCTCGTTGATGCGCTCCTCGAACTGCGTCTTCAGCCCCTCGATCACCGGCTGGAAGCGCAGGATCTTGATCATGGCCGCCCAGTTGCCCGGGTAGGCCGTGTGCGGGCTCGCGATCATCGCGCCGGCCCGGTGGGCATACCGCGCGAAGGTCTGGTTGAGGGGGACCTGGGCGCTGAACTCCGGCAGCTTCCGCTCCGCCAGCTCCCAGCGCATCCACTGGAGGATGGCGCGGGCAGCTTCTTCGTCGGCTGCAACGACCTCGCGCAGGCGGCCCTTCTCGAGGTCGGCCCAGATGTAGCCGTGGGGCGTGTTGTTCTCGTCGACCGTCACCCACCAGCTGAAGCCGCGCTGGCGCGTGGTCGTGAGGCGGTAGGTCCAGTACTCGTGCGACCGCACCTCCGCCATGGGCGTGCGGCAGTTCGCGCGGTCGTACAACTCCTCCATCACCACGACGTCCGCCGGGATCATGGGACGCACGCGGTAAGGCGACATGACCGCCTCCAGCACGTCCCGGGTCATGCGCAGGTAGGGGAAGAAGTGCGCCGGCGCCGCGTACGAGAAGCCGAAGGTCTCGTACATGCGCGGGATGCCGTAAAGATAGACGTAGGCCAGGCCTGACTTCTTGGCCTCTTCCAGCCAGTGCGCCACCAGCCGGCGGGCGTGGCCTTCCATGCGGCGGTCGGGGTGCGTTCCCACCAGCGCCAGCTCGCCCACCTCCAGCTCGGCGTCGCCGAAGTAGTGGTGGTGCGGCAGCAGCGAGGCCGTCGCCAGCACCTCGCCGTCCTCGACCAGCATGGCGTGGTTCTCGGGCACCAAGTCCGGGCGTTCTTTATAGAGCCGGACGAAGACCTCCTGGGCGTCGCGCGGGTGCACGAGCTTGCTGAAGGCGAGGAGCTTCTCCCAGTCCTCGTTGGTGGAGGGGTGCGTCAAGACGGCAGTGGACATGGGGGGATCGTAGGGCCTAGCAGGCAGCCGCGTCAAGCAACGTCTAGGAGGCGAGCCCGTTCTTCTGCAGCCGCTTGAGCCAGGCCATGTCCCGCTCGAGTGCCTCGGCCAGCTCCGCCAACGACACGTCGGTGGCGCCCGCGCGCACCAGCGGCGCCAACAGGTCGAACATGGCCAGGTCCTCCAGGGCCAGGCGCGCGCCCTTGACGGGGGCGGGGCGGGGCGCCTTGGCCGGCATGTCGCCCTTCAATGCCTGGATGCGCTTGCGCGTCTCCGCCACGGTGATGCCGTCCGCCACGACCGCCTGGGTCAGGCTCTGGCGCGCCTCGGGGTCCGCCACCTGGTTCACGAGGATGGCATGCGAGGGCGTCAGCTTCTCGAAGACGTCCGGCGCCTCCGCGTCGCGCCAGGTCTCCACGATGTCCGGGGCCAGGTTCAGCAGGCGCAGGCGCATGTGGACGTAGTCGCGGCTCTTGCCGAGGTGATCGCCCAGCTGCTCCTCCGTGAAGCCGTACTGCTTCTTGAGCTGGACCAAGTATTCCGCCTCTTCAAGCGGCGTCAGGTCCTCGCGCTGGAGGTTCTCCAGCAGCGCCAACAGCGCCACCTCGCTGTCCTCGTAGTCGCGGATCAACGCGGGGATGGAATCCAGCCCGGCCAGGCGGCAGGCCTGGAAGCGCCGCTCGCCGCAGACGATGCTGTAGCGCGCCACGTCGGTCTCGAGCGCGGCCTTGCGCGGGATCAGCAAGATGGGCTGGATCACGCCGTGCGCCTTGATGCTCTCCGCCAGCTCGGCCAGGGCGTCCTGGTCCATGTGCTTGCGGGGCTGCCCTTGCAGGGGCGCGATTTGCACGAGGGGGATTTGCGGGACCGGCGTGCCGCGCTGCTGGCGCTTGGCGGTGGCCAGCTGGTCGAAGGCCTTGAGGGAGGTCGACATTAAACGGCCACGGCCAGGTCGAAGCCGGACTCCACGCCGCGGTTGCTGGCCTCGCGCTCGCACACCATGCGGGCGCGCTCGCCGGAGATGAAGAAGGCGCCGTCGGCGAAGGCCGCCTGCATCATGTTGAACGCCAGCGTGCAGACGCGGCGCGGGATGCCGCGGCTGCTGAGATAGAGCGCCTCGATCGCTTCCGGCGCGAAGAGCGGGGCGCCGCCCCAGCCGGCCACTTGCAGCCGGAACTCCACCAAGGCGGCCACCTCTTCACGGTTCAATGGATCGAGCGTGGAGGTGGTGATGATGCGGCTCTCGATC
>JAQBPE010000167.1 GCA_028287685.1 Cyanobacteria bacterium RYN_339 | reverse complement strand
CGGCTGGCGGTGGCCACGGGCACGCCGCCCGGGTTGCAACCCCAGGCGGAGAGCGGTAGGGCCAGCGCCAACAGCGCCCGGCGGTGGCGGAGGGTCAAGGAGGCGTGGGCAGCGTGCGCTTGGCGCTGGGGCTCGACAACATGGCGTTCTGCACCACGGAGACCACGCCCGCGTTGCCGCTCAGGCGGGCCAGGCCCATGGCGTCGAAGCCGCGGCGGTCGGCCACGAAGGGGTTGGCGCCGTGGGCCAGCAGCAACTTGACCGTGTCCAGCTGGCCTTCCTGGGCCGCCCACATCAGCGGCGTGTAGCCTTCGCGGTCGGCCGGGTTGGGCTGGGCCCAGTGTTTCAGCAAGTAATCCACCACGGCCACGCGGCCGCGCTGGGAGGCCCAGGCCAGGGCCGTGTAGCCCCACTGGTCCCGCAAGTTCACGTTGGCGCCGTGCTCCACCAGCGCCTTCACCATCGCCACGTCGCCGCGGGCGGCACAAGCGGACAAGGCCGTCTGCATGTCCATCTCCGTAGGGACGGCGGCCGGCGCCACGGGCGGCTTCCAGGTGGTGCCGGCGCCGGTGGTCCATTGCCAGTTCTGCTGCAGCCAGGACGGGTGGGCCGAGGTCCAGGTGGGGTCGGAGCCGGGCCAGGCCGGATCCGCCGGCTTGGTGTAGTTCGACGGCCAGTAGTAGTACTTCTCCTCGGCCAGGGCGGGCGCGGCAAGGCCCAGCACCAGGGTGATGGCAAGCAACATGGTCTTCATGAGTTCCCCTCCGTCAGTCCTGGACGCTTCCCAGGATGTGGTCGATCACGGCCGCCATGGCCTTCGGGTTGGTGGCGGTCTCGTCGTAGTAGATGGCGACGCTGAAGTAGCGTTCGTCGTGGTTGGCCAGCTGGTAGAAACCCGCATGTTGGCCGTCCTCGCGCACGTGCACCGCGCGGAAGGTCTTCTTGTTGTGCGTTTCCAGGGTCGCCCGGCCGGGCAGGCCCTCCGGGTGGCCCGTGAGGTCAAAGGCCACGCGCGCGGCCCCGGCATGGCCGAGGTCCAGCTCCCGAGCGAAGCGGTAGACCCGCCGCTGGCGGTTCTCGTCGCTCACGCCGTTGCTGCCGTCCGGCAGGTCCAACTTCACGGTCCCCGCGCCGATCTCCGGGCCGTTCACGCTGGTGTAGCGCAAGCCGTCGGCCGCGTGGCGCAGCGCCCAGGCGGCATAGGCGTCCTGGCCGGGCGGCGAGAAAACGGCAGCCGCGAGCGCCACGCCGGTTGCGGCGCCTTTCAGGACAATTTTGAGCAGGGCTACGGACATGTAAACGAACCTGACGGGCGAGGGATCCTGTTGGATCTTTTACCCTCGCCCGCCAGGTTGTGACGATCGTTACGGCTTAGCGGGTTTCGGTAGGCACGCGCGCCTCTTCGTCCTCGAGCATCGTGATGCTCACGCGGCGCGTGTCGAAGCCGAGGCCCAGGCGGTAGACCAGCTCGCCGCCCAGCCAGCCGGAAACGGCCACCATGCCGAAGCCCAGCACGTTCAGCGCCACGGCCAGCGCCAACGGGGCGCCGTAGTTGGCGCCGTTGGCGTGGAAGAACCAGTTGACGGCGTAGATCATCGTCACCGCCAGGTTGATCCCGCCGTGCGCGAAGGCCGTGCGGCGGGCCTCCGCCGAGCGTTGCACCGGCCCGAAGTAATCCATCAGCCCCGGGATCGCGGCCGCCAGCGCGCCCAGGACGCCGAAGCCCATCGTCCACTGCGCGGCGCTGAAGTAGAACGCCTCGTAGGTGAACATGTAGGCCACGTCGGCCACCAGCGATGCCAGCCACAGCCCGATCGGGACGCCGATCAACATCGGGTGGATCGGGTGGCCACGGTATTCTGCCTTGCTCTTCATCCTTACCCCTCCATATGAACCCTGGGGTTCCCCCCTCTCCATGCTTCGCGTCCTTCCCGGGGAATCCTCTATGATGCCGGCATGTTCATCCATGAAAACCTCTTCGGAGGCGCCGGCCAGGTCACGGTCTGGGACCTGCTGGGCGCCCAGGCGTTGGATCCCTTCCGCGCCGCGCTGGCCTGCGAGCTGGCGCCGGGCGGGCGGGTCGGGACGCATGTCCAAGAGGCGTTCCCGGAGCTCGTGATTTTCACGGGCGGGCAGGGCGCCGTCGAGGTGGACGGGGTGGCCAGGGCCGTGGCGCCGGGGGCGGTGGTGGCCCTTGGTCTCGGGATGACGTTGGCGATCGCCAACGTCTCGGTCACGGATCCGTTGACCTACCTCATCGTCAAGGCAAGCAAGCATTAGCGGCGCCCGCTGGACGTTCCAGGGGCGTGACGGTAAAGTTGGGACAGCAACCGAGGGACACCTCACCGCCAACCGGCCGAAAGCGTTGCAACCTATAGTAGTCGTCGACTCATTTTGGAGGATTCATGGACCAACATCGCTTTTCCGCCGCCCTGGTAGTCGCGACCGTCGCGCTCCTCGGCACCACCCCTGCCATCGCCAACGCGGCCGACAACATGATCGTCGCCAAGGCCAGCACGGCGCCCAAGGCGTCCAACAAGCCCAGCAAGACCGACTGGAACTGGGAGCGTTGCGACTGCGGCTGGAAGAAGGGCTGGGCGCAGGACGGTATCTTTGGCCCGCAGACCAATGAAGGTGTGCGTCGGTTCCAGCGTCACCATGGCCTGACGGTGGACGGCATCGCCGGCCCCAAGACCCTGGCCGCCCTCGGCCTGAAGGGCCGCACCTTGACCAGCGGCGCGAAGGGCGACGACGTCCGCCGCCTGCAGCACTCGCTGGGCCACCACCGCGTGTGGATGCAGACGGCCAAGAAGCCGACCCCGAAGCCGTCGGCCAAGCCGTCCGCGAAGCCGACCCCGATGGCCACGCCCAAGCCGACGCCCATGCCCACGGCGGCGCCGACGATGAAGCCGACCGCTCCTCCGACGCCCAAGCCGACCATGAAGCCGACGGCGGCCCCCAAGCCCGAAGGCGCGATGAACCGTCCGACCCTGGAGTTGCACGCGGCCGATTGGATGCTGCCGACCAACGCCACGGGTGCGGCCTTCACGCCCGGCATGATCGTGACCGGCGGCGGCACGCTGTGGTTCGGCGACATCGGCATCGGCGGCGACGTCACGATGTTCCCGAGCTTCATCGCGTCGCCCACCTCGGCCGCGATGCCCAACACCAACATGATCGACGGCGACTTGAAGTGGCGTTCGGCGGCCGGCTGGATGAGCACCAGCTTGGGTTACCGCGGCCTGGCCGGCGGTAACTACGGCACGGCGGCCGTGCGTTGGGACCTGCCCATCGCCGGCGAGTGGCTGTGGCTGAACTTCGGCGGCAAGGGTGGCTACAACTTCTCGACCGCGAACAGCTACCTGCTCGACGGCAAGGCCGGCCTGGACCTCAAGTTCGGCCCGGTCCTGATCGGCGGCGGCTACCGCGCCATGTGGACCAGCCTGGCCGGCGGCACGGAGACCTGGCAGGCGCCTTACGCCGGCGTGGGCCTGGCGTTCTAAGCCAACTACCATAACGTTGCGGGGGCCTCGACGCATGTCGAGGCCCCCGTCGCTTGTCCAGATCAGACCGTAACAACCCTCGATTGCCTCCTTGCCGCATCAGGAGGCGGTTTCCGGGATTTTGACCCGCAGCTGTGGACCAAGCAAGCTAGACGGTGATCGATCGGCTGGGTAAAGTAGTGGCAGCAACCAGGGGTTTGACCCCCACCGACAGCCGGGCGAATGCGTTGCAATCTGTAACAGTTATCGACTCTATTTGGAGGATTCATGCACCATCGTCGCTTCTCCGCCATTCTCGTCGCCGCGGCGGTCGCCATCCTGGGCGCCCACCAGGCGGATGCGAAGGCCGCTTCCGACCTGATCGCGGCGGCCAGCCCGTCGCCAAAACCGAACACCACCCCGAACAACAACATGATGTGGTGCTGGAACGTGCGTTGGCCGTTCGACGGCATCTACGGCCCCCAGACGGCGCAGGGCGTCCGTAACTTCCAGAAGATGCACAAGCTCGCGGTGGACGGCGTTGCCGGCCCCAAGACCTTGGCCGCCCTCGGCCTCAAGGGCCGCACCCTGAACCAGACCGCCAAGGGCGCTGACGTCATGGCGCTGCAGAAGGCCCTGGCAAAGCATCAGGAGATGATGTCCAAGCCGGCGCCGAAGCCGACCCCGAAGCCGACGCCGAAGCCGACCCCGATGGCGACGCCCAAGCCGACGCCGATGCCGACCGCCAAGCCGACGATGGCCCCCACGGCCAAGCCGACCATGGCCCCCACGGCCAAGCCGACCATGAAGCCGACCCCGGCCCCCATGAGCGAAGGCGGCATGAACCGTCCGACCCTGGAGCTGCACGCGGCCGATTGGTTCCTGCCCGTCGCCCCGAGCACCGCGTTCAACTTCACCCCGTCGGCCACTTCCAACTGGATGGGCGGCGCGACCCTGTGGTTCGGCGACATGGGCATCGGCGGCGACGCGACGATGTTCCCGTCGTTCACCAGCGTGGCGGGCGGTACGGCCGCTCCCGCCGCCGTCACCATGTACGACGCCGACCTGAAGTGGCGCTCGGCCAAGGGCTGGCTGACGGGCTCGCTGGGCTACCGTGGCCTGAACACGCAGAACTTCAACATGGGCGCCGTGGGCCTGCGCGCGGACTTCCCGCTGGCGGGCGACTGGCTCTGGTTGAACGCTTCCGCCAAGGGCGCGCACAACTTCTCCAACGCCTACATGCTGGACGGCAAGGCCGGCCTCGACATCAAGCTCGGTCCCGTCTTGATCGGTGGCGGCTACCGCTACCTGATGCTGAACGCCCCGGGCGGTCAGAACACCTGGCAGGCGCCTTACGCCGGCCTGGGCCTGGCGTTCTAAACCCAACCTAACCTAAACGAAGGGACCCCCGACTCGGTAGTCGGGGGTCCTTTTCCCTCCCCCATTTCGGGGGAGGTGCCGGTAGGCGGAGGGGGTCTTACTTGGCTTCCGGGCCCTTGGCCGAGGCCTTGTCGGCGGCCGACAGCTCGGTCGGCGCCAGGGTGGCGCGCTGGCGGATGGTGAACCACAGGGTCTGCCACGCCAGGCCGCCATGGTTGTCGCGCGCTTGCAGCTGCACGGTGTAGGTGCCGGGCATCATGGGCGTGACCCAGTTGGCCCAGTCGCCGAAGCCCATGATGATGCCCCAGCCCTGCCAGTTGAACGTCAGGGGGCCGTCGCCGGTGGCGTAGGCCTGCAGGCGGATGTTGTAGTTGGGGGGCGCGATGAAGGACTGGCCCATCTGGCCGTTGGCGGTGATGTAGTGGATGATCGGCTGGAACTTGGTGCTGGCCTGAGCGGTGACGGCCTTGGCGGCCGGCGCCTGGGCGGCAGGAGCGGCGGCATGGGTGCCGCAACCGGAAACCGCGGCGGCGAGCAGCGCGGCGGCAAGTAGCTTCTTCACGGGGGGACTCCTATCGTTAAGCAGGGCTTAAGCCCTTAATGGGTTCTTAAGCATACGGCCTTTTTGCCTAACGGTAGGTTGTTTCATGGTTAATTCAAGGTTAACGTATTGTCGTTCCTAGATCCAGGCCAGGTGCACCTGTTCCAGGTCACAACCCGCTTCGTAGGCCACATGCACCCCCACCTGCTCGCCAGCCTGCACCCGGCGTTGCGGCATGGGCAGCTGCATGGTCCAGAGGTACCAGTCGTTCAAGGGGTGGGTCCAGTCGTCCGTCAGCACGACCTTCGTCACCAGCTGCAGCGCGTTGACCTCCGCGTCGTGGACCGCCGTCAGCGTAACCGCCGTGTCCACGCCCTGCTCCGGCGCCAGGAAGTTCACGATCCAGTACGGCTCCGGCTCGGAGACGGCTGCCAGGCGTGGGTCTTCCAGGCCGTAGGGGTTGGCGGTGCGGATCAGGGGGATCTGCAGGCCCTCGTAGCCGTAGTCCACCTGCATCAGCTGGATCGCGTTCACGGCGCCGAACGGGATGCAGCGTAAGGTCGACATGGGCTGCCGGGCCGCCAGGTTGGCGAGCACGGCTTGCAAGACGGGCAGTTGCTGCTCGTTCACCAGCCCCACGTGCAGCATCTCGCAGATCACCACGTCCACCGGCTCCGGCGCGGCCAGCGCCTCCGCGGGGCCCTCCACCACGGTCACGATCTCCGCCAGGCCGTTGAGCGCCATCGTGGCGCGGCAGGTGGCGGCCACCAGCGGGTCCAGCTCCGCCGCGTAGACGCGCCGGGCGCCCTGGCGTGCGGCCAGCGCGGACAGGATGCCGGTGCCCGCGCCGGCCTCCAGCACCACGTCGCCGGGGTGCACCCAGCGCGCGATGGCGTGCTTGAAGGCGTCCATGCGGGGCCGGTTGGCCAGCATCATGTGGTGGTAGGGCAGCGGGATGCAGCCCCGAATAGGGGTGGTCAAGCCGTCGGTTAGCGCTTCTTGGCGTCGCGCTGCGACGCGAGTTGGTTGCGGAACTCGTCCAAGGTCAAGCCCTTGTCCGGCTGGGACGCGAAGCGCAGGTATTCCGCCTCGAGCTCCGGCGACGGCGCGCCCTTGAAGAACTCCGCGCGCTTGAGCCGGCTGTCCCGGTCCAGGTCCTGCTTCAAGAAGGTGGCCTCGGTCTTCTTCATGAAGACGGCGTAGAACTCGTCGATGCTGATGAAGCCGTTGTGGTCCACGTCCAGCTCCAGCAGCTCCTTGATCGAGATTTCCTTCATGGAAAGGAAGCCGTCGCCGTTCTTGTCCTTCCGCGTGAACTCCTCCTCGAGCATCGCCTCCCAGGCGGCGCCGGCGGGCACGGCCGCGGCGACCGGGCCGTCCAGCCCGTGTTCGGTGGCGTAGGCGTCGAGCCCATAGGCGTCGGCGTCGGCGTCGAGCGGGAGGTCCTGGCCAAGCTCGCCGTCGGCGCTGGCGCCGGCCTGCCAGTCATCGTTCTGCTGGTAGCTGTCCGGCGGCGGGGCCGCGGGGGGCAGGTCGAGTTCCAGGTCGTCGAGGCCGCCGAGGCCGCCGCCGGTGCTGGCGGTGAAGCTGGTACTTTGGGATTTGAAGCTGTCTTGGGACATGGGCCGATCCTCCGAGGCGATTATTCCCGCGCGTGCACGGGATCGAACGCTTGGTGGTATGTAGGGACCGGAGGGCCGTCATGACTGGGAAACTGCTACGCACCGGGGGGTTGGCCATCGCCGTCGGCTGGTTGGCTGGGTGTCCCTCCACGCCCCAGGCCGTGCGCGAGACCGTGGTGCGCACGCCGGTGGCCTCGCCGCGCTCGCTCGCTCCCGCCGGAGACCGCTCGCCCGTGCCGGCGCAGCCCTACGGCGGCCAGAGCCCGGTGCCATACTACCCCGGCATCGGGGGCACCGACCCGCCGGCCAGCGGCCCGGGCACCACGCCCGCCGATCCCAGCGCCCACCTCGATCTGGGCCCGGAGTGTAAGGTGGCCACCGTGCCCACGGCCTCCGCAAGCCCCACCTTCCGCTACGCCGGCAAGGGCCTCTACGCCGGGCCGTTCCAGATGGGCGCCAGCGGCACGATCTGCCACGTGGAGCACCTGCCGGACGGCAAGCCGGGCTCGTTCGTGCTGCACCTGGACTCCGATGACCAGCGCGAGAAGAACCTGGCCCTGGACGCGGTGGGCCCGGTGAACACGACCTTCAAGTTCCCGTCGCGCAGCGGCCCGTACGCCTTCTTCCTCCAGATGGACCCGCCGGGCCCCTGGAGCGTGGACGTCTACGCGATCCCCGCGAGCCCCAGCCCCTCCCCGTCGTCGTCGCCCAAGGCGTCCGCCTCGCCGTCTCCGAGCCCCAGCGCTTCGGCCAGCGTCAAGCCATGACGCCGCGCCGGGCGGGCCTGCTCGCCGTGGCCGGCCTGTTGGCGGGCCTGGCGGTCGCCTATGGCCTTACGCAGCTGGCCACGGAGCCCAACTACGGCCACCAGGACTTCATGGGCGGGATCGTCCAGCTGATGCTGATGGCGGTGGCGTGGGGCTGGCTGGGCGCGTACGCGGCGATCGCCATCCCCTGGGTGCGGGGCGCCGCGGTCTCGCCCGGCTTGATTGCCACCAGCGCCGCCGTCGGCTCGAACCTGGGCCTGGCGTCCACGGGCCTACTGGGCTTCCCCCCGCTCCAATGGGCGGCGGGCCTTGCCGGCGCCTATGGCGGGGCCTGGGTGGCGGCGCGCTGGTCGCCCCCGGCCTGGTCCGCGGCCTGGGCCCGTGCCGCCCAGGCGGCGTTGGTGGCCTTGATCGTGCTCGTCGGCACGCTCGCCATCGTCCGCCCGGCGTCCGATTTCCCGGGCAACGCCGCCCCCACGGCCGTCCGCCACGCCTGGGCCCAGGCCACCTTCGGCGACCGCTACGCGGCCGTGGAGGCGTACCTGCGCGGCAACGCGGCCGTGCGCCAACACCTGGGCAAGGTCCTTGGGGTGGCCCCGGTGGAGGGCCCTAACCGCACCGCGACGACGCCGGGCGAGGTGATGGGCACCTTCACGGTCCAGGTCCAGGGCGATCGCGCCTCGGCGGTGGCCCACGTCGAGCTGCTGCACATGGGCGGCACCGACCAGATCCACGGCACCTTGGACGTCCCGGGCGGCCCGGTCAACCTACAGCCGTAGCACCAACCGCTGCCGCGAGAAGTCCCGCCGGGCCAGCGCCAGCACCAGGCCCGCGGCCAACCAGAGCGCCACGCCCGTCCAGCCCGCCGTCGCGAGGTCCGCGCGCGCCACGCCGGCCGCCTGCACGCCCACGATGCCCGTGGCCAGCACGCCCAGGAGCCCGCCCAGCTGCTGCGCTGCCGTCTGGCTGCGCGCCCGCGTGGAGATCAGCACCATGGCGGCGGCGGCCAGCGTCAGGAAGGCGGGCAGATCCCAGAACATCCAGGGCCACCAGATCGGCGTGGGGAACCACGCATACCCCACCACGCCCCAGGTGGCGCGCGTGATGCAGACGCCGTAGGCGGCGAAAGCCAGCCAGCCCATCGCGAGGGCCGGCAGGACCGCCCCCACCAGCTTCCCGGTCAACAGCTCGAGGTCGGTGGCGGGCGTGTAGAGCAGCGCCTCCAGCGTGCGCGCCTCCTTCTCCGCGACGAAGGCGGAAGCCGAGAGCAGCAGCGTCAGGGAGATGGGCGCCAGCATGAACAGCGGCGCCGCGATCTGTCCGGCGAAGAGCAGCGCCAGCTTGGGCGCGGGCGGCTGGTGGGCCACCTGGGCGGCCAGGTCCGGCGGCAAGGGCGCCAGCAGCCGATCGATCAGCTCCCTGGGCATGTCCGGGAAGGCGCCCGGGTCCAGCTGGCTGCTCAGCCACCAGGTCGCGGCCGTCAGGAAGCCCACCTGCCAGGCCGGCGCCACCAGCGCCGGGCCCCACACGGCGCGCGTGCCGAACGTCTGGGAGATCTCCTTGCGGGCGATCGCCCCCACCACCCCGGCCCTCATGCGCCCTCCCGCCCCACGATCGCGAAGTAGAGATCCTGCAGGCTGGCCGCACGCGGCTCCACGCGCAGGATGCGGCCCCCGGCGGCCACGGCCAGGGCCACCACGTCCGGGATCGCGTCCGACGCGGCCAGGGCCACCACCAGCTCGCCGTCCCGGCGCTCCACCCCCGTCACGGCCGGATGGGCCGGCAGCTCCGGCACGGCCCCCTGGAAGCCCAGCGTGACCCCCGCGGTGACGCCCGCCCGGTGTGCCAACTCCGCCTTCGTGCCGTGCGCCTCCAGCCGGCCGTGGGCGTAAAAGGCGAAGCGGTCGCATTGCCGTTCCGCATCGCCCAGGTGGTGGGTGGCCAGGAAGACCGTGCGGCCGGCCGCCCGCCAGGTGTCGATCAGCGTGCCCACGCGCTCCGCGCTTTCGGGATCCAGCCCGGCGGTGGGCTCGTCCAGGAACAGGACCTCGGGCTCGTGCAGGATCGCGCGGGCGATCGCCAGCCGCTGTTGCATGCCCTTGCTGTAGGTGCCGGCCGGGTCGTCGCCGCGCGGCGTCAGGCCCACGGCGCTCAGGGCAACCTTGACCATGCGGGGGCGATCGGCGCGCGGGATCGCGTGCAGCGCGGCGAAGTAAGCCAGGTTCTGGGCGCCGGTCAGGCGCTCGTACAGCGCGGGCGCCTCCGTCAGGACGCCCGTCCGGCGCCGCACCGCGTCGCCCTGGGTGGCCGGGTCCAGGCCGCACACGCGGGCGTGGCCGCTGGTGGGCCGCAGCAGGCCGTTCAGCAGGCGCACGGTGGTCGTCTTGCCGGCGCCGTTCGGCCCCAGCACGCCGAAGACTTCGCCGGGCCGCACGCGCAGCGTCACGCCGGCCACGATCGGCCGGCCTCCCAACGTGAGGCCCAGGTTCTCCATCTCGACGGCGTGCATGGACCCCTTTTCCCTGCGTCAACTTGCCCAAGGGTGATCGCCCGCTTAACCGATGGCGGCGGCGCGGCCCGCGGCTAGGATGGGTTCATCAGCCCCGGTGGTTCAGCGCTATGGGGCGTTGTAGATATAAAAAAGGGGGGAGCGGCGCCTGCCGCTCCCCCCTCCGGTTGTGAGCGCTTACCAGCCAACCCAGCCGTTAACGCCCAACACGCCCGCGTTGAACGAGGTGGCGCCGGCCGTGGTGACCTGGGCCAACGTGATGTCCAGCGCCGTGTTGGGCGCGGGCACGAAGCGGCCGCCGATGGACAGCTGGTTGGTGAACGCGCCGCCGGTCAGGGCGTAGCTGGGCACGTCCTGGGCAACCAACAGCCAGCCGCCCGACAGGGGCGCGATCAGCGCCACGTTCAGGTTCAGGTTGGTGGCGGCGCCGGAGGTCAGGTTGTTCACCGACACGTTGGGGTCGATCGAGATGTTGCCGAACACCAGGCTCTGGCTGAAGGCCAGGCCGGCATCCAGGCCCAGGCCGAACGTGCCGGCAGCCAGGCTGGGGCGCAGGCCGCCGAAGACGGCGCCGCTCAGGCCCGGGCCACCGCCCATGAACATCAGCTTGGCGCCGAGGTTGGTGCCCATCGAGAACGCCGGGGACAGGCCCAGGGTGGTGTTCTGCAGGAACCACTCGATGTTGCCCGGCAGGCCGTTGCGGATGGTCAGGCCGCCGATGCCGCCGCTGGCGTAAGCCGTCAGCGGTGCCATCACGTAGGCCTGTTCCGTGCCCATCAAGATGCTGGGGGGACCTTGCGGGGCCGCAGCGGCGGGGAGGGCGGTGCCGGCCAACAGGGCCAAGGCGAGGATAGTGGAGCGCGACGTAGTCTTCATGTAGCTTTCCTCTCTTCTTCGAGCAACCAGGGGTTTGAGAGGAACGTTATCAAACCGCGCGCCACGCGGATAGGGGACGCGTCACAACTCCTTTTGTGCAAAATGTCCAAACTTCAGGCGGCGGCGCGCGCTTCAGTCGTCGTGCGGGCCCTTTATGTCCGGATCGCAATAGTCAACGCCGGGCGCCGGGCCGAACGGACCGCGCACGATCTCGCGTCGGAACTGCTCGCCCACGTTTACGCCCTCGGCCGAGATCTCGATCGTGAACTCGACGCCCCGGCCGATCCGCTCGCCGTCCAGCACGATCGGCTTGCGGGCGACGTAGATCGGCGTGTAAGGCGTGCACATGAAGTGCCCGATGCGGGCGCCGCTGGGCTTGAGCGCGTAGGTAATGTCGCCGGCGGCGACCAGATCCGCCAGCTGATGCTGGATCTTGAGCGTCCGGCGGCTGTCCGGATCATAGCGCCACATGTTCTCGATCGCGACGCGGGCCTGGGAGTCGCGCTTCAGGCGATCGCGCGCCTCGGGATCCGTCATCACCCACGGGTCGAAGCCGGCGTCGGTCTTGGCCATCGGGAGGGCGCCGCGTTCGATCGAGCCCCTGGAGGACGGGGCCTTGGGCTGTTGCTCCGCCAGCGTGGGCATCGCGATGATCTGGCCAACGCGGTAGAAGCCCTCGATCGCCGTCTGGGCATGCTTCTCGATCTGCTCGTGCAACTCCGTGCTGACGTTCTTGCCCATCAGCCGCTCCGCGTACTCCGCCTTGGAGATCGACTCCGCCAACAGGGCCTTGATGCGGCCCAGGGCCTTCTGCTTGTCCGCCGGCGTGCCGTCGTCCTCGAAGACGACCATGGCCGCCTCGCAGTGGGAGCGGATCGACTTGAGCGCCTGCACCATGGCCACCAAGTGGGCGTAGGGGCAGGGATCGGCCTCGCGCCAGCCCGGCAGCTCGGCCGGCAGGGGCATGGCCGGCTTGAAGTCCGCGTCGCTCTCGGCCTTGCGGGCGAGGCCCAGCCAGCCTTCCACCTGGTTGTAGAAGAGCTGGGCCTGCTCCGCCGTGATGGGCGGGACGAAGCCGATCGTCACCGGGTCGTGCTGGTAATCGGCGTCCAGGAACTGGTCGCCCAGGTGCTGCAACACGAAGGCGTTCCAGGTGAAGACCAGCTGAGCCTGGCTGGCCAGCTCGATGCTCCAGGGGTTGAGGCCGCGGGTCTTGGCTTCGAAGCGGCGGCTCTCCGCGGCATCGAGCAGGTCATGGACGGTAGAGCCGGCCCGACGGTAGGCTTCCAGCGTCTGGGTCGAGACCTCGCCCTTCACGGCGGCCACGATCCGGCCCCAAATCGTCGTCTGGACTTCCACCGCAACCTCCCGGTTCTATCGTCGTGCTAGCTTACAAAACGCATGTACCCCAAACGCCCGGGTAAGAAGATTGGGTATGACCACCGACCTGCTCGCCAACCGCTACCGCCCGCTCCGCCCCCTCGGCGAGGGCGCCATGGGGCTTGTCTGGCTGGTGGATGACACGTCGACCGGCGAACAGGTTGCGCTGAAGGCCATCTCGCGGAAGATCGGCGCCACGGACAAGTCGATTCTCCAGTTCAAGCAAGAGTTCCGGCTGATGACGCAGCTGCGCCATCCGAACTGCTGCGAGGTGTACGACTACGGCGTGCTGGAATCCGGCGAGCCGTACTTCACGATGGAGGTCGTGCCGGGCAAGGGCCTCGACGAGCTGGTGCCGCTCAAGCCCGGCGACTTCTCCGCGATCATGGGGCAGCTGGCCCTGGCGCTCGGCTACGTCCACCAGCTGGGCTTCGTGCACCGCGACCTCAAGAGCGCCAACGTGCGCGTGAAGCCGGACGGCACGGTCAAGCTGATGGATTACGGCCTGATGGAGCACGCCGGCCGCGGCGGCGAGGGCATCGCGGGCACGATCGGCTACATGGCGCCGGAGCTGATCAAGCGCGCCCCGCTCGACCAACGCGCCGACCTGTACTCGCTGGGCTGCCTGGGCTACGAGATGCTGACCGGGCGGCTGCCCTTCACGGGCGAACGCCCGATGGACGTCCTGCGCGCCCACGTGCAGGAACGGCCCGTGCCGCCCACCTCCCACCGCGCGGGCCTGGCGCCGGCGCAAGAGAAGCTGGTGCTGGGGCTGCTGGCCAAGGAGCCGATCGACCGGCCGCAGTCGGCCGTGACGGTGCTCGACGCCCTGGGCATCGAGGCGCCGCCGGGCATTGGCGGCAACTTACTGTCGGCGCCCTTGCTGGGCCGCGAGAAGGAGTCCGCCGCGCTGAGCGAAGGCCTGGAACGCGTTGCCAAGGGCGGGACCGCGGGCTTCTACGTGTTGAGCGGGCCCGCCGGCATCGGCAAGAGCCGCCTGGTCGACGAGCTGCGCTGCCGCGCCCTGTTGGAGAACATCCCGTGCGGGATGGGCAAGATGGACCATCAAGACGTGGTGCCATACGCGGCCTTCACCACGGCGGTGCGAGATGTGGTCCCCGCGCTGCGCCAGGTGGTGCC
>JAQBPE010000156.1 GCA_028287685.1 Cyanobacteria bacterium RYN_339 | reverse complement strand
GTGGCGTGCAGCTCAACCGCAACCTGATCCACACCATCAACTGCCGCGTCACGCTCTACGGCGAGGACGACAACTTCAACGAGGTGGAGGTGCCCCTGAACGTGCCCATCCGCTTCGATGGCCAGATCACGCAGTAGGAGCAGCTTCATGAAAACCGTTCGTATCTTGATGGCCGCGGCCATGCTGGCAGGGACGCTGGCCGCCGTTGGTTGCGAAGACCAGCGCGCCGCCCTCGTTCAGGCTTACCCCCAGGTGGCGCCGATCCTCGGTGGCCGCGCCAAGCCTTCGCCCTTCTCGCTCGCCACGGGCAACATCACCGGCTTCGTCTACGGCGCCTCCGGCAAGAGCCAGCCCATCCCGCTGGCCTTCGTGACCACGGGCTCCGTGAGCACCTTCGCCGGCAACCCCGACAAGGGCAAGGCCACCGACGAGGCCAAGGAGTTCGACACCGATTCCGACGGCTCCAAGGCGCACTTCGACGTCTTCCATGACTTCAACGACGGCGCCGGCGCCGTGGAAACCGACCGCATCATCCGCAAGGTTGTGCCCGCGGAAGACCCGAACGCCGACGACGCCACCAACAGCCGCCGCCAGTACGTTTACCTGCGCGCGGGTGAGTTCTTCCTGGAAGGTGTGCCGGAAGGCATCAGCAAGCTGACGGCCTCCTTCGGCAACGTCAACTCCGCGCCCAACCCGGTCACCGTCTACAAGAGCCAGCTGGTCACGGGCGTGACCATGAACCTCTACATCCCGGAGCCGGTGGCCGTGGAAGACAAGCGCGTGCCCAAGGTGGTCGAGTGGACCTCCCTGAAGCCCGAGACCGGCATCTCCGTGACGGCGCAGGTCAAGGTCACGAAGACCGACCTGGGCACCAACACCGAAACCACGATCAGCTACAAGCCGGATCCGCCGGACGTGGCCGTGACGCTGAAGGCGCCCCCGGGCTCCGCCGGCGCCGTGATCAAGGCCGTCGACATCATCTACGTCTACAACACCCCCGCGCGCAGCCAGGTCGGCTCGCCGCCGATTCAAATCGGCCCCGTGCGCATCCCCATCCCGCCCGTCGTCGTGGCCCCGGCCCAGGACATCGCCTTCGGCCCCCCGTCGATCATCACGATCCCCGTGGGCTCGTCCACGCTGCGCAGCGTGTTCAAGAGCGAGCTGCCCGACCAGCAGCCCGGCCTGATCGTCGCGAACATGGAGTTCATCGACGACGCGGGCTTCGCGATCCAGGACAAGAGCTTCCAGAACCTGCAAGTCAGCGCCGTAATGCGCAGCCTCTAAACCAAGTCGGGTATAGTGGGGTCCGGGCACCAGCCCGGACCCCATTCCCTTTGGAGGCCGCCGTTTGAACCACCTGGTCCTGTCCGGTCCATGGCAACTCATGCCCGTCACGGCGTTCACGGGATCCTACGCGGCCGACGCCCCGTGGCACGTTCAGGAGCTGCCCGCGCACTGGCAAGAGGTGCCAGCGCTGGAGACCCACACCGGCAAGGTGGTCTATCGCAAGACCTTCCGCTGGAACCAGGACCCCGACAGCGTGTTCATCCGCCTGCGTGGCGTGTTCTACCGCTACCGGCTGTGGTTGAATGGCATGCTGATAGGCGAGGGCGAGGGCTACTTCTTCCCCCACGAGTTTGATGTGTCGGCGGCGATCGCCCTCGACAACGAGCTGATCCTGGAGGTGGACAGCCCCGTGGAGCGCTCCAAGCTGGGCAAGGAAACCATCACGGGCGTCTTTGCCCACTGGGATGCCCTCTCGAGCTACAAGTACAACGCCGGCGGCGTGTGGCTGCCCGTCGAGGTGGTGGTCCACGCGGACGTGCACGTGAAGCGCGCCATGATCCAACTGGAGTCGTTCGACGACGCCACGGCCCACGTGGGCGTGCGCCTGGACCTCAAGGTGGCCCATGCCGGCAGCGCCACCTGGCGGATCGTCTTCACGCCCCACAACTTCAAGGGCGACGACCGCGAGTTCACGGGCGAGGTGGAGCTAGCCGACGGCGAGTACGGCTGGCACCAGGACTTGAAGCTGAGCCCCTACAAGCTTTGGTGGACCCACGACCTTGGCCACCCGCACCTTTACCGGGTCACGGTGGAACTGGACGGCAAGCTCTGCTGGGAGGGCATCACGGGCCTGCGCACGTGGTCCTTCGAGAACTACATCGGCCGGCTAAACGGCCAGCGCCTGTACCTCAAGGGCAGCAACTACCCGCCCGGCGACGCCCGGCTGGGTTCGATGACCCGCGAGCGCGCGGCGCTCGACATGCAGCTGGCCCGCGAAGCACACATGAACATGCTGCGCGTGCACGCCCACGTCGACCACCCCACCATTTACGAGGAAGCCGACGCCCAGGGCGTGCTGATCTGGCAAGACTTCCCGCTGCAGTGGTTGTACGCCAAGAAGATCCTGCCGCAGGCGCTGCGCCAGTGCCAGGAGATGGTGCGGCTGCTCTACAACCACCCCAGCATCGTCATTTGGTGCATGCACAACGAGCCGCTCTACGTGGAAGATACCAGCGAAGAGCCGCTGTGGCGCCGCCTGCGGACTTACTCGTCGCTGCTCTACACCTGGAACCGCGACGTCATGGGCAAGCAGACCACCCGCATGGTGGGCAACCTCGACAAGGGCCGCACCGTGATCCGCGCGTCTGGCGAGATGTGGCTGCCGGGCTGGCTGGACGGCACGGACGGGCACTACTACTTCGGCTGGTACATGTCGTACGGGCCGAAACGCTGGTTCGACATCTGGCGCCGGGTGTTCACGCGCAACCTGCGCTTCGTGACGGAGTTCGGCTCGCAGAGCTTCCCCAACTACGAGAACGCGCGGAAGTTCCTGCCGGACGACCTGCGCGGCAGCGACTGGAAGTTCCTCAACCAGCATTACTTGCTGCAATGGGACCTCATGAACCTCTGGATCGACACCCGGTCCATGGACCTGGCCGACCTCGCGGAGCGCACGCAGGCTTACCAGTCGGAGATCAACCGGTACTACGTGGATCGGTTGCGTTACTACAAGTACAAGCCCAACGGCGGCTTCCTGAACTTCATGTACATGGACTCGCAGCCCTGCGTGAGTTGGTCGATCATTGACTATTGGCGATCGCCGAAGGCATCGTATTACGCGTATAAGCAGGCGCTGACGCCGCAGTATGTTTTCAGCCTGACGCCGGTGGACCACTACAAGGTGGGCAAGCGGTACAAGTTGCCCATTTACGTGGTCAACGATGCGCATCAGCCGCGGCCGGTGCAGATCCTGGTCAAGCTGCTGGGGCCGGATGGGCAAACGCTTTACGAGCAGACTCACACCCTGACCTTGGCGCCGGACTGCGAAGCCCATCCGCTGGGCGACGTGCCGTTCAAGCCCGACCGGATTGGGGCGCACAAGCTGGTGCTGGCGATGTCGCAGGCTGACGAGTTGCCGTTGGAGAATATCTATACGCTTGACGCAGTTTAGGCTTTGGTGGGCCGCCGGCGTTGAC
The DNA here is from genome assembly GCA_028287685.1 of Cyanobacteria bacterium RYN_339. GTDB lineage: Bacteria > Cyanobacteriota > Sericytochromatia > S15B-MN24 > JAQBPE01 > JAQBPE01. Next base: position 441 of record JAQBPE010000156.1, on the reverse strand, counting down.
GTGGATGGTGTGATTTGCGAGCGGGCGACGGGGCGATCGGCGATGGGACGGGTGGGTTGGTGAACGCCCCGTCGCGTTTCATTGTCGTACCATCCACGTAAACGCTCTCGCTGCGCTCGACCCCTGCGGGGCGGCTCGGGTGGGGCTCTGGGCTCCTGGCTCAAGGTCGGTTGGGGAGCGGGTGTCTACTTCGCCTGGAGGAGTGGGGCTTGCCTCTTTCGGTTGGGGAGCGGATGGCTGCTTCGCCGAGAGGTGTGGGGGATGCTTTTACAGCAACGGGTCCGCCTACTACATTGCTATAATGTTACTTCTGTATGGCTTGATCGTCTCGCGTGACGATGGCGGGCCAAGCCACTTGCCGAGACACTGGCGCCTGACGGTCGCGGACGCCGAACAGGCTGACGCCGTGGTTGTCTGCCCACCCCTCGATGGGGTGCATGT
>JAQBPE010000147.1 GCA_028287685.1 Cyanobacteria bacterium RYN_339 | reverse complement strand
TGGCCTCCCTGCTGCAGAGCCACTCCCTGCTGGACGCCCAGGCCCAGGGCTCGATCGACGGCATCTTGGTGGTGGGGGTGCAGCACCAGGTGATCGCCTACAACCACCGCTTCCAGGAGATGTGGGGGGTGCCCGGGTCGATCATGCGGGCCCGCGACGACGAGCGCCTGTTGGCCCACGTGCGCGGCTGCATCGTCGACTGGCCCGGCTTCAACGACCGCGTCCAGCACCTCTACGCCAACCCGATGGAGTCCAGCCGGGACGAGATCGCGCTGACGGACCGGCGCACCTTCGATCGCTACTCCACGCCGGCGATCGCCGCCGACGGCACCCACCATGGCCGGGTCTGGTACTTCCGCGACATCACGGCCCAGAAGCAGTTGGAGACGCAGCTGCAGAGCCAGAACGAGCAGCTGATCAAGCTGGACAGCCTCAAGAACGACTTCGTGAACGTGGTCTCGCACGAGCTGCGCACGCCTTTGACCTCGTTGGTAGGCTTCGCGGAGTTCCTGGAAGACGGCATCGCGGGCCCGCTGACGTCGCCGCAGCTGGAGTACGTCGCCATGATCCAGGAGAACGCGCGCCGGCTGCGCCTGCTGGTGGACGACCTGCTGGACTTCTCGCGGCTGCAGGCCGGCACGCTGCAGCTGCACTGGTCGGAGACCGACCTGGGCGGGCTGATCACGAGCGTGTGTGCCTCGCTGCATCCCGTGATCTCGGCCGCGGGCCTGTCGCTGGAGCTCGATCTGCCGGCCGAGCCGGTCGAGGTGACGATGGCGCAGGAGCGCATCGCGCAGGTGCTGATCAACCTGGTCACCAACGCGGCCAAGTTCACGCCCCCAGGCGGCCAGGTCACGGTCCGCCTGCAAACGCAGGATCAGCTGGTGCGGGTCGAGGTGGTGGACACGGGCATCGGCATCGAGGCATCAGACCAGATGCGGCTCTTCGAGCGCTTCTTCCAGGCCGAGCCTTCCTTGACGCGTTCGCACGGCGGGGTGGGGCTGGGGCTGTCCATCGCCAAGGCGATCGTGGAGGCCCATGGCGGGAACATCGGCTTCACCAGCCAGCCCGGGGAGGGAAGCACCTTTTGGTTCGTGCTGGCGCGCCACGGCCGGCCCGATCGGGACGTGCGCTGACGACCCTTGCTCGTCCGGTGCAATTGCTGCCTGCTTCGATGACAATGGCGCCCATGATCCACAACGTCACCATCCGCTTCTCCCTCAAGTCCGTCGCGGCCGTTGCGGTGCTGCTGGCGCTCATGTGGGCCGCCCTCGGGCTGCCGCACTTGCTGGTGGAAGTCTTCGTGGCCTGCGTGATCGCGAGCGCGCTGCTGCCGGGCGTGCGCTACCTGGAAGGACGCTACCACTGGCCGCGGCGGGTGGCGGCGATCGCCATGTTCTCCTGCGTGGCCGGCGTGGCCCTGCTGTTGGGGCTGTTGGTGCTGCCTTCGCTGGTGGAGCAGCTCGGCTCGCTGGTCACGGCCTTGCCGGAAGCCAACGCGAAGCTGCTCGGCCAGTACACCGCCCTGCGGGGCCATGGGGGGGCCTGGCGTTACTTGCCGCCGGCCAGCAAGGTGATGAGCGAAGGAAGCCACCAGGTCTCGGCGATGCTGGGCCAGGGCCTCGGCTTCGCACGGCAGACGCTCACGGCCGTGTCGGCCCTGGCCATCGTGCTGGTGTTGTCGTTCTTCCTCTTGTTCGACGGCCAACACCTCCGCAAGGGCGGCCTGGCGATGGTGCCGCCGCGCTACCGGGCCATCGTCGATCAGCAGATCGATCCGGTCGCCATGAAGCTGGGGTGCTACGTGCAGGGCACCATGATCAGCATCGGCTCGTTCATCCTGTTCCAGGGCATCGCCCTGACGCTGGTCGGGCTGCCGCTGGCCTTGGGCGTGGCCGTGATCGCCGGCTTGCTGGAGCTGATCCCCCTGCTGGGCACGGCCGTCGGCGTCTCCCTGGGTGTGGTCCTGGGCGCCACCGTTTCCGGCCGTATGGCCTTCACCGTGCTGGCCATCTTCGTGGTGGGGCGCCTGATCCAGGACAACTTGATCAACCCCTACGTCTTCTCCAAGAGCCTGGAACTGCCGCCGACGATGGTGATCCTGGCGCTGCTGCTGGGCGCCGAGCTGATGGGCCTGGAGGGCGCGCTGATCGCCGTGCCGCTGCTGGCGACGGTCCAGGTGCTGGTCCAGAACCTCTATATGGAGCCGCTGGCCCAGACGGAGCAAGCGTTGCCGGACGAGATGCCGCACCTGTCCGTCACGTTCATCCCCGAAGACGTGCAGCTGCCCGAGCCCCAAGACCGCCCCTAGCGCGGTGGCGGGAAGGCCTTGCGCAACTCCGGCGTCGCCCCGTCGTGCCGCACGATCTCGCGGTAGACGGCCACGGCCGGCGTCTCCCGGCGCGTGTAGTCGCCGTGCCGGATGTCGACGCTCCACAGCCCGAAGCGCGAGCCGTAGGTGCCCCACTCCCAGTTGTCCGTCAGCGTCCAGTGCATGTAGCCCATGACCGGGATGCCGCGGCGCCGGGCGGATTCGAGCGCCTCCGCGTGGGCCACCAGGTAGTTCTCGCGGGTCCAGCCGTCCTTGCGTGGCTGGCCTTCGTGGGTGGCGAAGCCGTTCTCGGCCACCAGGATCGGCAGGTGGAAGTCGTGGTAGTAGTTCTCGAGGGTCCGGGCGA
>JAQBPE010000145.1 GCA_028287685.1 Cyanobacteria bacterium RYN_339 | reverse complement strand
GCACCCGCCTGCTGGCCGCGCTGCGCGCCGAGGCCCAGCTCGCGGGCGTCACCACCGTTGCCGCGCGCGGCGATGGGCTGGAGGCGCTTCCCTACGCGGCCCTGCGCCCCTGGCTGCTCGCCCTGGCCGATCGCCGCGGCCCCGCCTTCGAGCGCCTCGCGCCGCTGGTCGCCCGCATCGTGCCGGAGGTGGGCGTGGCGCCGGCCCCGGCGCTGGAAGGGGCGCAGGAACGCCTGCGCGCGAACGATGCGCTGGCGGCCCTCGCCGTGGACGCCTTCCCGGGCCCGACCCTCTGGCTGCTCGACGACGCGGACCGCCTGGAGCCCGCCGGCCTGGAGGTGGTCGCCGCCCTGCGCCGCGCCGCCGCCGGCCGGCCGTGGACCTTCGCCCTGGCGGGTGCCGTTGCCGGCGAGGCCCACCCGCTGCCGTTGCTGGCCTTCGACGACGAGTCGCTGGCCCAGTTGGCCGGCTACCTGCTGGGCACGGCCCCGGCGGACCTGCCCGCCGAGGTGCTGGAGCGCCTGCCCACCCTGGCGGACGGCCGCCCCGGCCTGGCCGAGGCCGCGCTGGCCCACTGGGTGCGCGAGGGGTCGCTGGTGCGCGAGGGCGGCCGCTGGATGGCCGCTCCGGACGCCCGCTTCGAGGCCCCCGGCGACCTGGCCGCCGCGCTGGTCGCGCGCATCGCCACGCTGGGCGAGGACGCCCGCACGATCGCCCTGGCCGCCGCGCGCCTGGGCCAGCCGCCTAGCCTGGAGTGGCTCGCCGCCACCCTGGACCTGGACGAAGCCGCCTTCTTCGCGGGCCTCGCCGCCTTGCGCGCCGCGGGCGCCCTGGTGGCGGAGGGCGATCGCTTCCGCTTCGAGCGGCCCGCCGTGGCCGAGGCGCTGGCCGCGAGCTGGGACGCCGAGGCCGCGCGCCGCTTCCATGGCCGCGCTTATCGTGAGCTTGCGGCCCGGTTAGGCGACCCGCGGCCCGCCGATGATTTGCCGCTGGATGGCCTGCTCGCGCTCGCGCGCCACGGCCTGGCCGGCGACGAACCGCTGGGTGCCGTGCCCTGGGCCATCGCCGCCGCACGGCGGGCGACCGGGCTACACGCCGTGGGCCCGGCCGACCAGTTGGTAGGGGCCGCCCTCGCGCTGGACGGGTTGGCCGACGAGGACCGCGCCGCCTTGCTCGCGTTGCAAGGTTACGTGCGGCGCTTCCAGGGGCGCGTGGACGATGCGCTCGCGCTGTACGAGGCCGAGCTGCTGCCCTTGCTGCGGCGATCGCCCGGCCCGGAGCTGGTGGAGCACCTGGTCACATGGGGCGTGCTGCTGCAGCTCAAGGGTCGCTATGACGAGGCGCTGGCCGCCCACGCGGAGGCGATCAACCTCGCGGACGGCTGCCACGCCGATCGCCAGGCCGTGCGGGCGCGCCTCTTCGCGGGCCGGGTGGGCGTCTTCGCCGGCCATGGCCGCATGGCGCGCACCACCCTGACGGCCGCCGTGCGCCGCGCCCGCGCGCTGGTGGCGACGACGCAGGCCGAGCCGGACGCCATGCGCTCCTTGCTGGCCCGCGCGCTGTCGATCCTGGGCTACCTGGAAGGCACCAGCGGCGACCCTGAGCGCGTGCGCGCCGGCCTCGCGATGCTGGACGAGGCCGTGGCGATCGACCAGGCCATCGGCGATTTGCGCGAGACCCACGAGGCCCTGAACAACCTGGGCAACGTCTACCAGGCGCAGGGCCGCTACCGCGAGGCCGGTGAGGTCTTCGCGGAATGCCTGACGCTGTGCGAGCGCATGGCCTCGCCGAACGAGGCGATCTTCGCCCACATCAACCTGGGCGCGGCCCTGCTGGAGCTGGGCCGGCCGCGCGAGGCCGCCCGGCACGCGCGCGAGGCGGCCCAGGCCGCGGGCGCCCAGGGCCGCAAGTTCCCGGAGGGTTGCGCGCTCGCCATCGAAGGGCCCGCGCTGGTGCGGCTCGGAGAGCCGGGCCGTGGCCTGGCGCGCCTGGACGAGGCGCTGGCCTCCGCCGAGGCGCTCGGCAACAAGTACCTGGCGCTCATGGTCCAGGCCTACCGCGCCACCGCGCTGCTGGACGTCGGCGCCTGGGAAGCCGCGGCGGACGCCGTGGCCGCGGGTCGCGCGCTGGCAACGGAGACCGCCAACCAGGAGTATGACGCCAAGCTGGTGCGCGTGGAGCTCGCGCTCGCGGCGCTCACGGCGGCCCCCGACGCGGAAGCCCGTATCACCGCCGCGGTGGCGACCGGGCGCGCGGGCGGTGGCCAGGGCCCGTTGGCCCATGCCCTGCGCTGGCTGGCGGCGCTGCATGCCGGCCGGGACGAGTCGGACGCGGCCTTGCGCGCCGCGGAACAAGCCCTGGCGCTGGCGGAGGCGCTGGGCCTCGCGCGCCTGGAGGCCGAGTTGCACGGGCTGATGGCGATCGCCGCCGTCGGCGCCGGCAAGTCCGAGCAGGCCGGCGACCACGCCCGCCGCGCCCTGGCGCGCGCCGCGGCGGCCGAAGACCCGCTGGGCGAAGCCACCTGGGCCGCCGCGGTGGCCCGCCGCAAGGGCGACGCCCGGGCGGGACGCGACGCGTTGCAACGGCTCGAGGCGATCGCGCAGGATCTGCCCGACGCGCTGCGCGAGGACTTCTGGCGCGATCCGAGCCGCCAGGCCGCGCGCGACCAGGCGCCCGCCGGCGAGGGCCTGGGGGCCGGGCGGGTACGCCTGCTGACGGCGCTGATCGCGGCGATGGCCGACGCCACCGATCTGGACAGCGTGATGGACCAGGCCCTGAGCGGCCTGATCGAGCTGGCGGGGGCCGAGCGCGGCTTCCTGGTGCTCTACGACGGCTTCGAGGAGCGCGAGCGGCTCGCGCTGACGGCGCCCGGCCACGAGGGCGAGGCCGACGACGGCTTCAGCACCGGCCTGGCGCAACAAGTCCTCTGGACCGGCGAGCCCCTCTTCGTGGAGGATGCGAGCGCCCATGCGGCGCTGGCAGCCAACGCGAGCGTGCAGGCCTTGGCGCTGCGCAGCGTGTTGGGGCTGCCCCTGCGCGCCGGCGGCGAGACGATCGGCGTGATGATCGCGGACTCCCGCACGATCGGGCGCGGCCTGGACGAGGCGGAGCTGGCCTTGGCGCTCGCGTTAGCGCAGGCCGTTGCGCTCGCGATCACCCACGCACGCAAGCATGCCGCGGCCGCCCGCGCCTTGGCGGTGGCCGAGGCGGTGCGCGGCCTGGCGCTCGCGACGGCCGGTGTCACCGATCCCGTGGCGTATGCCCAAGCTGCCTTGGCGGCCGCTCTCGCGGCTTCGGGGGCGGAGCGCGGCCTGGTGCTCCTCGGCCCGGCAGACGCCTTGGAGACCCTCGCGGCGCGCGATGCCAACGGGCCACTGGCGGCGGACGGCCGGCCCGGCGTCAGCGCCAGCGTCTGCGGCTGGGTGCTCGAGCAGGGCGCGCCCATGCACATGGTGGACGTCCAGTCGGAAGAAGCCTTCCAGAGCGCCCGCTCCGTCATGGCGCTGGGGCTGCGCACGATCTGGGCCGTGCCGCTGGGAGGCGCCGGACTGATCTACCTCGACAGCCAGCGGTTGGGCGACGACGGCGCGAACGGCCTCGAGGCGGTGACCGCTCTGGCGGAGCTAACGGCCGCGTTTCTGACCACTGTGAAATAATTTCGGTTGACAACCCACCGGGGCAGTGAATTAGAATCGATCAACGCGGGCCGCACTCCTTTGTCCGCGCAGTTTCCCCTGTAACCGAGGCACCGACTGCCATGCTGGCATTTATGCAAGCCGAATCGACGAAAACCTGCCACCCAGTGGCCGGTATTTCCGATCGCTTGTACGCCGGTCGGGGACCCCTGGGGTCCCCCGGTCACGCCAGACAACCGTAGCCCGACGCAGGGATACGAGGGCGGACCGGAGCGAGCAGTTCATCGCCAGGTCCGCCCTCGAATGATTTCAGGGCCCCTCCGAAGAGCCGCCGCGCCGCCGCCCATCCAAAGGAGGATCACCCCGATGCGCCCCATGATCTTGATGCCGATCGCCGCCCGATTCCAAGGGCAGACAACCGCGCTATGCGGTTACCTCGGCGTGCGCCCGTGGCTGGTCTCCGAACCAAGCAATAAGCGGCATCGCTGAAGCCCGCTGAATTGAATATTGGCGATCGCATCTCGAATTTATCGAGGTGAGCTTTGCTCTGCAATTTAATGTGATTAATGTATAATCCAATTGTATATATGAATATAGAAAAATAATTTCAAAATAAGTGTTGACAGACGAAATTAAAAATGCAGTAATTAAGTTGTGAGCCGAATCGGCTGGGTTATCTTTTTCCAGAACATCCCAACCGTATTACCTAGCTCACACCCATCCCCCCCCAGGCCAATCCCTACGAAAGGAGAACGGCCCGTGCCAAAAACCAGTTGCATGCTGTTCACCCAAAATTTGGGTTACGCCCTTCGGTGGCGGGTTCCCCCTAGTTAGCCAAACCCCAGCGCTCCTCGGAAGGGGAGACGGGTCGGGCCCGACGGGTGACCGCGCGAACAGCGCCGCATCACCTGGTTGGTCCGTCCGTCTCCCCTTTTTTGCGCCTTCCGAGGAGGCCCCCCGATGCAGAAGTTCTTGCAGTTCTTCAACACCCGCGCCACGCCTCAGTCGCAGCCGATCCCCGGCACGACGCAGGTTGCCAACTCCGCCGGCGGCTTCGCCTGGGAGCTGGACGTGTGGTCCAAGCTGGATCGCTTCCTGGTGCTCGGTACCGAAGGCGGCACCTTCTACGTGAAGGAGGGCCCCCTGACGCTCGAGAACGCGGACGCGGTGTCCAAGGCGATCGAAGCGGACGGCCTGCGGGTCGTGAACCGCGTGGTCGAGATTTCCCAGGCCGGTCGGGCTGCAAAGAACGACCCCGCGCTGTTCGTCCTCGCGATGGCGGCGTCCCTGGGCGAGCCTGAGGTCCGCAAGGCCGCGCTCGACGTGCTGCCCCTGGTCGCACGCACGGGCACCCACCTGTTCCACTTCTTGCAGTACGTCGAGGGCTTCCGCGGCTGGGGCCGTGGCCTGCGGCGCGCGGTAGGCGCCTGGTACACGGCGAAGCCGGCGGACAACCTGGCCTTGCAGCTGGTCAAGTACCAGCAGCGCGACGGCTGGAGCCACCGCGACGCCCTGCGCCTGGCGCACCCCAAGCCTCCGACGGCGGAGCACGCAACGCTGTACCGCTGGGCGGTAGGCAAGTCCGACACGCCTTCGATCGAGGGCTCCGGTATCGCTCTGCTCGACGCCTTCGTGCGCGTGCAGGCCGCCACCAAGGAGTCGCAGGTCGTCGACGCCATCGTGACCAACAAGCTGCCCCGCGAGGCGGTCCCCACCGAGTGGCTGACGAAGCCGGCCGTGTGGGAGGCCCTCTTGCAGGACATGCCGCTGGAGGCGATGGTCCGTAACCTCGCAACCATGACGCGCGTAGGCCTCCTGGCCCCGGGCTCCGATGCAAGCAAGCTTGTTTCGGTGCGCCTGCGGGACGCGGAGCGCATCCGCAAGGCACGGCTGCACCCGGTCAAGCTGTTGGCGGCGCTCGTCACGTACCAGAACGGTCGTGGCGCACGCTCCAAGGGCGACGGCTGGAACCCCGTAACCGGTATCGTTGACGCGCTGGATTCGGCGTTCTACCTGGCGTTCGGCAATGTCGAGCCCAGCAACAAGCGCCTGGTCTTCGGTCTGGACGTATCGGGCTCCATGTTCGGTGGTACCGTGTCGGGCGTGCCCGGCCTGACCCCGGGCGTGGCGACCGCCGCGCTGGCCCTGGTCAATGCTGCCACCGAGCGTGACTACCAGCTCATGGCCTTCAGCACCAAGTTGGTGCCCTTGAACATCTCGCCCCGGCAGCGGCTGGACGACGTGGTCAAGACCATGAACCAGGTCCCGTTCGGCGGCACGGACTGCGCGTTGCCGATGCTGTGGGCGCTGGAGCACAAGGTGAAGGCGGATGCCTTCGTGATCCTGACGGACTCGGAGACGTGGTTCGGCAAGATCCACCCGGCTCAGGCGCTGCAGCAGTACCGGGAGCGGATGGGCATCGACGCGAAGCTGGTGGTCGTGGGCATGGTGGCGAACAAGTTCTCCATCGCCGACCCCAAGGACGCGCGGATGCTGGACGTGGTCGGCTTCGACACCGCGGTGCCGCAGCTGATCTCGGACTTCGCAGCCGGCCGGAACTAGGCCACTAAACTCCCCGAAAGCCTCGCTCCCTCCCCCTCGCGGGGGAGGTGGCGGAGCCGGAGGGGGCTCAGGCCGGGTCGTATAACGGTGATTACATACGGTTGAAACCCGTGGGAGGTTGGTTCAATTCCAGCCCCGGCCACTCTTGTACTTTGACAATTGAATATCTCAATTCTTGTATTCACTTTCAGGGGCGACGTATGCCCCTGATGACTTTTCGGAAGGGCCTTGCCTTTCCGGCCAAGATGAGAGCAAAGCATCGGCGTGGGTTCGAATCCCACCGGGAGCCCGAAAGGGCCCCGCGACTCGGCCAGCCGGTTCTTGCGCTCTCAATTTTCAACGAGAGCAACAAGTCAGGGCCGAAAGTGAACGGTTCTCGTAATCCATCGGACGTGGGTTCAAATCCCACCGGGCCCGCAAGGGTACCCGTAGCTCAGCCTGGTAGAGCAATGGCAATCCCGTTCGCGGCAACTTCGTCCTGGCTCTTGTTGCTCTCCATGCCCCTGTAGCTCAAATGGCAGAGCGCGTCCTTGGTATGGACGAGGCAGGCGGTTCGATACCGCCCGGGGGCCTCCCGCCCGCATAGCTCTTAACTGGCAGAGCAAGCCCCTCGTAAGGGCGAGGTTGGTGGTTCGAATCCACCTGTGGGCACTCTCTGGTCCCATCGTTTAACGGAAGGACGCGCGGTTGTCAGCCGCGTAGCGGGGGTTCGATTCCCCCTGGGACCGCCTCGTGTACCAGGAGCTGGGTTGGTCCAGCGTCGCCTTGCCAAGGCGGAGATCGCGGGTTCGAATCCCGTCTGGTACTCCTCTATTCCCTTGTAGCTCAGTAGGTAGAGCGCCGCTCTGTTAAAGCGGATGTCGCAGGTTCGAGTCCTGCCGGGGGAGCCTTGATGCGCTATTAGCTCAGCTGGCAGAGCAGCGGATTCTTAATCCGCGGGTCCTCGGTTCGATCCCGAGATGGCGCACCTACGTGGCGGTATCGTCCAGAGGCCTAGGACGCCTGGTTCTCATCCAGGAAACCGCGGTTCAAATCCGCGTACCGCTACCTCCCCCCTCGTGTTGGCCCGCGGAACCTAGAAAGGAGTTCCACCATGACCGCCGTAATGTTGTGCGACGCGCACTACATGCCCGTGAAGGAGATCTGCGTCGAGCACGCCGTGTACCTCCTGATGACGGGCAAGGCCGAGCCGATGTACCTGGCCGATGGCCTGGTGCCCGTGGCGCGGTTGGGCCTCGCGGCTTCCGCGGTGGCCAACTGGGGCGGCAAGCTCGATGGGCTGATCGAGGGCAACCACTTCCTGGTGCCCACGGCGATCCGGTTGCACCGGGCGATCGCCTACCGCCTGGCCAGCCTCCGGCCCAGCCGGCACCTGGTGTTCAAGCGCGACAAGCACACTTGCCAGTATTGCGGCCGTCATAGCGGCCCCATGACCCTGGACCACGTCATGCCCGCCAGCCGGGGTGGCGAGGACACCTGGGAGAACCTGGTGGCGGCTTGCAACGCCTGCAACAACTACAAGGCCAACCGCACGCCCGAAGAGGCGGGCATGCGCTTGGCAAGCCAGCCGCGGCGGTTCGTGGCTAGCTTCAACTGGGACATCATGGACAAGCTCTGCTTGGCCTAGGACTGTAGGTGTGAGCTTGCTGGTGGAGCGCGCGGTGTTTTCTCGTCCTCGGAACCTCGCCCGCTTGCGGGCCGAAGGGTGACGGTGATCGTGGGACCGCGAGGGGTTGGTTCAATTCCAACACACCTACTTCAATGCGTGAGTGCGACGAGCGGCAAAGTCGGCTGGCTGTAAACCAGCTCCCACGTGGTTCGGGGGTTCGAGTCCCTCCTCACGCACCTCTGGATTGGTAGCCAAGTGGGAAGGCGACGGCCTGCAAAGCCGTTACGCGTGGGTTCGATTCCCACCCGATCCTCTTTGGGAAAATGGCGGAACAGGCAGACGCGTCCGGCTCAAACCCGGGTGTCTTCATCGACGTGAGGGTTCAACTCCCTCTTTTCCCACTTAACTCGGGGAGATGGCGGAACTGGCAGACGCGCTTGCCTCAGAAGCAGGTGTCCTCAGGACGTGGGGGTTCGAATCCCCCTCTCCCCACTAGCGGCGGCGCGAGCTGCTTCGACCGGAGCTTCGGCTGCTGCTCGAGGTGCTCAAGACGGTGCGGTTGACGGGCACCACGTGCGTCACGTCGTGGATCACGGTGGTGCGGTGCAGGACGGTGTTCTGGTGCAGCACGGGGTGCGAGCCGAAGTGGGTGTGGTAATAGGCACGCCCGCGATCGCAACCGGCGAGCAGGCTTACCAGGAACAACGTGGCACACAACTTCTTCATCTTGGCAGCGTCCTTTCGGGGTGGTTGATCCCTCGGATACTAGCTTCTTACCAACAACCGGTCGTGGCGTAACTGGCAACCGCGTCAGCTCGAGAAGCTGATCCCCTGTGGGTTCGACTCCCACCGACCGGACTAGGCCGTGGCGTAACGGTAACGCACCTAAACCCCTTTGCCATCCTTTGCCCGCTCGCGGGCCGTCGGTCGAGGGTTACCGCTCTTAACGGGGAGTACTGGGTTCGAGTCCCAGCGGCCTTACCTTTCTTGGAGGATGCGCTCGGTTGGAGAGCATTCCGTCGTCGACCCTTCGCTCGTTCACGAGCCGCACGCTGACGGTTACCGGTTCGATCCCTACATCCTCCGCCTTCTTTGGGAGCATAGCTCAATTGGTAGAGCACCTGCCTTGCACGCAGGGGGTCACCGGTTCGAATCCGGTTGTTTCCACCTTTCTTGGGCTTGTAGCTCAACTGGTAGAGCACCTGCATGGCATGTAGGGGGTCACCGGTTCGAATCCGGTCAGGTCCACCATCACCTAGCGGGGAGGGAAGGTCCCAAACAGGTCTCATAAGCCTGTCAGCGCCGGTTCGATTCCGGCCCCCGCTACTCCCCTGTCGTCTAAAGGTAGGACGCGAGCCTTTGGCACTCGCTGCGTAGGTTCGATCCCTACCGGGGGAACTCCATTCCCGCCTCGTCCAATGGCAGGACGCCTGACTCTGACTCAGGAGACCGAGGATCGTTACCTTGGGCGGGAGCCTTTCGTGGTGTTCGTAACTCAATTGGCAGAGTGCCCGCCTGTGCAGCGGGATGTTGCGGGTTCGAGTCCCGTCGATCACCCTTTTCCATCCGGGTGTAGCGCAGCCAGGTAGCGCGCCTGCTTCGGGAGCAGGATGTCGTAGGTTCGAATCCTGCCACTCGGACTCGGGGGCAACCCCACAAAGGGCGGTTCCACTTCACTGTGGAACCTCACCGTCTCTCACGTAATTGCCTGTAAGGGCCGGAGAGAGAGGGTTACCGTCCACCAGGAACCGTCGGGGCTTCGGACCCGGCGGAACCACCACCGGGCGTACGTCAGTGGCAGACGGCCAGTTCGGGGAACTGGCAGCCGTTGGTTCGAATCCAACCGCTCGGACTTTGCGCTGGTCATCTAACTGGCAGGATGGCGGTCTCCAAAACCGCAAATAGGGGTTCGAGTCCCTTCCGGCGCGCCTTGAAAGGAGGCTCCCCATGGTCATGAAGCAGGTCGATCTCCAACGCGGCGCCAGCGTGCAAACCGCCTGGATCGAAGCGCGCGGTGCACGCCTGGGCGCCACCATCGAGCTGAAGCTGGGCGAGGGCGAGCGCAGCCCCGGTTGGCAGGTCACGCGAGTCTACCAACAGGGCCTCCCCGAAGAGCAGGTGCTGATCAACGCCACGGCGCATAAGCACCACCGCGCTTACACGGACATCTAAGCGTCCCCCGGCCCGTCGCCTAGCTGGATATGGCACCTCACTACGGATGAGGAAAAACGGTGGTTCGAATCCACCCGGGTCGGCTCTCTCTGCTGGTGGTGAAATGGATATCACGGGGCCCTCCGAAGGCCTCATTCCGGGTTCGAGCCCCGACGTTTCCGCCTCGTGGACGGTATCCGAATTGGAGAGGGGCCTGCCTCGAAAGCAGGTGGCCTGCGAGGGCTTGAGAGTTCGAATCTCTTGCCGTCCGCCATTTTCCGCGCGTATGTCAACGGTTAGACGGTCTTCCTTACACGAAGAAGGTTGTTGGTTCGAATCCGACCGCGCGGACTACAGAAAGGAGGCGATGAGATGCCTACGGAAACCATTTCCCTTACCCGCGCGCTCGCGGAAGTGAAGACGCTGGAGGACCGCATCCAAAAGGCGATCCTCACCGCCAAGTTCATCGACGTGGTGCAGGGCGCCGCGGACACCCCCGTGGATCGCGCGTTCCGCAGCAAGGAAGAGCTGGCCTCGCGCATCCAAGGTGACTTCCAGAGCATCGAGGCCCTGGCCGCGCGCCGGGCCGCGATGAAGGCCGCGATCACCAAGGCCAACGTGGTCACGCTGGTGAAAGTGGGCGAGCGGACGCTGACCATCGCGGACGCGGTGGCGCTGAAGCAGAGCCTCTTCATCCACACCATGCTGCTGGAGGCCATGAAGCAATCACAGCTCCAGGGGACGCGTCAGGTGGAAGTGCTCGCCAAGCAACTCGACGAGAAGATCGAGCGGCTGGTGCAGAACAGCTTCCAGAACGTGTCCAAGGTCAGCGAGGAGCAGTTTCAGTCGGTGCGTAAGCCGCAGGCGGATGCCTTCGAGCCCAAGCTGTTGGACCCGCTCCGGTTGAACGACAAGATCCGGGCGTTGGAGGAGCAGTTGGACGACATCCAGCTGAACCTGGACTTCGCCCTGAGCGAGGTCAACGCCCGGACGGACGTAGAGATCTCGTACTAAGTTTCGGGTTGGTCATGCGAACGCTCCGAACGCGGGTGGCTTCCGCCGGTGAGCCTATCACCGGCACCTGCTTGTAACGCAGATAATGGCAACGCCGCAAGGCTTGCGGGTTCGAATCCCGCGCTGCATTGGAAAGCTCAACGCGCAAAGGTCAAACCTCAATCCTCAACGCGAAAACGTCAAACCACAACGCTCAGCGCTCAAACCGCATGAAACCCTGGGGCCACGGTTCATGGGTGTTTCCCGCTAGACCCTGGAGCGTCCACCAGGCTGCATGGCCGACCCGATTTTTTTGCCTACCCCACCCCCATGAAAGGAGGAACCGCGATGTTCGAAGAGATCGACCTGGGCTACGACGACGCCCCGGACGAGGACCTGGCCTATCACGACGGCTGGAGCTTCTCCGTGAGCATCGTGGATCCGTCCTTGTGGGTGTGCGAGGTCAGCTTCTCGCCTGACTGAGCGCGCAGGGCCTCGGAGGTTGATGGTAGACCAGCGCGTTTTCACCGCGCGAGCCCGGGTTCGATTCCCGGCGGGGCCCCTACCCTTCGGTAGCTAAACGGCAGAGCACCCGGCTGATAACCGGGCGACGGGAGTTCGACTCTCCCCTGAAGGACTCCACGCGTCATTAGCTCAATGGGCAGAGCAACGGGCTTTTAACCCGTGGGTTCCAGGTTCGAGGCCTGGATGGCGCACCTCCCCGCCATGCATTTCGAGACTAACGCGATCGGCGAAATCGGACCGATCGCCGCGAACGCAGTCGGTGTAACCATTTCGGAGGGGTTAGCCACGTTTCGCGTGACACGCGCGGCGTGATGGATTCGGTCAAAACGATGTCGTCCAGAGCGATTCCGGCTTCGGGCCTTTTCGATGACGTGCGAGCGAACGAAGACGCACCCCACCGCGGCAAGCGCGGGAGCATGCTCCGGGCTCTACTTTGTAGGCCGGTACAACTCCGCGGGCTGGCCGTAGTCGACGCCGACGTTCGGGACGTCGAAAGGCGCATGCTCGAACAGGCCCCAGTTGCCCCACTTGCTTTGGACGCGGCTGGGGTTGCCGTCCTGGTCCACGGCCGTGACGACGCCGGTGTGGGTGACGACGCCGTCCTTGCGGTAGAGGATCCGGTCGCCTACCTGGGCGCGCTGGTCCGTGGCGAGCTTGCCCCAGTTGCCGTTCGTCAGCTCGAACATGGGCGAGTTGACCCAGCGCAGGCGGTTGGCGGGCTCGAAGGGGTTTTCGAGGTCGCCCTCGCCGCCGGTCAGGCCATAGGAATGGCAGTTGAACTCGTTGGGGTTGTTGTAGTTGAACTCGCGCGAGGTGGGCGCGATGACCCTGGCGCCGATAGCGGCCTCGTTCTCGTCGAGCTTCTTGGCGAAAGCGTCGTAGCCCTTCAGGTCGGGGCCGACGGCGTTGGCCTCGGCGGCCGGGAAGATGTAGCGGTTGGGCTGCTCGGCCCAGGGGCCACGGGGGCGCTCGCCCGGGACCCGCGGGGCGGGTGGGACTTCGAGGGGCTTGCCGTTGACGGTGGCCGCGGTGCCGTTCGCGTCCCAGCGCTCTTCGCGGCCCTGGCGGTGCACCACCAGCTCCTGGCCGGCGAGGTGCGCGTCTTCCACGGCGACGCCGTCGCGGTAGATCACGGTCTCGCCCTGGGCGTCGACGCGCAGGAGGTGGCCATGGTCCCCCGCGGTAGCGGTGACGCCGTTGACGGCGAGTTGGGCGTAGCGCTGCTCCGGCAGGGCGGAGAACATCCCGTGGGCGCCGGTGGCGAGCCTTTCGAGCGCGGCGTCGGCCTTGGCGTCGGCGCCGGCCAGCGAGGTGGCGATCGCCTCCGCATCTTGGCGCTGCAACCGGCCGTGGATCGCGCTCACGGACACGACGAGTTCGTCGGGTTTGAGCTGCTTGCCGGGGCCCTCGGCCTTCGGCGCGGCCGCGGGGCCCTTGGCCCAGGGCGCGAGCAGGCCGTCGATCAATTGGCGGGGTCCAACAGGCATACAAGCCTTATACCCACGCCTGAATCTTGCACCCGTCATCCAGTGGCAGGGTTCCTGGCTTCCAACCAGGCGGCGCGGGTGCCCTCCGGGATCGGCTTCGCCGTGCGATTCCCGCCTGGTGCTTCAAGGGTAGACGTCGATCATGGACATCCAACTGCGTGCCAACGTGCTCCCCGATCCCTTCGATCCCACCCGGCCCCCGTACGGGGTGGACGAAGCCGAATACCCACGCTACGCGTTCCGGTTCTGGCCCGCTGGCGGCGAGTCCACGGGCTACGTGCTTTTGATCCCCACGGACGATCCCAATCCCGTGATGAGCGGGCCGGTTTCCTACCCCGAGCAAGCGCGCTGGGTGCTGGACCTGGCGGCGGTCACCGGGTTGGTGTGGGAGCCGGGCGACTACGACGGGAACTTCTGCACGGCGACCGCCGCCTCGTGCTTCGCGCTGATCGACGCGATGTTGGCGCTTGGGCTGAAGTTGGTGATGCCCACGCCGGAAGGCCTCGCGGCCGATCGGGTGGAACGGGTCGGCGATCTAACAGGCCGCTGAACCAGGGGGGATGTGGGTGTCAGGCGGAAGGTCCCACCGGCACTTTGCCCCGATACCATGAAAAAACGAACCGGAAAATCGCGAAATTCCGGAAAAATTCAGCGCCTGCCTGTCCCGAAACAAGCTGGGCCTGCTTTCGAGGTTGCAGGGTGCCGATTTTGCTCGATTTGCTGGAATTTCCAAATTGAATTCTTGATAGGGTCGAACGTCACCGCCCAGGCTGCGCGCACGACCAGGATCTGCTACAACCTAGCGCATGATCCTGGCCATCTGCGGCAGCTTGCAACGCACCTCCAGCAACCTCGCGCTCCTGCGCGCGGCCGGCACGGCGGCACCGCCGGGCACCGTTTACCAAATCTTCGAGGGGTTGGCGGCGCTGCCCGCCTTTAACCCCGACGACGAACCGGGTCCGGCGTCCGTCTTGGCCTGGCGGGAGGCCCTGCGCGCGGCGCAAGGCGTGCTGATCTCGACGCCGGAATACGCCCACGGGATGCCCGGGGCGCTGAAGAACGCGCTGGACTGGGTGGTCGGCTCGGGCGAGCTGGTGGGCAAGCCGACGGTGTTGGTCAGCGCGTCACCGGGCGCCACCGGGGGCGTGCGGGCGCAGGTGCAACTGGTCCAGGTGCTGTCCGCGATGGACGTGCCGGTGATCGAGACGTTCACGGTGCCGCTGGTGCGCGGCAAGCTGGGGCCGGACGGCGAGGTGAGGGATGCAGCCACCTTGAAGCGGCTGGCGGACGCGCTCTCCGCGCTGGCGCGGGCCGCGGACTAGCAGGGTATAACGCCCTGGTGCGCCGGCCCCTCGTCTCGTCGATCCTGCTCGCGGCCGTGGCGGCCTGTGGCCCGATCGCGCCCACCAAGGCGCCCGTCAAGCCGGTGGCAAGCGCGGCGGCAACGGCATCGCCGGTAGCTTCGCCCCCGTCCTCCATCGCCCCCGGGGCAACGCCAACGCCCACGCCCCCGACCCCGTCGACGCCCGTGGTCGCCGCAGCAGCCCTGTCCGGCTTCCTGCGCATCCCCGCCAAGATCATCTCCGACAACGGCGGTGGCGTGATTTCCAACAACGGCGCGAGCATCATCTCCGACAACGGCGGCGGGGTGGTGTCGAACAACGGGGCGGCTTACCACGTGACGGCCGCCCCGACCCAGCTGCCGGTGCAACAGGCCCGCGTGAGCCTGGTCGACGCCGCCGGCAAGGAGGTGGCGACCGCCGTAACCGACGCCCAGGGCCGCTACAGCTTCCCCAGCGTGCCCGCGGACCACAACTACCTGCTCACGGCCACCTTGGGCAAGGCCGGCACCTTGCAGGCGATCGTGCCGCCCGGCAGCAAGACCGTGGACACCGACCTGGTCTCCACCCTCACCACCGCCTACATCCTGGACCAGTACGTGAAGGGCCAGGTGCAGGTGCTGGACAAGCTCCCCGCCAAGATCGAGGCCAACACCCGCGCCAGCGCTGCGGCTGCCCTTGGAAACGAGGCGGCCCTGACGGCGCTGCCGGACAGCCTGCAGCCCGCCAAGGTGGTGGCCGCCGTCAACGAGCTGCGCCGCACCAACAAGGCCTTCGACGAGCAGATGGAAGCCGTGCGCGTGCTCCTGCTGGTGGCCGGCCAGGCCGATGGCGGGGCGGGGCGTCCGGCCCTGGACGTGGCGTTCAAGGACATCCGGCAGCTCGGCTACGGCCCGGACGGCACGCTGTACGTGCTGACGCCGTACGATCGGCGGCTCTACCGCATCGGCACGGACGGCGTCCTGCGGGTCGCCGCGGGCACCGGCAGCGAGAGCACCGCCAGCCTGGACGGCAAGGCCCTCACCGGCGCCGGGCTGGGCTACCTCGACCAGGTCATCCTGGAGCCCGCCGGCGGCATGGCGCTGCTGGACCACATCGGCGCCGTGGCGCGCCTCTCGCACGCCGGGCCGGACGGCGTGCTGCACGAGGTGGCGCGGCACGACGCGGGTGGCGTCAACGCGCCGCGCTGGGACGGCATCGCCTCCTTGCCCGACGGCGGGTGGGCGATCCTCGCCAACGACGAGCAGGTGCACGGCGAGCTGTGGAGCGTGGTGCCGCCCGCCGCCCCCGTGCGCAAGGCCCAGCTCCCCAACACGCGCACCAGCTGGAGCAACGCCATCACGCGCGTGCCCGGCAGCAACCGCCTGGTCTACGACACGGCCACGGAGTCGATCTTTTACTAGCGCCCGTTCGGCGTCACGCTGCCCGGCTTCACGCCGGACCCCGAGCCGCTGGTCCCGGTCGCGGCAGGCAGCACCGCCTACTTCGACCTGTCGGAGGGCGTCTACCTGGGCAACCAGGAGCTTACGGGCTCGACCACCTTCCCGGACCGGCCATACCGCGTGGAGTGGCTGAAGCCGGACGGCCAGCACGAGCTGGTGCTGGACCACCGCCCCGCCGGCCAACCGGAGGGCTTCCCGGACGCCTTCACGCGCGATCACGCGGGCAAGCTGGTCTTCGCTTACAAGGACGTGGTCTACCGCCTGGACAACGGGCAGCCGGTGCGGATCGCCGGCGGCGGGGCGCAAGCCGTGGGCGGCAACGCCACGGAGCTGGCCCTGGTAAACCCCCGCGCGGTCGCGCCGATAGCCGACGGCGGCCAATACGTGGCCGACGACAGCGGCCTGTTCCACATCCTGCCGGACGGCAGCTACACGCAGTTCTCCAAGCAATCCACCTCGCGCCTGGCGGTGGGCAAGGACGGCGCGCTGTATGGCCTGAGCGACGGGGTGGTGGCCTACGGGACGGACGGCGCGCCGCGGAAGATCTCCCCCCTCGGCGCCGGGCTGATCTTCGTCCCCGGCACCCTGGTGGCGCTGGCCGACGGGCGCTTGCTGGTGATGGCCCCCGAGCCCAACACGCTGCACGCGCTAGACCCCGCCACCGGCGCGGAGACGACCCTCGCCACCTTCACGGAAGGGACGATTTGCGGTGTGGCCCAGAGCCCGAAGGATGGCTCCATCTACGTGAGCGCCGTGCAGAGCACCTTCGGCGGGGTCGCCAGCGGCGCAGCGGCGCTGTACCGCATCCCCCTGGGCGGTGCCAAGGAGCTGGTGAGGGCCGATGAGCGCTTCTCCGACGGCCTCGCCGGCGGCCTGGCCGTGGATGCCGGCGGGCGGGTGTACTTCGTGGCCCGGCGCAGCGTCAACACCCCCTTCACGATCGATCGCTATGACCCGCTTGGCAAGACCTTCACGACGATCGCCGGCGCCAACGGGCGCGTGTTCAAGGGCGAAACCGCCGACCTGACCCTGCGCTGGCCGCTGTCGCTGGCGCTGGATGCCAGGGGAGACTTGCTGTTCGCGGACATGCAGGCACGCCAGATCCGCCGCGTGCCGGCCAACCTGCTCGCGGACTGATCAGGCGTAGGTATCGACCGCTTCGCCGTTGACCGTGCCCGTGGCCATGCGCGCCATCGACTGCGCGGCCGCGTCGTCGGCGCCCTGCATGGCGGCGAGGGCGTAAGCCGCGGGGTCGACGCCCGCGCGGGAGGTGACAGGGCTGCGGACGTCGCTGCCGACCGACGAGATGTTCATGCTGGCCTCCTTGCTTGCTTGGGGATCTTATCCCCGAACGGATGCGGCTCGAACCACGAAGGAGCCAGGCCGACCTTTGTGCCGCGGCATGACCGCGTTATCATGAGCGTGAGGTCATGTCGATGCGGCTGCTCGCAGCACTCTTGCTGGGGCTCACGGCCACCAGCGCCCCGCGCACGGAGCATTCGCCCCTCGAGATCGGGGTGGTGTATTGGTCGATGAACATCGCGGGGCAGGTGGCGATGCGGCGCGGGCTCGAGCAGGAAGCCGTGACGCTGCGCCACGACCCTTCCCACCGGCCGATCAGGCTCACGGAGCTCGTGGGCGGCGATGGCCAGGCCGGCGTGGACCACCAGCTCGCGGAAATGGACCAGCTCGAGGCCCGCAAGCCCGACGCGATCATCCTGCAGCCGATCGACTCCGCGGCGCTGTCCGGGCCGGTCTTGCGGGCCAACCGGGCGGGCATCCCGGTGGTGGCCTACGACCAGTACGTGCTGCATGGGCACCTGGCCTGCTTCCTCGCCAGCAACAACTTGCTGGCAGGCCACCTGGACGGCGAGTACCTGGCCAACCGGTTCCGCGGGCGATCTCGCGCGAGCCCGCTCCGGCTGGCGATCGTGGAGTACCCTTACGTCAGCTCGACCGTCGACCGCGTGGACGGCCTGCTCGACGCCCTGACCCAGGCCAAGCTGCCCTACCGCATCGTGGGGCGCTACGAAGCGGTCGAGCCGGTAGCCGGCGCGGCCGTCGGGCGCGCGCTGCTGCATGACCATCCGGCCGGCACCCTCGACGCGGTCTTCTGCATCAACGACGGCGGCGGCCTGGCGGTGGCCGACGCGTTCGAACGGGCCCACCGGCACGACACGGTGTTCGCCACGATCGATGGCGACCCGCGGGCCGTGGCCTCGATCCGGCGCGGGGGGGCGATCGCCATCGACACGGCGCAGTTCTGCGGCCCCCTCGGCGCCGAGAGCCTGCGCTGGACCTACGCGTTGTTGGCCGGCAAGCCCGTACCGCGCCAGGTGCTGCTCACGGTCTTCCCCGTCACCCGCGAGAACCTGGGCGCCTATCCGGGCTGGATGGGGCCGATCCCGGCGCGGATCCGCAAGCCCTGGCCGCCGCACGACCTGGTGCCCGGCACCCAGGTCGACTGGTAACCGCGATGCAACCCTACGCTTCGCTGCGCGCCCGCGTCATCGTCCTGCTCTGTGGCTGCCTGGCCCTGATGCTGGGCCTGCTCGGGCTGGTCATCAACGAAGCCAATACGCGGGCCATCATCGAGCAGAACCGGGTCCGCGAGGCCATGTTCGCGCACAACGTGCAGATTTCGATCAACCAGGTGCTCTTCGCCGGCAAGTACCAGGCGCAGGCCTACGTGGAGTCCCTGATGAAGGACACCGAAGGCCTGGCCTACGTCGCGATCATCGACGGCGCGACGCGCCGCGTGCTGGTGCATGCCGACGCCCAGAAGGTGGGCCAGCGTTGGGACGACCCCGTGACGGAGCAGGCCCTGGCCGCGCTGCGCACCGGCAAGGTGATCGTCCAGCAACACGTCACCCCGGACGGCTACACGATCCATGACTGGGCGCTGCCGTATGTGCACGGCTACATGCACCGCCCCGCGGGCATCATCCGCATCGGCATCCATTGCAACGTCGAGCAAGACCTGATCCGGCGCAGCCGGCTCCACACCGTCGGGCTTTTCCTCGCGTTCCTGCTGGCCGGCGCGGGGCTAGCCGTCGCCCTGAGCTACCGGCTGTCCGCCAGCCTGGCGAACCTGGTCGCGGAGCGGACGTCGCAGCTGGACGTCGCCAACCGCCACCTGCGGGAGACCAAGGCGCGCCTGGTGGCCTTCATCGACAACGCGGACGCCGTCATCTACATGAAGGACACGGAGGGCCGCTACCTGCTCGTCAACCGTAGCTTCGAGGCCGCCCTCGGCCTGCCGCGCGACGCCATCCTGGGCAAGATGGACCGCGAGTTGGTGCCGCCGGAGATCGCGGCCGGGTTCCACGCGTCCGACCT
>JAQBPE010000104.1 GCA_028287685.1 Cyanobacteria bacterium RYN_339 | reverse complement strand
CCCAACGGCCGCCCCGTGCCCGCGGGCCTGGCCCAGGCCGAGGCCGCGCTCGACGAGCACGCCCGCGCCTGGCGCGCCGTCGGCGAGGCCTTGCAGCACCGCCAGGCGCTCGCCGCCTGGCCCTTCGACGCCCAGCAAGAGGCGCTGGCGGTCTGGGAGCGCGAGCTGGAACGGCTGGGCGAGCTGGTGACCTACAACCAGCTGGCGGCCCGCCTGGTGGAGGAGGGCCTGGCCCCCCTGGTGGAGTTGGGCGACACCCGGCTGGCAGAGGCGTTGCAACATGCCTGGTTCGAGGCCATCCTCGAGCGCGCGCTGGTGGAGCGCCCGGAGCTCGCGACCTTCTCCGGCGCGGCGCAGGAGATCGACATCCACCGATTCCGCGACCTGGACGTGGCGATCGCCGCGTACAACCGCGCCACCCTGGCCTTGGCCCACTGGGACGGCCTGCCCCGCATGCGCGCCGACGGCGGCGGTGGCGGCCAGTTGGCGCTGGTGCAGCGCGAGATGGAGAAGCGCGCCCGCTGGCTGCCGATCCGCCAACTGCTGGCGCGCGCGGGCAACGCCGTGCTGCACATCAAGCCCGTCTTCATGATGAGCCCGCTCTCGATCGCCACCTTCCTGGCGCCGGAAGGCCCCAGCTTCGACCTGGTGGTCTTCGACGAAGCCAGCCAGGTGAAGCCGGTGGACGCCTTCGGCGCGATCCTGCGCGGGAAGCAGGTGGTGGTGGTGGGCGACAAGCGCCAGATGCCGCCCACCAGCTTCTTCGACACCCAGATCCAGGGCGACGACGACGCCTCCGAGACCCAAGACTTCGAGAGCGTGTTGGGGCTGATGGAGGCGCAAGGCGCGCCCCAGCACATGTTGCGCTGGCACTACCGCAGCCGGCACGAGTCCTTGATCGCGATTTCGAACCAGGCCTTCTACGACGGCCGCCTGGTGGTCTTCCCCAGCCCCGATGCCGGGCGCGAGGAGGCCGGCCTGCGGCTGCACTACCTGCCCGACGCCATCTACGAGCGCGGCGGCTCGCGCACGAACCCGTCCGAAGCCCGCGCCGTCGCGGCGGCCGTCATGGCGCATGCCCGCACGCGGCCGGGCCTCAGCCTGGGGGTGGCGGCCTTCAGCGTGGCCCAGATGGAGGCGATCGAGGCGGAGGTCGAGCAGGCCCGCCGGGATGACCCCGCCTGCGAAAGCTACTTCGCGGCCCATCCGCACGAGCCGTTCTTCGTGAAGAACCTGGAAACGGTGCAGGGCGACGAGCGCGACGTGATGATGCTGAGCACGGCCTACGGGCGCGACGCGGACGGCAAGCTCACGATGAACTTCGGGCCGCTGAACCTGGACGGCGGCCAGCGCCGCTTGAACGTCTTGATCACACGCGCGCGGCTGCGCTGCGAGGTCTTCACCAGCCTGAAGGCGGAGGAGCTGCCGGCCGAGGCGCCGGAAGGCGTGGCGGCGCTGAAGCTGTTCCTGGCCTACGCCGCCGCCGACCACGCCAGCGTGCGGCCCGCGGCGCCAGTTGGGCCGGCCGGGCTGGAGGAGGCGATCGCCGCGGAGGTGGCGGCGCTGGGCTACCTTGCCGACCGTCATGTGGGCGCGAGCAACTTCTTCCTGGACCTGGCCGTGCGCGACCCGGAGCGCCCCGAGCGCTACTTGCTGGCCATCGCCTGCGACGGCCCCAACCACGCCAGCGCCCGCGCCGCGCGCGACCGCGATCGCCTGCGCGCGCAAGTGCTCGAAGGCCTGGGCTGGCAGCTGCACCGCATCTGGGCGCTGGACTGGTTGAACCGGCCGGACGCCGAGCGCAAGCGCCTGGCTGCCGCGCTGGAAGCCGCGCGGGCACACGTCCCCGCGCCCCCTGACCCCGAGCCGCTGCCGCTGGAGGCCGTCGCGCGCACGGAGGAAGAGGCGCCCACCCGCTCGCGGCCCACGGCCTATGTCTTCGCGGAGCCGGAGATGCCCGCGCCCGCGGCGACCCTGCCCGCCGTACCCACCAACCACCTCGCGCGCCTGGTGGCCGACGTGGTGGCGGTGGAAAGCCCGGTGCACATGGGCGAGGTGGTACGCCGCTTGGCAACGGCGGCCGGCAGCAAGCGCCCCGGGGCCAAGCTGGTGGCCGCCCTGGAAGGGGCGATCGCCCATGCCGCCAAGACCAACATGGTGCGCCAGGCCGGGGACTTCCTCTGGCACCCCGACATGGAAGTCGCCCCCGTGCGCGATCGGGGCGCGATCCCGGCCGCGCAGCGCAAGCTCGAGTTGATCGCCCCCGAGGAGCGGCAGCGTGCCGTGGAGAAGGCCGTGGCGGATGCCTGTGGCCTGGCCCGGGGTGATGTAGCGCTGGCCGCCGGCAAGCTGCTGGGCTACAACCGACCCAACGAGGAGATCCGGGCAGGGCTGGAATCGTCTGTCGAGGCGGCGATCGCCGCCGGGCGGTTGGTGCCCCAAGGCGATCAGGTCATCCTGGCCGACTGACAAGAGTCCGTCAGGGCGCCTGCACGACGCTACGGCGTAGCAGTCCCCAGCGGTTCGGGCTGCACGTCCGGCAACGGCGAAGCCGAGGGCGGCGCGGTCAGGGCCGGCGTCGGCGTCGGCCCGGTCGAATCGGCGAAGGCGTTGGCCACGAAGGCATCCACGCTGGCCCGCCCGTCCGGCGCGATCGTCATGTACACCGTGCCGCCGCGCGACGGCCCATTGCCGGCCACATGCAGCTCCACGACCACCCGACCGGGCCGGAACTGGGACCCCGGCTTGACCGTCCGCCAACTGGTGACCGCCTCGTTGCGGCTCGAGAGCTCGCCGCCGCTGGCCTGCCACTCGAAGCGCAGCACCGCGCCATCGGTGGCATGGGCCTTGGCCGTGAAGGTGTACGTCTCCGACGCCTCGATCGGCCGCTTCGGCGTATAGTCGAAGCCATCGAAGACCGGCGCGGGGCCCGTCGTCGCAGCCGCTTGGGGGCTGGCCGAAGGGCTGCAGGCGGTCAGGGCCAGGAGGCCGAGCAAGCAAACGGTTCTGCGCATACCTCATTGTAACAGGCAGCCGGCGGGTACAATGCCCGCGACATGTCCACCTTGTTCAGCAACTACCAGCTCGACGGCTTCTACGACGAGATCTTCACCGAGACGGGCGAGCCTCGCCCGCACTACCGGCAGCTCTTCCAGCGCCTCGCGGAGATGTCGGTCGAGGAGTTCGATCGCCACCGCCGCATGGCGGACGCCGCCTTCCTGAACCAGGGCATCACCTTCACGGTGTACGGCGACGACCAGGAGACGGAGCGGATCTTCCCCTTCGACCTGCTCCCGCGCGTGATCCCCCACAGCGAGTGGAGCCGGCTCGACGCCGGGCTGTCGCAGCGCATCCGCGCGCTCAACCTGTTCCTGGCCGACGTCTACGGCGACCAGAAGATCCTGCGCGACGGCGTGATCTCGCGCGAGCTGGTGGAGGGCGCGGCGCACTTCCGCAAGGACTTCATCGGCTTCGCGCCTCCCGGCGGCACCTACGTGCACGTGGCCGGCATCGACCTCGTACGCGACGCCCAGGGCGAGTACCGCGTGCTGGAGGACAACATGCGCGTGCCCTCCGGCGACAGCTACGTGCTGGAGAACCGCGCGGTCCTGGAGCGCGTTTTCCAGCAG
>JAQBPE010000074.1 GCA_028287685.1 Cyanobacteria bacterium RYN_339 | reverse complement strand
GCGAGCCCCCCAAGCTGGTCGAAAACATCGACGACGTCTCGACGGAGGAAGGGCTGGACGCCCTGATGGCCCTGTACGAGGCCCAAAACTCCTGAGGCACGACGCCGAAGTGCCGAGAAGGGCAGGGATGCCGGGGAACGGCTTAGCACGCGAAGGTCTTCAGGTCGATTTGCCAGCGCTCCGCCAGCCGTTGGGCTTCGGCCCGCATGTGCGGCAGCTTCGAGCGCATCCCCATCCGGATGGTCGTGATGGCGCCGTCGCGGGTCATCTCGGTCTGCGGGGTCGCCACCGGCGCGACGGCTTCGCGCCGCGGCGCCGAGGTCGGCCGCTGGGGCTGGGCGTAGAAGTCGGCGGGCGGCTGATAGTCGTTCAGGCAGGCCCTGAACAGGTACCGCGCCGGGTGGCCCTTGAACGGGAAGCCGCTCTTCAGGCGGTGCTCGTGGAAGGCCAGTTGCCGCTCCAGCACCGCCGGATCGACCTTGGCGGCCAACATGTCGGCGCACCAGGGCAGCACCTCGAAGGCCAACAGCTTGGCCACGACAGGATTGACCGCCACCGTTGACGCCGTTCCTTCTTGGTTAGATCCATGATCGGCATGATCATGCGACATTTTTGTCGTTTCACGAGACGGGAGACCGACCTTCTCCTTGAGGACGGCGATCGACCGTTCTACCGAACGGATCGACAGCTCGCACGCGCGAGCGATCAGGCCCACGGGCGTGGGCCCGTGCTCGCGGAGATAGGCCTGGACCATGAGGGTGGTCAGGGTAAAGCCGTGCGCCTTCGCTTGGCGCAGGTCATCGAACGATGGCATGTATGCAGCACTCCATGCGGGCTGCCGGTTATTTCACGGCAGCCCCTTGCAGCGGGTTGCCAGGCGTGATACCATCGTCATTGCTCTTATGAGAGGTGGCCGTCAGCCTGGCGGCCGCTTTTCTTTTGGGATAAATTTTTTGGTTTCTGGGTCGGTGCCTTTCGCGCACCGGATCTTCCAAACGCATTCCAACGACAGCCCCCCGATCCCTGGTTGGGATCTGGGACCGCCTGGACATCGCCTTCGGGGGTGGGGTTCTCTTGGGTGGGTGTGTAAAAAATTCTCGCGCTCGAAGCGCTCGTCGGATCTGGACGCTTGGAGCCATGCCCTTGGGCGGCTCGCGTCATGTCCTGACTTGACGGTATCACCCGGCAAGCGGCTTAATCAAGGATGTTATGTTGTTCGCAACGATCTGACGTGACCATAACACATCCCATGGATCGGCTCACAGAGACCGTTAGATACGGATCATATTGGTTGGTCCGCTCGGTCCTTTCCAGGTCAACCTGATCTGCACGGAAAGCACAGAAACGCCCGAACTTTGCACGGGGCGTGACGATCGGGCACGATCGGCCAAGTGATACGGCCCAGTTTGGCCGTTCGAGCCAATGTGGTGCTGCCAAGCGCTTGGTAGCATGGCCGCACCATGATCGAGAAGTTCCGCTACGAAGACCGCCACCTGCTGGATGACGCCTGGCGGCACCGCCACCTGGACCCCGCCGCGTTCTGGGCCAGGGCCGGGCTGCGCGCCGGCCAGACGGTGGTGGACGTAGGGGCCGGCACGGGCTACTTCGCCGTGCCGGCGGCCCGGCGCGTCGGCCGGCGCGGTCACGTGTACGCCTGCGACGTCTCCCCGGAGATGGTGGCCCACGTCGCCCAGGAGGCCACGCGCGGTCGCCTCGGGCAGCTGGAGGCGCTTCGCAGCGGCGAGCACGCCCTGCCCCTGCCTGACGCCGTGGCGGACGTGGCGCTGGCTGCCTTCGTGTTGCACGAGGTGAACGACCCTTACCGCCTGCTGGCGGAGCTGGCCCGCGTGCTCAAGCCCACGGGTCGCCTGCTGGTGCTGGACTGGTCGCCCGAGGCGCAGGAACCCGAAAACCTGCCCCGGCGCATGCGCTGGGCGCCTGCCACCGTGCGTTACATGTTGGGCCAGGCGGGCCTGGAGCCCGTCGACGAGGCGCGGCCCAACGACGCGAATTACTTGGTTAGCGCGAAGCCAAGTAGGTCTTAGCGGCTTCGTCGCCGGCCTCGGCGGCCCGACGGAAGAGCGCCTGCGCCCCGGTCTGGTCCGGCGCCATCCCCTGGCCATTGGCCGTCATGACGGCCAGGTTGTAGAGCGCGCGCCCGTCCCCGCGCTGGGCCGCCTTGCGGAACCAGGTCGCGGCGCCCGCGTAGTCGTGGCCGCCGTAGCACATCACGCCCAGGCAGACCTCGCCCGCGGCGTCCTCCTGCAGGGCCGCGCGCGCGTACCAGGTGCGCGCCTGGGCCTTGTTGCGGGCCACGCCCTGGCCCTGCTCCAGCATCATCCCCAGCGCCACCTGCGCGTCCGAGTGGTTCTCGTCGGCCGCGCGCTCGTACCAGTGGGCGGCCGCGGCCTTGTTGGCGGCCACGCCTTCGCCGATGTCGTACATCAGGCCCACCTGGTACATCGCCTGCGGCAAGCCCTGCCGGGCGGCCAGCATGTACCACTTGAAGGCCTGCCGCTGGTCGGTGGGCACGCCGTTGCCCTGGGCGTACAACGCGGCCAGACGGAACTCGCCTTGCAGGTCGCCCCGTTCGGCGGCGCGGCGGTACCAACGCGCGGCTTCCTGGAAGCTGCCGTTCACGCCGTAGCCAT
>JAQBPE010000052.1 GCA_028287685.1 Cyanobacteria bacterium RYN_339 | reverse complement strand
TCACCCGTCCGCCACTAGGCATTGCTGCCTCGTTCGACTTGCATGTGTTAAGCACGCCGCCAGCGTTCGTCCTGAGCCAGGATCAAACTCTCCGAAAATTACTTTTCGAAGGGCCTAAAGGCTCTTCATTGCTCTTTTGTTTTTTTGACAAGAGCTTGGTTGTACGCTTGGCTATTCAGTTGTCAAGGTCCGACCGGTCAACCGAGCATTTAATCTACTCTTTACGAGGATTTAATACTTCGGAGTAACGCGGAAACCAATCATCTCAGATTCGGTTTCCGGTGTCAACCCCCCGGTGGGGCAAAGTTTTGTGCCGGTTCTGGGTTTGGTTCCGCTGGGGAACTTCCCGCCCTCGGCACGAAAAGTATAGTACCCAATGCCACCGAATCCCGCAAGGGCTCTCACTGTAAACTAATGTTGCCGAGTTAAGGCGTGGTTATGTGCAATCGGTATCACATCAAACCTTGAAAAGTTGGCCAATATCTGCGACAACCAGGCTGTAAGCTTCCCCACGGCTAATGCCGGGGGCTTTCACCCTGCTACCCCGCCAGAAGGCAGGAGAGCGAGTGTTCGGGACGCGTTACGCACGCCCCCAAAAGTCCAATATTACAAGCGCCGTTGTAATCGGCATGACCGGAGTAGTCGCAGTGCGCGCACGTAAACAGGTCACCAGACCGCTTCCCGATGCACAAGCATCGGTGGCAGGTTTGAGACGTGTAGGCCGGGTTCACCAGCAGCAGATCCACCCCATCCCGAATGGCCGTGTACTCCAGGAAACCGCGCAGCTGGTGGAAGGCCCAGCGGTGGTGCTTGTGGCGTTGGGTCTTGCGAACCTTCGCTCGTTCGCGGATACCCGTCAAGTCCTCCAGGCTCACCACCAGGGCATGGTGGCGGGCAAAGCGGACGATGCGGGCGCTGATGGTGTGGTTGATCCAGGCCATGTAGCGTTGCTCGCGTCCGGACAGCCGTCTCAAGAGGCGCTTGGCCCCCTTCGTGCCCTTCCGTTGCAGAGCGGCCCGCATGGCCTGGTAGTGATCACGGATGCGTGTCACCTCGGCCCCGCCGAAACGCTCGCCCGTGGAAAGGGACGCCAGGTTCTTGATGCCCAGATCCACGCCCAGGACGCCGGCGGCGGGCTTGGGGATGGGTACGACGCGCCGGACCTGGATATGCAAGTAGTATCGACCATTCCTGTGTTTGGCCAGCGTGGCAGCCGTGGGGTCCATGCCTGCAAGCTGTCGCCGCTGGTACTCGCCCAACAACAGCTTGAAGCGACGCGCCCCCCCCAAGATCGTCAGGCTGGCGGTCCAGTCGGCCTCGAACAAGCGAAAGATGCGTTGGTCGTAGCTCGCGCTGGTCGGCTTGAAGGTGGAGCGCTTGTGCTTGGCCTTGAGCGCCGCCGCCACACGGGCAATGGCCTGGCATGTCAGATTGGCCGACAGTCCGAACCTCGCGCGCATTTCCCGGTAGACCAGGTGATGCAGCTTGAAGCGCGCCGTGGTGCGCGTTTCTTCCGCCACCTCGCGCACGGCCGTGCAAATATCCGCGAAGGCTTGCAGGGTCGCGTCCACGATGGGACGCAACTCGGTGGGCACATCAAGCTTGCAACACACCGTCAACACCTGTTCCACGGGGCCTTTATACCCGGAGGTGATAGGATGCAAACAAACGTTCTAGTTTCCTACAAGGCGGCTTGCGCCGCCCACCTTTCCTCCCCTGCCCTTAAGGGCGGGGTTTCTCGGTGGACTTGATGAGCGAACTTTTCACGCTTGAGAGCTTGAGCAAGCGGCTTGGGGGCATCCCAATTTCTACGCTGAAGCACCGCATCAACCAGCTAGGCATCCCCGCGTCCGCCCGCGGATCGCGCAACAAGCTGCTCTTCGACGAGCGCGCCGTGTTGCTGCTGGAGGCCTCCGACCAGCTCATGCGCGAGGGCCATGGTATCAACACCACCCGCCGCATGCTCAACATCGAGACGCTGCCGCTGGTGGAGGCGGAGCTGGAAGACGAGCCCGCGCCCGCGCCGGTCGAGATCGGCCACCCGCTCCAGCAGCTCGCGGACGCGCTGACCTCGGCCCTGGCCCAGATCGAGGCGAAGGACGCCCAGATCAACCAGCTCCAGGACGAGCTGCGCCGGGCGTCGGAAGCGTCCGCCACCTTCCAGCAGAAGACCTTCTACCTGCAGGGCGAGCTGCAACGCCTCCAGGGCGAGCTCAAGGAGGCCCGCCAGCCCGCGTCGAAGGAAGGCGCCGGCTGGCAGCGGCTATGGAAGCGCGAGCCCTGATGGCCAAGGCGGTGGAAAGCGTCCAGCACTACATGCTGCGACTCGAGCATCCGCTCAAGGCGGAAATCGAAGCCTTGCGCGCGCTGATCCTGGCCGCCGACGAGGGCATCACGGAGCGGGTGAAGTGGAACGCGCCCAGCTTCTGCTGGAAAGGCGATGACCGCGTGACGTTGAAGCTCCATCCCCCCAAGGCCATCGGCGTGATCTTCCACCGCGGCGTGCAGGTCAAAGACGCCGCCGACTTCGATTTCCCGGACGACAGCGGCCTACTGACCTGGCCCGCTCGGGACCGTGCCGTTGCAACGATCCGGGACCTGGCCGAGCTGGAGGCCAACCGGGAGGCACTGATCAGCCTGGTGCGACGCTGGATGCTCGCTACGGTTTAGTGATGGTGCGGGCGCGGGCGGCCCGGGAAGTCGGTGTGGGGCAACAGCTTCACGTGTGCCGGTGCGGGCACGCCGCGGGCCAGATCGCCCAGGGTGGCCACCAGCAGCTGGGCGCTGGAGGCCATGTAGTCGAAGTCGATCGTGTCCAGGGTGTCCGTGCGGCTGTGGTAATGCGGCGTGGTGTCACCGCCCACCCACTCTTCGCACAGGCCCACGGAGGTGAAGCCGCTGGCGCGGAAGGCCACGTGGTCGGTGTCTCCGGAATTGGTGCGCTTCAAGGGCAGGTTCAAGCCGTGCGTCCGGTTGACCATCTGGTAGTAGTCCCAGAGCACGCCGTCCGGCCGCTCGATCTCGATCGCCTTGTCCTTGTCGCTGTCCCAGCCGATCATATCGATGGTGTGGGCGCTGGTGAGCTTCTGGCCCTGCTTTTGGAGCTGACGCGCCATGGCGTACGAGCCCACCAGGCCGAGCTCCTCCTCATCGAACCAGGCGAAGATGATGTTCTGCTTGCGGCCCGGCAACTCGCGCAGCGCCGCCGCGGCCTCGAGCACCACCGTGCTGCCGGAGCCGTTGTCGTCCGCCCCGGCGTTGTGCACGGAGTCGAGGTGCGCGCCCACCAGCAGCGTATCCGTGGCACCCTCCACCGTCAGGCGCGCCACCAGGTTCTGGCCGTTCTTGCGGTATTCCGCCCGCTCCACGGCATAGCCCAGCGCGGCGAGCTGGGCGCTGATGTACTGGCGCGTTTGCTCGCGGCCTTCCACGCTGCCGCGCTCGGCGATCGTGCGCCCGTCGGCCGCGGGGGCCTTGCCTGCCAGCACGGCCAGGTTGCCCGCGATGCGGTCCTTCGAGACCAGCTGCTCGACGCCCACCACCGTCTGGCGCCGCGCCTCGAGCGTGCCCGTGCGGGCTTCGGGGGCCATCAGGGCCTTGGCGCAGCCGCTGGCGATCGCCGCCGTAACAAGGAGCAAGGCTAGCCGGGTGCGCATGGCGATCCTCCGTGGTTGCGGAACGCCTTAACTGTATCATAAACTTCGCTTAGGCACACGGTAATCTGCGACGAGCCGCCCGCCGGAACGCTCCAGCAGATCGGTCACGCCGTAGCGCAACCGGTCCAGCTCGGCCGGTGCCTTCAGCCCTGCGTGCCCAGGCGCCGTGCGAGCTCGAACAACACGAAGGAGGCCACGTCCTCGGCGAAGGTGCCCGGGCCGAAGCCGGCGTCGAAGCCCAGCTCCGTGGCCAGCTGGTGGGAGATGCGCGGGCCGCCGGCGATCACGACGAGCTTGTCGCGCAGCCCTTCCGCCTCAAGCATCTCGATCAGCTGGGTCATGTTGGTGACGTGGGCGTTCTTCTGGGTGACGATCTGGGAGACCAGGATGGCGTCGGCGTTCTCCGCGCGGGCCCGGGCCACCAGGACTTCGTTGGGGATTTGGGCGCCCATGTTGATGGCGTTGACCATGCGGTAGCGCTCGAGGCCGTAGTGGCCGCCGTAACCCTTCATGTTCATGATGGCGTCGATGCCCACCGTGTGCGCGTCCGTGCCGATGCAAGCGCCCAGCACGGTGATCGGGCGCCCCAGCTTCTCTTCGATCTCGGCGTCTACACCGTCCATATCGAGCACCGGGTAGCTGGACAGCGGAATATCAATGGACGCGTAGTCCACACTCAACGCGCAGCGGCCATAGCCCACGAAGAACGTCAGGGCCGGTCCCATCGCCTCGATCGTGGTGATCAGCGGCTCGTCCAGACCCATCTTCACCATCAGCAGCTTGGCGGCCTCTTCGGCCTGGCGGCCGGCCGGCACGGGCAGGCAGAAGCTGACCTGGATCGCGCCGTCGTCCAGCGTGTCGCCGTACGCCTTGACGGCCGACAAATTGACCGATTGATCAGGCGCGAGATTCAACGACATGGCGGCCTCCCGAGCGGTTCTCGAGCTCGTTCCAGAAGGGGTTGTGGTAGTGGACGGCCTTGGCGAAGACGCCTTCCAGGCCCTTGCCGCCGTCAGGCAGTCGCTTGACGTCGCCGAAGCAGCCCTCGCCCAGCGCGGCGACCAGGCCGACATCGCGGATGTGGCCCAGCTGCTCCAACGCCTCGCCCAGGACCAGATTGGCGCGCTTCACGATGTGGCCGTCCGGCTTGAGGTCGAACTCGTCCACCAGGCCGCGCGTGAAGTTCTGCACGTACTGGATGTTCTGCAGCGCCAGGTAGCGGTCGCCCACGAAGGGCGTGTGGATGGCCTCCGTGAGGACGCCCAACAGGCAGATCGTCTGGTTGGTCATGACGGTGGCCAGGTTGTACATGGTCTGGTGGGCGTACGACGCGAA
The DNA here is from genome assembly GCA_028287685.1 of Cyanobacteria bacterium RYN_339. Lineage (GTDB taxonomy): Bacteria > Cyanobacteriota > Sericytochromatia > S15B-MN24 > JAQBPE01 > JAQBPE01. Next base: position 7,445 of record JAQBPE010000052.1, on the reverse strand, counting down.
GATGTTGCCGGTGATGTGCTTGGTGGGCGGCATGTACTTGAGCGGGTGGTCCGGGAAGATCTGCCGCACCAGCTGCGCCATCGCCAGCTCGTCCAGGAAGCCGTCGGGCCGCTTGGGGTCGATTTCGAAGGCGTGGCCCAGGCCCATCTGGGCAGTGGGGATGCCGGCCTCGAGCGCGAAGCGCTCGTTGATGAACTGGCTGGAAAGCACGGTGTGGCCCGCCTCGATGGCGTCCGCCGTCGTGAGATAGTTATCCTCGCCCGTGTTGATCGTGATGCCGGCGAAGCCGTTGATCATGCGCGAGAAGTACTGGTCCGTCAGCGTGCGGTACAGGTTGATGTCGCGGAACAGGATGCCGTACAGCGCGTCGTTGAGCAGCATGTCGAGGCCTTCCTGGGCCGCCAACACGGAGATTTCCGGCATGCACAGGCCGGACGCATAGTTGGTCCCCTGCACGTAGCGCCCTACTTCCTGGCTGACGCCGTCCAGCGCCTCGCGCAGCAGCCGGAAGTTCGCCCCGGTGGCGTAGGTGCCGCCGGACCCCTCGGAGGTGGGGCCGTACGGCACGTAGTCCAACAGGCTCTGGGCCGTGGCGCGGATGACGGCGATGATGTCCGCGCCCTGCTTGGCGGCGGCGACGGCTTGCGGCACGTCCTCGTAGATGTTGCCGGTGGCGACGATCAAGTAGCGCCAGGGTGTGGGGCCGTCGCCCAGGCGCTCGCGCAGGCGGGCGCGCTCCTGCCGCTGGGCCGAGAGGGCATCCAGCGCCTGGCAAGCCCGCTCCGTGCTCCAACGCTCCGCGTCGCCGGTGGGCAGCTCCAGGGCGTCCCAGGCTGCATCGGCCGCGCCGGCCAGGCCGGCCAGCAGCTCCGCGCCGGCTTGCGGCTCCACGCCGTGGCGCACGCAGGCGCCGGCCAGCCAGTGGCAGATGCCCCGGTCCAGGCGGCCCGAGGCGGCCACCGCGTCTACCGCGCGGTTGGGCCAGGGCACCCCCTCCGCGTCCGTGCCGTCCACGCCGTACAGGCGCAGGGCGGCGCGCTCGATCGAAAAGGTCGAGTGCGCCCGGATGTATTTCATCTCCGTGGCGACGATGTCGGCGGCCAGGCGGCGGGCGTCGTCGACGAGGGCGTGATCGATAGGGATGTGCATACGATTCCTCCGGAAGAGCGAACATTGTATCGGCAAACAGGCCGCGCCGATAGCGGGTCGCGGGGCCCCCCTGTTGGGGGCGACATACGTCAGGACTTTAGTCCTATTGACAGTGCGCACGCGGTATAGAAGGATTGGCCAGTCTGGGATGCGCGTGAATAAACGGGTTGGAACCTCATGTCGTTGAGATTTGCCTTGCTGGGCCTGCTTGCCCGGGAATCGCTGACGGGCTACGACTTGACCAAGCGCTTCGACTCCACGGTCGGCTTCTTCTGGTCCGCCAAGCACAGCCAAATCTACCCGGAGCTGGCGAACCTGACCCAGGAAGGGCTGGTCACCTACGAACTGGTGACGCAGACCTCCAAGCCCAACAAGAAGGTGTACACGATCACGGAGGAAGGCCGCGCCGCCTTGCGCGCCTGGATCGACACGCCGGGTGATCGGCGCACCGTCAAGGACCCGCTGCTGATGCGGATTTGGGTGGTGGGCATGGTCGACCCGAACCTGGCCCTCCGACAATTGCGCGAAGTGTCCGCCGAGTACGAGAAGCGCGGCGCGGCCCTGGAACAGGCCGAGCTGGAAGCGCGCGCCGCCGGGGCCGATCGCCCGACGCCCGACAACATGGGCCTGGGCGCCTTCATGACCCTGCGCTGCGGCCTGCTGCAGCACCAGGCCTACCGCGAGTGGCTCAACTGGTCGATCGCCCAGCTAGAGCGCGTGGTCGAGGCCACGGCGAAGGCCGGGGTTTGAAAGCGCCCCTGGATAGGCCGTAGCGCCTAGCCAGGGGCCTGAAGGGCGCCGGTAGTCGTTAGCCAATGTGCGAGGCGTTGGAGCCGCGCCCTAGCACCACGTCCACCACGGGGAGCCCGGGGAAGGCGCCTTCAAAGGCCGCTACCAAGGCTTCCGCCGGGACGATGACGCCGTCCGGGCTGAAGGGGTTCAGCGTGATGGCGACGGCCTTGAGGGGATTCAGGGCGTAGAGCTTCTGCCCGCGGGCCAGCAGCCGATCCATCAGCTCGCGGCTGGCCAGCACGTGGGTGCCGGCCGGCACGACGAAGTCGAGCGGGCGCCGGGCCTCGAGCACGGCCTGCACCAGCGTGTCGGCCAACGCGCCCGGAACGTACAGGGCCTGGGCATCCACCGGCAGCCACGCCAGGAAGCCCGGCAGGTCGGCCAGGAAGGTTGCCTCCGGCCAGAACTTGAAGCCAGCGGGCGAAATCGCGCCTGCACCCTGCGTGCATAGGTCGCGCCAGGACTGGGGTGGGGAAGGCAGCTGCAGGCGCGCCAACACGGCACGGGTCTCTTCCACCACCTCCCGCGGATCGGGCGAGAGCACGGCGCCCGTGGCCAGCACGAAGCCGTCCACGCCCGCGGAAATGAAGGCCCGCCGATCCGCGGCACCGTCGAGCAGGATCTTGGTGCAGCCCAGGTCCGCCAGCTGCTTCAGCAAGGCAGCCGCCTCGCGCACCTTCACCGGGCCCGCCACCTCGACGAAGCCCGGGGCGGTGACGCGGTAGATGGCGACGGGGCCCAGCGCGGTGCGGAAGGGTGTGGACGCGACGTGCGCCAGCGTGGCCTGGGAATAGACGGCGGCATCATGCGACGTGGCGACCAGCGCACCCACCGGCGGGCGCACGCGCGGCTTGGGACGGTTGGTCAGCTGGTCGACCGCCTCGCCGTCCCGGCCCACGGAGGACAGGCCCAGCTGTTCGCCGGCGGCCGCGAAGCGTTCGATCAGGTAGTTCAGGGCGGTGGTCTTGCCGGCGTTCTTGGCCGTGCCGGCGATCGCCAGGCTGCGGTACGGCGCGCAGGCGTCTTCCAAAGAGGGCGTCATGCGGTGGGCTGCCAGCGCCAGTCTTGCTTCACGGCCGGGCCGGGCACGCTGCCGGCGTGGGGCGCAAAGTCCTCGAACGTGGGCGCGTCATACACCAAGCGTGCAGACACGATCGATTCAAGCTGCAGCGCCTCCAGGTCCGCCAGCAGCGGATCGACGGCCACACCCAACGTGCTCGGTGCAAACGGTTCGAGGCGCCGCCCGGCTTCGATCAGCAGCGCCTGCATGCCCACGGTGTTGCCGCGCGCCTGGTGGTGCAGGGCGGCGGCGACCTGGATCAAGCCTTGCAGGAACGGGCGGGCCTCCGACCGGTTGCGCAGCCACAGGTCCTCCCAGACCTCATGGCTCTCGTAGTAGGCCCCGGCGTTGAACAACCGCAGGCCTTCCAGGTAGAGCGCATGATCGTGGCGGGCCCGGTCGCTCATGGCTGCGGCGCCGCGACCACTTCCTCGCAAGCGGCCACCAAGGTCTTCACGGCCTCGGCCATGGGCACGGTGAAGCGCGCGCCCGCAGCGAACTTGTGGCCGCCACCGTTGAAGCGCTTGGCCAGCTCGTTTACGGCCAGCCGGCCCTTCGACCGCAGGCTCACCTTGACGGAGCCGTCGGAGGCCTCCTTGAAGAGGATGAAGATCTCGCCGCCCGCGATCTTGGGGAGGTTCAGCGTCAGCATCTCCATGGCCTGGTCGCCGCCGCCGGCCGCGTCCATCATCGCCCGCGTGAGGGTAGTGTAGACGACCTTGCCGTCCATCGCGGTGCTCAGCCCGGCCAGGGCCTCGCCGTAGAGCTTGAAGTCCGCCATGGTCATCTGCTCGTTGAGCTGGCGATTCAGGTGGTCTGGGCGGGCGCCGGCACCCACCAGGCGCCCGATCGTCTCGAAGAGCTCCTGGTCGCACTTGTCCGTGATGAAGGCGTTGCGGGTGTCGAAGAGGATGCCGGTGAACAGGCACGAGGCGATCGGCTCGTCGAGCGTGATCCCCAGTGGGTCGATCAGGCGCGCGATCACCAGCGCGGAGGCGGCGGCGCGCGTGTCCACGTAGATCCACTCCGCGAACCGCCCGTTGTCGAGGTGGTGGTCCAGGTTCATCCAGGTGCGCCAGGTGCGCACGGGGCCCGGCTCGCGCGTGAGCTCGCCGCCATCCACGAAGATCAGCTTCCAGGTTTCTTGGTCCGGCGGCAGCTCGTGCACGACGGGGAACCATTCCGTCAGGAAGACGCAGGTCACGGGCACGGGCTCATCCGAGTAGAGCATGACCGTCTTGCCCAGCTGGCGGAGCATCAGGGCCAGCGCGCAGGTCGAGCCGTAGGCATCCGGATCTGGCGCCACATGGGGCACGATCAGGTATCGATCGTGGGCTTTGAGAAGCTCGGCCACGTGGGCGAGGTCCCTGACGGTGCTGACGGCGTCCATGCGCGTGGGTCTCCATGCTGGTGGGTCACTCCATTCTACCCGTCCGCCCGCGGATTTGGCTGCCTTGCCCTGGCCGCGATCGGGTCGGTGGGCTATGCTGTCCGGCATGCTGCCACTGCGCGACGACAACCCCAGCTCCTCCACGCCGTACGTCACGTACTTCTTGATCGCGGCAAACGTGATGGTCTTCGTCTACGAGCTGATGCTGGGCGGCAGGGGGCTGCAAGGCTTCCTGCTGGACTACGGCGTCGTGCCGCAGCTCATGTCGCAAGATTTGGTGGCCGTCGAACATGGCGACATGCACCACCTCGCGGGGCTGGTGCCCTTGTTTACCAACATCTTTATGCACGGTGGGTGGTTGCACCTGGGCGGGAACATGTTGTTCCTCTACATCTTCGGCGACAACGTGGAAGACCGGATGGGGCACGTACCCTACCTGGCGTTCTACTTGCTGGCCGGCATCGCCGCCAGCCTGACGCACGTCTGGTCCAACCCTGCCAGCTCCTTGCCCTCGTTGGGCGCGAGCGGCGCCATCGGCGGCGTGCTCGGCGCGTACATCGTGCTCTTCCCCAAGGCGCGCATCATGACGCTCGCCACGCTGGGCTTCTTCATGACCACGCTGGAGATCCCCGCGATCTTCTTCCTGGGCATCTGGTTCGTGATGCAGTCGATCCAGGGACTGGCGTCGTTAGGGGCCCACACGGCCCAAACGGGCGGCACGGCCTATTGGGCCCACATCGGCGGCTTCGCGGTGGGCTTCCTGGGCGGGTTCATCGCCAAGCAGGTCACGGGCGGCGGCCGCAGCCCTCACGCCGATCGCTGGTATTCGAACCGCTAAGGACTCTCCGACGGCACGGGGGTTTGCATGCCCACGCGCTTCTCGCGGTTGATGTCCGTCAGCAGGGCCTTCTGATCTTCCGTCAGGTCGTTCTGGCGCAGCTTGTCCAGCGTCGCACGGGTCGGGTCTACCGGCGGCGGGGCCTTGTGGAAGGATTTCCACACCACGATCAGCGCCAGGACCGTGATCGCGGCGATGGTGTACTCCTTGGCGCCCCACTTCCCCTTGGCCTGCTCCGCGGCCACCTCCGCCATGATCTTGCGGCCCTTCTCGTTGGGGCCGTAGATGCGCTCCTGGGCAGCTGGGTTGTGGCGTGCGCAGTGCGAGCAAACGCCCGACGAGTTGAGGCAGGCGGGACAGAATGGGCGGTTGCAGGTGGGACAGGTCGCGGACGCCACGATGTCGAAGTGGTGGAAGCAATAGGTGACGTTCTTGGGCCCGGTCGCACGGCCCGCCGTCTTGATCATGGTGGCCTTGTGGACGCTCGAGACCATGCCGGTCTTCTTGGTGTCCGTGATCTGGTCGCCGAGGGCGGCCACCTTCTTCATGCAGGCTTCACAGAAGCCTTTCTTCCCCTCGTCGCGGCACGTGGCGCAGACGGGCATCTTGCAGCCCATGCACATGGTCGCGGCGTCGGTCTTGGCGTGATAGAAGCATTTCTGCATGGCGACTGGATCCCCCGCCCACCCTTATACCCCGGAGGAACGAGCCTCCTGCGCGGCCACGCGCATGGCGGCGCGCTCCGCCCGGTGATCGATGTAGACCGGCTCGCCGCGCTCGCCGAAGGGTACTTCGATGCGGTCGAGGTCGTACGGCAAGACGACGCGGTCATAGACCAGGCGGGCCTCGGCCAGCAGGTCGCGTGGCGCATGGCGGAAGCTCAGGTGGGTGAGCGCCAACATGCGCACGCCGGCGTCCTTGGCCAGTTGAGCGGCCTCCGCGGAAGTGGAATGGTAGGTCTCGCGGGCGCGGTCGGCCGCCTCGGAGGTGAAGGTCGAGTCGTGCACCAGCACGTCCGCGCCTTGGGCGGCTTCGGCCACGGCGGGGCAGGGGCGCGTGTCGCCGGTGATGACCACCTTGCGGCCGGCGCGGCTGGGGCCCATTACCTGCTCGGGCGAGACGGGACCGTTGCTGCCCTGGACGGTCTCGCCGCGCTGCAGCTTGCCGAAGTCCGGGCCAGGCGCCACGCCGAGCGCCTTGGCCTGCTCCACGTCGAAGCGGCCCGGGCGGGGCGCCTCCACCAGTTGCCAGCCCACCGACATGACGCGGTGGTCCGTCTGAAGGGCGCGCACCTGGTAGCCGTTCCGCTCCAGCACGCAGTCCGGGCCGATCTCGTGGTAGCTGACCTCGTACTCCGTGTGGCCGATGATGCGCTTGAAGAGCGCCACCATGCTGCTCAGGCCCTTGGGACCATAGATGGCCACCGGCTCGGTGCGGCCCCAGAGCTGCCAGGTCTTGAGCATGCCGGGGATGCCCAGGTAGTGGTCGGCGTGCAGGTGGGTGAGCAGCACGGCTTCGATTTGGGCGATGCCCACGCCGGCGCGCATCAACTGGCGCTGCGTACCTTCGCCGCAGTCCACCAGCAGGCGCTCGCCACCGCGCTTCAACAGCGTGGCGGAGAGCCCGCGCTCGGGCGTCGGGACGGCGCCGGAGGTACCCAGGAAGAGGACTTCGAGTTCCATCAGTACTTGAACAGGTAGCGGAACAGGTTGTAGAGGCCTGCACCGACCATGGAAGTAAGGGGGATGGTAAAGACCCAGGCCAGCATCATGTTGCCGGCCACGCCCCAGCGCACCGCGCTCAGGCGGCGGGTGGCGCCCACGCCCATGATCGCGCCGGAAACCACGTGCGTGGTGCTGACAGGCAGGCCATAGACCGAGGCGGTGAAGACGGTCATGGCGGCGGCGGTGTCCGACGCGGCGCCATGGATGGGCTGCAGCTTCACGATCCGGCTGCCCATCGTCTTGATGATCTTCCAGCCGCCGGCGCTCGTGCCCAGGGCCATCGCCGTGGCGGCCGCGATCTTGGTCCAGAGCGGCACCTCGAACTCGGAGATGAACCCGCCCGCGAACAGCGCCATCGTGATGATGCCCATCGCCTTCTGGGCGTCGTTGGTGCCGTGGGAGAAGGCCATGAAGGCCGCCGCCACCACCTGGATTGGGCGGAAAAGGTTGGTCACGAAGCTGGGCGTGGCGCGGCGGAAGATCCACATCAGC
>JAQBPE010000051.1 GCA_028287685.1 Cyanobacteria bacterium RYN_339 | reverse complement strand
TCACCCGTCCGCCACTAGGCATTGCTGCCTCGTTCGACTTGCATGTGTTAAGCACGCCGCCAGCGTTCGTCCTGAGCCAGGATCAAACTCTCCGAAAATTACTTTTCGAAGGGCCTAAAGGCTCTTCTTTCGCGTCTGTGGCTAGGCCGCAGGCGCTGCTCTTTTGTTTTTTTGACAAGAGCTTGGTTGTACGCTTGGCTATTCAGTTGTCAAGGTCCTAACCGGAGCCACCGACTTAATCCAGATTTGACTTGGATTTAACACCGGGTGGCCGGCGCAGAAGGGAATCGTCTCACAACTCACTTCTGCCGTCAACCCCCCACCGGGGGGCGAAGGTTAATATACCTTGAGGCCCTTCACTCTGACAAGAGTGATCGGCTCATTATTTTCGTTAACGATCTTGAACGGCCGCATGGACGTTACGTTACCCGCTCCGCATAGCTGGAAATCGGCCGTGCCGTGGTAAACTAGGGTCGGACGCCCTGTAGACGAGGAACCCAAGGATGCCCAAGCTAGAAGTCCGGAAGATCGGCGATGACGTGCTGCGCCAGGTGGCCGCGCCCATCCGCAAGGTCAACGAAGACATCAAGACCCTTATCAAGGACATGTACGAAACCATGTACGCGGAGAACGGCGTCGGCCTGGCCGCCCCGCAGGTGGGCGTCAGCAAGCGCCTCTTCGTGATCGATGTGGGCGACGGCGAGCCCTTCGCGTTGGTGAACCCGGAGCTGGTGAAGGGCTGGAACGAGATCGAGGACAACGAAGGTTGCCTCTCCGTGCCCGGCGTCTACATGCCGGTCAAGCGTTTCGAAAAGGTGCGCTTCAAGGGCCGCAACGAGAAGGATCGGGCCGTCACCATCGAGGCCACGGGCTTGCTCGCCCGCGCGCTCCAGCACGAGCTGGACCACCTGGACGGCAAGATGTTCGTGGACCTCGTGGAGGACAAGCTGACGCTGGACAAGGAGCTCGCGGAGATGCGGGTCCGCCTGGCGCAAGAGAAGGCGGAAGCAACTGTCAGTGCGTAAGCCTTTCGTTATCGGCGTCGCCGGCGGCTCCGGCTCCGGCAAGACCACCGTCGCTCGTAACTTGCTCGAGCTGGCAGGGCGCGACCGCGTCTCGCACCTGCTTCATGATCACTATTACTTCGACCTCGCCCACATGGGCATCGAAGAACGCGCCAAGGTCAACTTCGACCACCCGGACTCGCTCGACAACGAGCTCTTCCACCACCACCTGGAGGAGCTGATCGCGGGCCGGTCCGTGGAATGCCCCGTCTACGACTTCAAGACCCACCGGCGCACGCCGGAGACGACCACGATCGCAGCCCAGCCGGTGATCTTGGTAGAGGGCATCCTGATTTTCGCGGACGCCAAGTTGCGCCAGCTGATGGACCTGCGCGTCTTCGTGGACACAGACGCAGACCTGCGCGTGTTGCGCCGCATCGAGCGCGATGTGGCCGAGCGAGGTCGCAACCTCGAAAGCGTGATCACGCAGTACCTGGACACGGTGCGGCCCATGCACAACGAATTCGTGGCCCCCAGCAAGAAGTACGCCAACCTGGTCATCCCGGAGGGCGGCATGAACCAGGTCGCCATCGACGTGTTGATCACCAAGATGGAGTCCGTGTTGAAGCGCGGCCTCTCGACCGGCCCGCTCCCGACCCGCCGTTAGCCCACCGCTAGTTCGGCAGGGTCGGCGGGTCGAAGTGGACGATCTTGCCGCTGGAGTTGGCGGCATAGATCTTGCCGTTCGCCAACGTGGCCATGCGGCACTTGAAGATGAACTGGTTGTTGTCCGTGGCCGCGCCCGTGGTCTGGTATGAATCGTTCTTGATGATGTCGATGACGCGCACGCAGTTATCGTCCGCATCCGCTATGACCATCTGGTTGTTCGCCGCGAAGATCCCGGTGGGCTTCTTGTAGCGGGCCGTCGTGGTGACGTTGCCGCCCTTGCCGGTGCCGCCGTCCGTCGCGCTGCCCGAGTAGACCTCGATCGTGCTCGTGGCGGCCTCGACGCGCAGGATACGGTGGTTGCCGGAGTCACAGATGTAGAGCACGCCGTTGAACTGCGTCAGGCCTAGCGGTGCGTTCAGGCCGAACCCGGCCGCGGGGCCTTTGGCCGTGCCCGGTGTGTCGCTCTTGCCGGCGATGCCCGCATAGAGCGTCTCCGCGCCGGTCGTCAGGTCTACCTGCATCAGCACGTGCTGGGCCGCGTCGGAGGCGATCAGGGCGTTCTTGAAGGAGATGAAGGCCAGGCCGGAGGCCTTGGTCATCGCCGCAATGCCCGAGCCCACGACCAGCGGCATCGACGTGGCCGTTGCTTGCAGCGTGGCGTCGACCGTCATGGTGATCACGCTGGGCACGCCGCCGACGTTCGCGATCGTGTAGACCTTCGTGCCGAAGACGACAATCGCTTGCATCGAATCCACGGCCGCGCCGAGCGAGGTGGCGGGATCGAGGTCCGGGATGCCGGGAAGCGCCGCAATCACGTGGATCTTGCTGTCGTCCGGGATCAGCAGGGCGGTCTGGCCGTTCACTGTGATCACGTCGGCGCCAATCGCGGTCGCCGTCGACGCCATGGTGGGCGTGTCCTTGGTCAGCGTGACGGTTAGCGGCGAGTAGTTCTTGGTCGGGAGCGGGGTGGGCGTCGCGCCGAAGCCGCTGGGGGTAGGGGTGGGCGTGGGGGTCGGCACCGCCGTCGCCAGGGTGACCGTGGCCGTCGCGCCGGGCGTGGGCGTCGCGCCGGAGCCGCCGGGCTTGGGGGTCACGACGTTCGGATCCGGTGTGCCGCCGGCCTGGCGAATCAGCGAGTTGGTTTGGATTTGCTGGAACAGCGCGTCGAATGCCGCCTTTACGCCGGTGTCCTTGCCCATGAGCCCCGTGAACGTCGGGTTGAGATCCTTCAACTTCGCGCTGGGCTTGATGTCTGGAGCGGGCGAGGCTTTCTCGATGGCCGCGACCAGCGCGTCGAACTTGTCCAGCGGCAGGTCACGCAGGTCGTAGACCACGCGGTCCGGCGCCTTCACGTCTTCCACGAAGTAGGGCTGGATGCCGGCAATGGCCAGCGTCGTCGTCAAGGAAATCTTGCAGTCCACCGTCTTCTTGGCGTTGGGCTTCACGAGGCCCGCCATGCGGTTGCCGTCGACGTCCGCCAGCACCAGCCAGGTCGAGCTGACGGGCACCTGCTTGAGCGTGAACTTGCCGGCGCCGTCGGTCTTGGCGTCGCCCGAGTTGGGCACCTGGATGGCCCGCGCGTCGGTCAGCGTCACGGTGACGCCGGAGAGGGACTTGCCGCCGGCGCCCGTTACGGTGCCCGTCACCGTGGAGCCTGCCACGGTGGTGGGCGAAGCGCCCTGGCCCGGCTTGGTCACCGTCGCGGGCACCACCCCGGTGGGCGTGCTGGTATCGGTCGGCGAGGTGGGGCAGCCCATCACCATCAGGAGCGAGACCAGGGCCGACATCCGGAGCGCACGCGACCGGTTAGACGTGAACCGCGACATGAACGAAGACCTCCAAGGGGAACCGCATGGGTCGTATACCCCTTGCCCGCCGTTGGGAAACCCCGGATTTGGTATACTGGGCGGACTTCGGAGGACCATGAATGACGTTGACGCGCCCCCTTCCTGACGGCCCCGTGCTCTTCATGGGCACCCCGGCCTTCGCCGTGCCCACGCTCCAGGCGATGCTGGACGCCGGCTGGCCGATCGCCGGCGTGGTGTGCCAGCCCGACAAGCCCGCAGGGCGCGGCCAGAAGCTGACGCCGCCGCCCGTGAAGGAGCTGGCGCTGGCCAAGGGCTTGCCGGTCTTCCAGCCGGACCGGGTGCGCAAGAACCCGGAGTTCATCGAGCAGCTGCGGGCGCTCGACCTCGCGCTGATCGTGGTCGTGGCCTACGGCAAGATCCTGCCGCAAGAGCTGTTGGACCTGCCGCGCCATGGCTGCCTCAACCTGCACGGCTCGCTGCTGCCCAAGTACCGCGGCGCCGCGCCCATCCAGTGGGCCATCATCCGCGGCGAAACGGTCACGGGCGTAACGTTGATGCGCATGGACGTGGGGATGGACACCGGCGACATGCTGGCCACGGCGGAGTTGCCTATCGGCCCCGACGACACCACGGCCACCCTGTTCCCCAAGCTGGCGGAAGTCGGAGCGAAGCTGGCCATCGAGCGCATCCCGGACTGGGTGGCCGGCACGTTGCCGCCCATCCCCCAAGCCCATGACCAACACACCATGGCGCCGATGCTCGCCAAAGACACCGGGCGCCTCGATTGGACACGCCCTGCGAAGGAGCTGGGCGACCTGATCCGGGGCGTCACGCCCTGGCCAGGCGCGACCACGGAGCTGTTGGGGCAACCCTTGAAAATCGCCGCCGCCCGTCCGGAAGCCGGAGGCGGCGCGTCCCCCGGCACCCTGTTGGGGCTCGACGCGGACGGCTGGCGCGTGGCGACCGGGGACGGCGTGCTGCTTCTGACGATGGTGCAGACCCCCGGCAAGCCGGCGCGGGCCGCGGCGGACGTGGCGCGGGGTTGGCGCGAGTTGGCGGCGGGCGTCCGGCTGGGCGAGAGTGTGGGGGCCGCGGGTGGCACGTAAGCCGGGAACGCGAACGGCCAGCGCGCGCGACCAGGCGCTGCGCGCGTTGCTTGCGATCGACGAGGGCGGCGGCTATGCCAACCTCTCGAGGGTCCATGACGTAGAGGCGGCCGACCGAGCGCTCGTGCACGAGCTGGTCAGCGGCGTGACGCGCCGGCGCGGCACCTTGGATTGGACGCTGGGACGGTTGCTGACGCGCCCGCTGGCCGACCTGACGGCGCCCATCCGCAACATCTTGCGCATGGGCGCTTACCAACTGCTCTTCCTTGACCGGGTCCCGGCCCGCGCCGCCGTGGACGAGAGCGTCAAATTGGCCCATGCCTACGGCCACGCGGGCGTGGCCAAGCTGGTCAACGGCGTGCTGCGGAACCTGGACCGGCGGCGCGCGGAGCTGGAGCCCCCGGCGTTTGCCGAGGCGCCGCAAGCGGCCCTGGAAGCCCGCTATTCCCTGCCGCCGTGGCTGGCCTCGCGTTGGCTTGCGGCCTATGGCGGCGAGGCCGAGCAGCTCGGCGCCTGGAGCGTGGGCACGCCGCGCCTGTCGTTGCGCGTGAACTCCTTGAAGGCCGAACGCGACCAGGTCTTGGCGGCGTTGGCCGAAGCGGGCGTGCCGGCGGAACCCAGTCCCCTGGCCCCGGAAGGCATCCGCCTGGCGGGCGGCTTTGATGTGACGGCACTTCCCGGTTATAATGAAGGCTGGTGGTACGTCCAGGACGAAGCCGCCATGCTGGTTGCCCGTTGTCTCGACCCCAAGGCCGGGGAGACGGTGATCGACGTGGGGGCCGCGCCCGGCGGCAAGACCACCCACCTGGCCCAGCTGATGGGCGACCGTGGGCGGATCCTGGCCGTGGATCAACGCGGGGCGCGCCTGCGCCTGCTGGAGGAAAACCTCGAGCGGCTGGGCGTGACATGCGTCGAGTCAATCGAACAGGACGCCGTCGACTTGGGAGGCCTGCCGCAAGCAGACCGGATCTTGTTGGACGTGCCCTGCTCCGGGCTGGGGGTGCTGCCACGCAAGCCGGACATCCGCTGGCGCCAATCCGAGGCGGAGATCATGGGGCTCGCCGGCATCCAACGTCGGCTCTTGGACGCCGCCCACGACGTCCTGAAGCCCGGTGGCACCATGGTCTACAGCACGTGCACGATCGGGCCGACGGAGAACCAAGAGGTCATCATGGGCTTCCTGGCCGCCAACCCCGGTTACAGATTAGGGTCCCTCGCTCCCTTCCTACCAGCTGCCTGGGCGGCCGACATCGAACAAGGCGGGATGATCCAACTTTTGCCGCACCGCCATGGGGTGGATGGGTTCTTTATCGCCAGGCTCGAAGCCCCAAAAGAAAATCAAGAAGGAAAATAAGATGCGTACCTTGGTCGGCATGACGAAGCTGGAGCTGGAAGCCGTCGCCGTGGAGCTGGGCGAGCCCACCTACCGCGGTGGGCAGCTTGCAAAGTGGCTCTACGAGAAGGGGGCGCGGTCGTTCGACGACATGTCCGACCTGCCCAAGGCCTTCCGCGCCAAGCTGGTGGAGGGCTTCAAGGTCTCCGCGCTGGAGTACGTGACCCACCGCGAGGCCCCGGATGGCACCACCAAGTTCCTCTACCGCGCACCGGACGGCCGGGAGATCGAAAGCGTTTGGATCCCCTACCCGGACCGCGTGACCGCCTGCATCAGCTCCCAGGTCGGCTGTGCCATGAAGTGCACCTTCTGCGCCACCGGCCAGCTCGGCTTCGAGCGAAATCTAACCAGCGGCGAGATCGTGGACCAGGTCCTGGCGATGCAGGCCCAGCTGGGCCGGCGCATCAGCAACATCGTGTATATGGGCATGGGCGAGCCGCTGCTCAACTATGACAACGTGATGGCCAGCGTGCGCCTGCTCAATAAGTCGGTGGGCATCGCGATGCGCCAGATCACCATCTCTACCGTGGGCATCGTGCCGAAGATCAAGCAGCTGGCCGCGGAGAAGCTCCAGCTGACCCTCGCGCTCTCCGTTCATGCGCCCAACGACGCGCTGCGCGACCAACTCGTGCCGGTCAACACGAAGTTCACGCTGGCGGAGCTGTACGACGCGGTCAAGGAGTACGAGCAAATCACGAACCGCCGCGTCACGCTGGAGTACATCATGCTCAAGGGCGTGAACGATCAGCCTCTGCACGCCGCCCAGCTGATCAAGTGGAGCCGCGGGTTGCACGTCCATGTGAACCTGATCCCCTTCCACCCGACCGGCAGCGACTTCGACGCGACGTCGAATGCGGAGATCCGGAAGTTCGCGCGCCAGATGGAGGACGCGGGCTTCCCGACGGCGGTGCGGGCGGAGCGTGGGCTCGAGATCGAGGCAGCCTGCGGGCAGCTCAAGCGCCAGCTTGCGACGCAGGGGAGCTAGCGCATGAGCGATGACGCCCTGCCCGTGGAGGAACGCCTGACCGGCGTCGTGGTTTGCCAGCAGGCGAACTTCTTCTACGTCATGGTCGGGGCCGACGAGTATGCCTGCTCGCTGCGCGGGCGGCTGAAGAAGGAAGGCGAGACGCCCTACGTGGGCGATCGCGTCGAGATCGTGTTGGAGCCACCCGCGCCCGGCGAGCGCCTGCCGCCGCCGCGAAGTGGGTCGCTGATGCTGCCTGACCGTCCCGATGCGGTGCCCGACGTTCGCAGCGGCGCCATCTCCACGTTGCTCCCGCGGCGGAACTTGCTGGAGCGGCCCACGATCGCGAACGTAGACCAGGTGCTGCTGGTGGTGGCGGCGGCCCAGCCGGAATTCAGCGCGTACATGCTCGACAAGTTCCTGGTGTTGGCGGCGCACGGCGACCTGCCACCCGTGATCGTGATCAACAAGCGCGACCTGGTGCCGCCCGAGCAGCTCGCGGCGATGATCGACGGCTATCGGTCGATTGGTTACGCGGTGGTCTCCACGGCGGCCGGCAACGCCGATGTGTCGGAACTGCTGCCGCACCTGGCCGGCAAGCTTTCCGTGCTGGCCGGGCCCTCCGGCGTGGGCAAGAGCTCGATCGTCAACGCCATGTTGCCCGGCTTGGAGCTGCGCGCGTTGGAGGTCTCCACCAAGCTGCAGCGCGGGCGTCATACCACTCGCCATGCCGCGCTATACGCCCTGGTAGCCGTGCCGGACGCGCTCATCGCGGACACCCCGGGCTTCAGCTTCCTGGAAATGGAGGCGATCCTCCCCAAGGACCTCGGCTGGTACTTCCCGGAGATGGCGCCGCACATCGCGGACTGCAAGCTGCCCAGCTGCCTGCACATGCAAGAGCACTCCTGCGCCGTGAAGGAACGGGCCGTCATCCGGCCGGAACGCTATGAGAGCTACGTGCGCCTGCTGGACGAGGTCCAGGCCATCGAGCGCGACGCGGCGGAACGCTCCAGCAAGGAAGAGACGGCGGTCAAGCGCCGCATGGGCGCGGGCGGGCTCGAAGGCCGGCTGGTCAAGGTTGACGTGGCCGCACGCGAGTCCGACCGCAAGACCCGCAACCAGCGCCTGAACGCGGACTGGCAGGAGGCGGCGGAGGACGAGGACGACTTCGAACTCGACGACCTGGAGGCGCTCGACGGCATCGACGAGGAAGCGTAAGGCGGGTTAAAATGGAGGTTCGGCGCCGTGACGTAGCACGGTTGCCCCTGACCGAAAGGAGCCCTGCTATGCCCCCCGTCGACGCCGCCCCGATTTCGGTCATACTGCCGGATCAATCCCGGCGCGAAATCCCCACGGGCACGACGGTCTTGGGGCTCGCGGAGTCCATCCACAAGGGCCTTGCCAAGCGCTCCGTGGCGGGCAAGGTCAACGGCCGGGAGGTCGACCTCGGCTACCAGCTGGCCGATGGTGACCAGGTCCAGATCCTGACAACCGACGACAAGGAGTCGCTGGAAGTCCTGCGCCACAGCACCGCCCACCTGATGGCGATGGCGGTGCAAAAGCTCTTCCCGAGCGCGAAGGTCACCATTGGCCCCGTCACGGAGGAAGGCTTCTTCTACGACTTCGACTTCGAGCGCGGCTTTACCCCCGAGGACCTCGAGAAGATCGAAGCAGAGATGCGCAAGCTCTCCGAAGCCAAGCTCGACGTCACCCGTGCGGAGGTGGCGCCTGCCGACCTGGCCGCCACCGTCGAGCGCTTCAAGGCGGAGGGCGAGCCCTACAAGGCGGAGATCCTGCAAGACATCATGACGGCCCGTCCGGGCGAGACCGTCACGGTATACGGCCATGGCGGCTGGAGCGACCTCTGCCGCGGCCCCCATGTCCACAACACCAGCGCCATCAAGCACTTCAAGCTGTTGAGCGTGGCCGGCGCCTACTGGCGCGGCAGCGAGAAGAACCGCATGCTGCAGCGCATCTACGGCACGGTCTACTTCACCGCGGAGGACCTCAAGGCCCACCTGTTCCGCCTCGAAGAGGCCGCCAAGCGTGACCACCGCAAGGTGGGCAAGGAGCTGGAGCTCTTCATGTTCTCGGACTTGGCGCCGGCCATGCCGTTCTTCCTGCCGAAGGGCGCCTACGTCTACAACAAGTTCGTGGAGTTCATCCGCGAGCTCTACGACCGCCACGAGTACGAGGAAGTCATCACCCCGCTGGCCTATGACCCCGCGATCTTCCGCACCAGCGGCCACCTGGGCAACTACAACGAGAACATGTACCGGCTGTGGACGGAAGACGTCTGCGACCACTGCGAGCCCGGCAAGCTGCACGAGGAACTGCAGGCAGACACCTTCGTGCTCAAGCCGATGAACTGCCCCAGCCACTGCATCATCTTCGGCTCCAAGCGCCGCAGCTACCGCGAGCTGCCCTGGCGCGTCGCCGATTTCGCCCGCCTGCACCGCTACGAGCGGGGCGGCGCCGTGCATGGCCTGGCGCGCGTGCGCTCGTTCGCCCAGGATGACGCCCACATCTTCTGCACGGAAGAGCAGGTCGCCAGCGAAATCGAGAAGTTCATCGCCTTCCTCTACGAGGTCTACACCGTCCTCGGCTTCAGCGAGGTCCAGGTCAAGCTGGCCACGCGGCCGGAGAAGCGCATCGGCGCGGACGACCTGTGGGATCGCGCGGAGGCGTCGCTGGCCCAGGGTCTCGAAAATGGTGGCTTGAAGTACGAGCTGCTGCCTGGCGAAGGGGCCTTCTACGGACCGAAGATCGAGTTCCACCTCAAGGACGCGATCGGCCGCACCTGGCAGCTGGGCACGATC
This sequence comes from Cyanobacteria bacterium RYN_339, assembly GCA_028287685.1. Taxonomy (GTDB): domain Bacteria; phylum Cyanobacteriota; class Sericytochromatia; order S15B-MN24; family JAQBPE01; genus JAQBPE01. The sequence goes on along the minus strand of JAQBPE010000051.1, from coordinate 10,773 downwards.
CAGTACGATCCCAACCTGCCGGAGCGCTTCGACCTGACCTACATCGGCGAGGACGGCAAGGAGCACCGCCCGGTGATGCTCCACCGCGCGATCCTCGGCTCGCTGGAGCGCTTCTTCGCGGTCTACCTCGAGCACTGTGCCGGCGCCTTCCCGCTGTGGATCGCGCCGACCCACGCCGTGGTTATCCCCATCAACGACGAGTCGCAGGAATACGCCCGCGAGGTCAAGGACTTCCTGAAGGCCGCGGGCCTGCGGGTGAACCTCGACGACCGCAACGAGTCGCTGAACTACCGCATCCGCGACGCGCAGGTGCACAAGGTCCCCTACATGCTGATCATCGGCAAGCAGGAGGTGGAAGCCCGCTCCGTGGCCGTCCGCGCCCGCGCAGGTGGCCGCAACCAGGTCATGCCCCTCGACGAGGTCAAGGTGCGCATGACGGCGGAGCGGGACACCCGTGCCCTCACGCCCCAGGTGGTCCAGGAGCCTGTCACCCAACCCACTTAGTACCGGAAGCCCACCGCCTTGACCCAGCCACTGTCCCAGCCATCCGCCGCAGCCCAACCCGCACCCGCCGGGCCGGGCCGCGATGCGATGGTGGCGGGCATGATCGACCGCGGGCGCGTCTCGATCTTCAAGCTGGAGCCACGCGTGGAGATCCTGGTGCGCGCCTGCCGGACCATCGGCATGGCGGTTCAAGGGCCGGAGGAGGGCACGGACTACCAATACGAGCTGTCTCCGCGCACGGAGCAAGTCGTTACCTACCTGGTAGGCAAGATGCCCACGGACGAGCACCTCACGCGGCAGGTCCAGGGCGCGATGCTGCAGTTCTATGGCGCCAAGCGCGCGATCGAGCAAGCCGAGGTCGAGCTGCTGGGCCGGTCCTTGCAGGAGCAGAACGTGGAGTCGCTGAAGCATGCGCTCTTCTTCTTGTCGCGCTTCGGCATCCAGTTCAAGGACGATCCGGCGCTGCAACAAGTCTTCCCGTCGCCCGTCTCCGTGCAGGCCCCGGTCCCCGCGGCGCCCAGGCCCATGGCGCCCAGCCCGCCGCGCGCGCCGTCGCCCCAGCCATCTTCGGCGCCCGCGTCGAACGACCCCCTGATCCTCAAGGTGGCCAACCTGATGGGCTACCTGGCCCCGAAGATGGAGGTCGTGCGCCTGGCGCTGGCCATGATGGATCCCACCCAGGTGACCAAGGTCAACGACATCATGTCCGCCAACGCCAAGATCGCACGCACGTTGGGCACGACCATCAAGCGGCAGAACCGCACGCTGATGTCCAACCTGACGGAGGCGTACAACATCTACGTGCTGATGACGCGCGACTTCCGGACCACGCTGCCGGGCGGCTTGCCGGATGCCACCAAGCAAAACTACTTCCGGCTGCGCGTGTTCACGATGAGCTTCTTGAAGGAGCCGCTGCTGCGGGACCTATTCCCGCCGTCCGAGAAGGCCAAGCTCGCCGACGCCTGAGCTGGCCATATACGCTCCCAACAGCTCGCCCATCCGCATCAGCGTATGCAACACGGCTTGGTCCTCGGGGCCCAGCGTGCGGCTTTGGAGGTAGAGCACGCCCAACTGGCGGCCGGCATGCTCCACCGGGACCGCATGGATCGCGCGCAGGCCCAGGGCCAGCACGCTGCGCTGGGCCTGGAAGTCCTCGGCGTGCTGGGCGTCCGCCACGTGGAGGGGCTCGCCGCGGTCGAAGACGTAACGAGCGACGCTGCTGCTGAGCTCGCGCGGGTCGGCCGAGATGGCCCGTCCGCGGGCGTCGAAGGCCGCCTGGGGGGCCAGGTCGGGGCCCGTTAGCAAGTATGCCTGCTGGGCGCCCGTCAGCTCCAGCGCGGCGGCGGCCACCGGGGCGAAGAAGTCCTCCAGCGTGCGCTTGCCCGCCGTCGCCAGCGCGAGGTCGAACAGGAGGCCGTGTTGGTCCAGCGCCTGCTGTTGCCAGCTCTGTTTCCGCACGCGGGCGATCGCCCGGGCCACGTGCCGGGCCAACGGCATCACCAACTCGTGCAGGCCCGCCGCGAAGTGCGGATTCACCCGCCGGCTGTCCGCCAACATCGTGCCCAGGGTCTCGCCCTCGACGACCAGCGGCACCCCGACCACGGAGCGCAACGCCAGGGCCTGGATGCTCTGTTGGCCGGCCAGGCGGGCGTCCGACATGACATCTTCCAAGATCACCGGCTCGCCGGCATACAGCACCTCGTACGCCAGGCTGGTGCTGTAGGCGTCCGATTCCGCGGCGCCCATGCCGTAGAACACCTCGTGCGTAACCTCGATGCCGTCGAAGAGCAACAGGAAGCCGCGCTCCGCGTCCGCGAGCTGCACCAGGGCACGCACGGCCAGCTGCAATACGTCCTCCATGGCCTCGCGCTCGTCGATGGCCTCTAACCACTCCAACAGGTCCTGGACCCGCGCGGAGGTGCCTTCAGCGGCCGCGGGTGCGGCGGCCGCCAGGGCCTGGGCGCGCTCGCTGGGGCGGTCGTAGGCCTCGGCCAGGCCGGGCGGCAGGTCGTTGAGGGCGCGCAGGGCGCGGGCGGCGTCGCGCTGGCGGCGGACGTCGTGGTCCAGGCCCCCCAGATCATGTTCGTCGAGCAGGGCCAGCGGCCGGTTGCCCAGTTCCTCCGCCAGCGCGTGGCTGGCCTCGAAGCGCTCGCGCGCCGTGGCCTCGTCCCCACCCGCGAGGGCAACGCGGGCAAGCGTGCGCGTCAGCTCGGCCTCCAGGCCACGCAGGCCATGGCCCGCGGCGAGCTCGAAGCCTTCACTTGCCAGCGGCCCGGCCGCTTCGGGATGCCCAAGGTGCAGCTTCCACTGCGCGGCCAGCAGCAAGGCCGTCGCCAACTCTACCGCCTGCCCGCCGGCACGGGCCGCGGCCTCCTGGCGTTCCAGCCGATCGCCGACCTCGGCGCGCACGGCCGGGGCCGGCTCACCGGCGGCCATGGCTTCCAGGGCGGCCAGCTGGGTGCCGAACCGGTCGAATTTCCCCGCCATTTCAAGGTTCTGGGTCTGGCGGGCCACCTGGCGCGCCTGGGCCAGGGCCTCACCGGCCTCCTCGAAGCGGCCGAGCTGCAACAAGGCGGGCACCCACAGCGCCAGCACGTTCAGCTCCAGGTAGCGGTTGCCGATTTCTCGCGCGAGCGCCAGGCCGCGCTGGATGCGGTCTTGGCCCCCCATGGGCTGCCCCATTTGCACCAGCGCGGCGCCTTCCAGCGCCAGGGTGTAGCCTTGCGGGAACTTCCGGCCCTGGCGGGTGGCCTGGGCGTTGGCCTGTTGGGCGTGGATCCGCGCGGGTTCGAGCTCGCCCAGCTCGAGCATGACCGCGCCCAGGTTCAGGCGCGCCGTCACGGCGTCGAGGTCCATGCCCAGCCGGTCGGTGGTGGTCAGGACGGCACGGAAGTTCTCGCGCGCTTCCTGGAAGCGCCCCTTGCTCAGGTACAGGTTGCCCTGGAGATCGAGCGCCTCGTTCGTCTCCGTGGGGTCCCGCAGCTCGCGGTTGAGGGCGATCGCCTCGTCCAGCAGCGCCAGGCCCTCCGCCTCGCGGGCGGGGTCGGCGGAGGCCAGGATGTACCCGTAGAAGCCCAGCGTGGCGGCCAGCTGGGTGGTGAGCTTGGCCTCGCGGGCGCGCACCAGGCCCTCCGCCAGGCGCTCGCGCGCCGTGGGCAGGTCGCCACGGAAGTAGGCCATGCGGCCACGGAACATGCGGGCCCGTACGGCCGGGCCCGCCTCGTCGGCCGCGTCGGCGAGGGCGATCGCCTTGTCGAAGAGCGTGCCGGCATCGTCGTACTGGCTCTTGAGGTACTTCAACACCGCGAAGCTGATCAGCTCGTTGAGATAGGCGGGCCCATTGCTAGCCTCCAGGCGCGCCAGCAGGCCGTGGTCCTGGTAGAAGGCCAGGGCGTCGTCGGTGCGGCCTTGGAAGCGCAGCTTGTTGGCCTCCATCACCTCGAGGGCCAGGCGCTCGGCCTCCGGCAGGTCCGGCAGGGCCAGCGTGCGGCCCAACAGGGCGCCGGCGGCGTCCAGCTCGAACATGGCGAGGGCGCGGCGGATGGCGGCCAGGATCCAGGCCAGGCCTTCGACGGGGCGATCGCCTGCGAGCTCGTGGCGGGCCACCTCCAACACGCCCGCCAGCGGCAAGTTGGCCACGTCGGGGGCATCGCCCAGGCGGCGCGCCAGCAGCCGCGCGGCGCGGCCGTGTAGCTCGCGCCGTTGCGGCTCGTCCCAGGTTGCGGCCAGCACGGCCGCCTGCGCCGGGCGGGTGAAGCGGAAGCGGCGCTCGCCGCCCAGCCCTTCGAAGGCCAGCACGTCCGCGGCCTCGAGCGCTTGCAAGGCCTGGAAGAAGACCGCCTCACCGCCGCCGGCCAACGCGGCCAGCCAGGGCAAGTCCGCTTGCGAGCCCAGGATCGCGGCGGTGCGCGCCACGCGCCGGGTCTCTTCATCCAGCGCCTGGAAGCTGGCGTCCAGCGCCACGCGCAGGCCGCCCGGCAGGTCGAAGGCGTCGTCGGGGCCCGCGGCCCAGCCAGCCGGTCCGGGCTTGAGGGCGCCGGTGCGCACCCAGTGGCCCAATACGGCTTCAATTGCGCCCGGCTGGCCGCCGGACAACGGGATCAGACGGTCGGCTACGGCCGCGGGCAGCTGATCCTGGCCCAACAGCGCCCTGGCAAGATCGAGGGCGTCGCGGTCTTCCAGCGGCGCCAGCACGATCGCCCCGGGTTCGTCGGTCAGGCTGGAGGCGGCCTGGACCCAGCGCCAGCCGCGGTCGACACCCTGGCGGCGCAGGAAGGCGATCATGTCACGCGAGGCGGCGTCCAGCAGATCCGCGTCGTCCACCAGCCAGAGCGCGGCGGGATATGTGGCGAGCGCCAGCTCGGCGACGGCCAACTGCAGGCGCAGGCGCTCCTGCGCGCCTTCCAGCGCCGGGGCGGGGGCAACGCCCAGATCGGGCAGGACGCTGACCAGCACGGGCGCCAACCGCTGGGCCAGGGCGGCGTCGGCATGGGCGGGGTCTACCAAGGCTTCCAGCAACGGCCGCAGCGCCTGGTAAGGCGGGGCGTCCGCGCCCAAGCCGCGTACCAACGGGGCGGGCAGGCCGGCCAGCTGGGCTTCGGCACGGGCCTCTTGCAGCAGGCGGCTCTTGCCGGCGCCGGCTTCGCCGGCCAGCCAGCGGGCGTCCGCGCGATCGTCCGTAACGAGCCGGCGCAAGGCCTCTTGCGGCTCATCGCGGCCAATCACCGCGCTGCCCAACAACCCCGCGGGGCCAGCCTCCACGCCCTGCATGCCCAGGGCCTCCAGCAAGGCCGCCACGCCGGCGTAGCGCGCGCCAGGTTCCTTCGCCAGCAGGCGCATCACGGCGGTTTCGAGCGCGGGCGAGACGTCCGGCCGCAGCTCCCGCAAGGGCGCCGGGCGTTGGTCCAGGTGGGCGCGCAGCACCGCCAGCGGCTGGTCGCCCGGGAAAGGCGGCTTGCCTGCAAGCACGTGGTAAAGCACCGCGCCCAGGCTGTAGAGGTCCGTGCGGCCATCCAGGGCGCCCTGGCGGATCATCTCCGGGGCCATATAGGCCAGGCTGCCACGGATGGCTTCCACGGCGCGGCCGCTGCGCGAGAGCAGACCCAGGTCCATGAGCTTGGACACCTCACCCAAGCGGATGTTCTCGGGCTTGAGGTCGCCGTGTACGTAGCCCTGGCTATGCAGGTAGCCGAGCGCGGCGGCGACGCCGGGCAACCAGGCCCGCACGCCGGCTTCGTCCTGGGTCGGCGCCAGGTCCTGGCCGCCCACCACCTCCATCGTGAAGTAGGGCGTGCCATCGGCCAGCTCGCCGTAGTCGTAGGCGGCGACCAGGTTGGGATGGCGCAAGGATGCCATCACCCAGAACTCCTGCTTGAACAGGAAGCGGGCCTCTTCGCGATCGACCCCGTCGCAGGCCGTGAGCAACTTCACGGCGACGTCATGGCCGCGCTCGCGGTCGAAGGCCAGGTGCACCTGGCCCATGCCCCCGGCGCCCAGCAGCTGCCGGTGCTCGAGCTTGGACGGAAGGGCGGGGACCTGCACGTGCTACCTCCAGGGGGCGATGGCCCATTATACCCTAGCTTGGCGGCCTGTCAGGCCTTTCGTGGGCTCGCCATGGCGGCTTGCCCGGCGGCGATCGCCGCGTGCCAATCCGGCCCGTCCACCAACCCCGCAAGCGGCACCAGCGGTGGCGGCGGCCCTGCCGGGCGCAAGGCGCGGCGCCAGTACCCGACGTCATGCCAACCGCCGTGCTTGTAGCCGGCAGCTGGGATCCGCCCCACCGGCTCGAAGCCGAAGCGCTCGTGCAAGCGCACGCTGGCCTCGTTCGGCAAGGTGATGCCGGCGATCACGGAGCAGTAGCCTTGTGTGCGCACCAGATCGAACAGCGCCGTATACAGTCCGCCTGCCAGGCCCTGGCCCCGGGCAGCCTCGGCGAGGTAGATGCTGGCCTCCAGCGTCCACTGGTAGGCGGCGCGCTCGTTGTAGGGCCGGGCGTAAGCGTAGCCGAGCACGGCCCCGCCACGGGTGCAGACGAGCCAGGGCAGGCGTGCCAGCACCGCCTCCATCCGGCGGGCGATCTCCGTGGCGTCGGGCGGTTCGGCCTCGAACGAGATCACCGTGTCCCGGCAGATGGGGGCGTAGATCTCGGCGATCGCCGCGGCGTCGGCGGGGCGCGCCATCCGAAGCTGGAAGGGCTCGGCCATGGGCTAATGCGCTACCAAGCGTTGGGTCACGTTGCGCTCGCCGCCTGCGCCAGCGCCTTACGCGCCACCAGGCAGTCTGCCGTGATTTGCGCGATCAGCGCGTCGATGCCGGAGAAGGCTTGCTCGGCGCGAATGCGCTGCACGAGCGAGACCGTGATCTCCTGGCCGTAGATGTCTCCGTTCCAGTCGAAGACGTGGGCCTCGACCATCAACTTGGGCGGGTCGAAGGTCGGGCGCTGGCCGATATTGACCACGCCGGCGAGCCGCTGGTCGCCGAGTTGGACCCAGCAGGCGTACACGCCGTAGGCTGGCAGCAGCTTCTCGCGCGGCACGTCCATGTTCGCGGTCGGGAAGCCGATCGTGCGACCGCGCTTGTCGCCATGCACGACGGTGCCCGTGAGCGAGTAGGCGTAGCCCAACAGCTGGTTGGCCTCTTCGATCCGTCCCGTGGCGATCAGCTCGCGCAGGCGCGACGAGCTCACGACGCCGCCGTCCTGCTCGATCGCCTGGACCACCTCCACCGGGAAGCCGTGGGCCTGGCCCAGCTCGCGCAGGATCGTGGTGTTGCCGGCCTGGCCGCGGCCGAAGTGGAAGTTGAAGCCCGTCACGACGCCGGCCACGCCCAACTGGTGGACCAGGAGGCGGTCCACGAACTCTTCAGGGGCCAGCGCCGCGAGGTCCGGCGTGAAGTGCGCGGCGATGCAGGCATCCAAGCCCAGGGCCCGCAGGCGCGTTAGCTTCTCCGGCCAGGGCGTCAGCAACGGCACCGGGGAATCCGGGCGCAACACCGTGCGCGGGTGCTCGACAAAGGTGAAGGCCTCTACCGGCAGGTCCAGGTCGGCGCCCATTCGGCGCGCGGCGTCGATCACGCGGCGGTGGCCTTCGTGCACGCCGTCAAACATGCCGATGGCGATCACGGCCGGCGTAGGCTCGCGGTCCAACGTGAGGTTGGGATAGTGTAAGAAGTTGACCTGCACGGCGTCTATTCTACACGATGCGCTGGCGCGCGGCTTCAAAGAGGCAGATGGTGGCCGCCATCGCGGCGTTCAAGCTCTCGGCATGCCCCGTCATCGGGATCATCACTCGGTGATCGGCGATCGCCGCGTCCTCCGCGCCGAGCCCGGCCCCCTCGTTGCCTATCAAGAACGCCACGTCCCCCCGGAAATCGAACGCGTACAAGGAGCCCGCCCCATCCAAGGTCATGGCATACAGGGGCCCGCGCCAGGCCGCGCGGAACCCTGCCAGGGGCATCCGTACGACGGGCAAGTGGAACAGGCTCCCCATGCTGGCCCTGACGGCCTTGGGGCTGTAAGGGTCGACGGTGTCGGGCGTGATGACCACGGCGGCGGCGCCGGCGGCGTCCGCCGACCGGATGATCGTGCCCAGGTTGCCGGGGTCTTGCAGCTTATGGGCGACCACAACCAGCCCGCCGGGCAGCGCCGGCTCGGGTTGCAGCGGGAAGACACCCACGACGGGGTCGGGCGTCTCGGTGGTGGCCAGCGCCGCCAGGATGGCGTCCGGCACCTCGTAGGTCTCGCCCGGGATGCCCGGGTGGTCGGCCCACCAGGCGGCCGTGGCGAAGGTCATGGTGGGGATGCGGCCCCACGCCAGGGCCTCCGCCATCAGCTTGGTCCCCTCCACGAGAAAGAGGCCCGCTGCCTGCCGCCCTTTACGGGTGGCGAGGGAGCGGGCCTGCTTGACCTTGGGGTTCTGGACGCTAGAGAGGACCAGCACGCTTTTAGGCGCTGACGCTGAGGCTCTTCTTCGCGGAGGCGACCAGCGCCTTGAAGGTGTTGTTGTCCGTCACGGCCAGGTCGGCCAGCACCTTGCGGTTGACTTCGATCTGGGCTTTCTTGAGGCCGTTGATCAGCTGGCTGTACGAGATGCCCTCGACGCGCGCGGCCGCGTTGATGCGCTGGATCCACAGAGCGCGGAAGTCGCGCTTCTTGGTGCGGCGGTGCTTGTAGGCATACCGCAGCGCCCGCATCATGGCCTGGTTCGAGGCGCGGAACACCTTGCTCAGCGAGCCACGGAAGCCCTTCGTGAGCTTGAAGACCTTCTTGTGCTTGTTCTTGTTGGCTACACCACGCTTAACGCGCATGATTCATTACCTCTTAATCGGAAGGAAGCGGACCGGGCTCTTAGCGCAGGTACTTGGGGTAGGGCAGGGCGTGGCTGACGCGGCGCTGGTCCGTCACGTCAACTTCCTTGGAGCCTTCCAGGCGGTGCTTCCGGTTGGAGGCCTTGCCGACCAGCAAGTGCTTCTTGCCGGCCTTGCGGCGCATGAGCTTGCCGGAGCCGCTCACGCTGAACCGCTTCGCCGAAGCGCGGTGGGTCTTCATCTTGGGCATGGGATTACTTATTCTCCTTTTTAGGGGCCACGATGATAAACGCGGTGCGGCCTTCCAGTTTAGGCTCGCGCTCCAGGACGCCAATTTCTTCGACGTCTCTGAAGAACCGCATCAAAAGTTCGTTAGCAAGACCGAGGTGCTGGACCTCGCGACCACGGAAGCGGATCGTGACCTTGACCTTGTCGCCCTCCTTCAGAAACTTCTGGAGGCTGCGCAGGCGCACCTGGTAGTCGTGCTCGCCGATCTTGTAGCTCAAGGTCAATTCCTTGAGGCTGACGACGTGCTGCTTCTTCCGGGCTTCACGGTTCTTCTTCTCGGTTTCGAACTTGTGCCGGCCGTAGTCCATGATCTTCGCGACGGGCGGGTTTGCATCCGCGGCCACAAGTACCAAGTCCAGGCCCTTCTCCTGCGCGATGCGCAACGCTTCACGCGCCGGGATGATGCCAAGCTGATCACCGTTATCATCGATCGTGCGGAGCTCGCGGGCGCGAATCCGCTCGTTGATGATGGTCGTGTCCTTGTTAATAGCTGTTTCCTCCTAAATGCAAAACGAGCAGGGGGATCTTCCCGATCCACACCTGCTCGACCATCAACGTAATAGGGGCGAATGCACCCAGCGTAACGCTTTTTGGCGGCTACCGCGGCTCACGAACTCGTGGCCGGGTGAGAAGGTGTTGCTTCTACTTGCACCGAATAGTTATCCCATTCTACGGGACGCCCAGAAAAGCTGTCAAGGCCAACGAACGGGCGAACTAGAACGCCTTGAAATGGCTGTCGGCGATGCTGTAGCGGCTCTGGTCGCCCAAATCGACCGGGGTTCCGTTCAGACGCACGATCGGCTTGAAGGCATTTTGCTTGTTTTGCTGCACCACCTGGGCGACCTCGCCGGTCTCCATCACCACCCAGGAGTTCAGGGGGTAGGGCACGACGTATCGCTGGAAAGCCCGGATGACCTTGGGGTCCAGGCCCGAGCGGTCACCCACCTTGATGCTGTTGTAGGCGATCTCCGGCTTGTAGCGCGAGCGGTAGCTGGTGTCGCTCATCAGCGCGTCGTAGACCTCGGCCACGGCCACGATCTTGGACATCTCGTGGATCTGGCGGTCCTGCAGCTTCTGGGGGTAGCCGCTGCCGTCGTTGCGCTCGTGGTGCTCGTAAATGATCCGGGCCATCACGGGATCGGCCCAAGGGAACTTCTCCATGATGCGCTTGCCCATCAAGGTGTGGGCCCGCAACAGGTCGACTTCCTGGGCCGCGAGCGTGCCGACCTTGTCCAGGATGTCTCGTGGGATGGCGGTCTTGCCGATGTCGTGGCACAGGGCGGCGATGCCCAGCTGCAGCAATTGTTCCGGCGTGTAGCTCATGGCCAGTCCGATCACCACGGACAAGATGAACACGTTCACAGGGTGGCTCCGGTCGTGCGGTTGGTTAACCACGCGCACCTCGACGCCGGCGTTCAGCGCCGCCACGTTGTTGCCCAAGCGATCGATCACCTCCTGAACCACCCGTGACAGCGAGGAGTACACGGGGGCGCTGCCGGCGCGGATCTGTGCGTCCATCTCGTCCACCACCTGCATGGCGGCCATCAGGCTGCGCTCCGGCATGAAGTGGGTGGGGTTGTGGTAGTAGCGCATCACGTTGGACTGCGCGGCCACCGCGATCGGCGGCTCGACGGGCGGCGGCGCGGCAGGCACGGGCGCGGCGCCCCCCACCAGGGC
>JAQBPE010000018.1 GCA_028287685.1 Cyanobacteria bacterium RYN_339 | reverse complement strand
GTCCGGCCGCGTTACAGCGGCGCTACAGCCAGCCGCGGCGACGGAAGAACACGACCATCCCGACGACCACGAAGACCATCAGGCCCAGGATCAGCCAGAACGCGTGCACGGTTCCCTCGCCCGGGACTCGCACGTTCATCCCGAAGATGCCCGAGATCAGGGTCAGCGGCAGCATGATCACGCTGATCGTCGTGAGCACCTTCATGACCTCGCTGGTCTGGTAGCTCGTCAGCGAGGTGTGCGTGTCGTTCAGGCTCTCCGTGATGGTCTTGAGGTCATCCAGCGAGTCCCAGATCTTGCCCAGGTGGTCCGAGATGTCGGAGAAGTAGATCTCCAACTCCTCGTTGATGATGCGGCTCTTGAGGTACTCCAGCCGGCTGATCACCGGGATCTGGGGCTTGATGATGCGGCGGAAGGCGATGATGTCGCGCCGGATCACGCTCAATTCGAAGACGGTCTCGCGCACCTTGGACTCGAAGATCTTGGTCTCGATCTCCTGCACGTTGCGCTCGATCTTGTAGACCAGCGGGAAGCAGTTGTCGACCAGCTTGTCGATCAGCTTATAGAGCAAGTAACCCGGCCCGTTGCCGAGGTTCTCGGCCTGCAACCGCTCGCTGGACTTCACGGAATCGAACAGCTTGGCAATTGGCCACAGCTCGCCCTTGTGCAGCGACACCAGGTAGTCCGGGCCCACGAACAGGTTGACCTCAGAGGCGGCCGTGACGCGGCGCGCCTTGTCGAACACGGGCATGTGCACGACCAGGAACAGGTAGTCGTCGTACTCGTCCAGCTTGGGGCGCTGGAGGTTGCCCAGCAGATCCTCGATGTCCAGCGGGTGGAACGGGAAGTTCTGGCGCAGGTACTCGATGTCCATCACGGTGGGCTGTGGGATGTCGATCCACGTGACGCCCTTGTATTCGATCTTCTGAATCGCCATGGCACCACCACCCAAGCGCGCGTGCTCCCCCGCGGCGGGGAAGGCGCGTCATTCTAGCACGGGCGGCCTGGCCTTCGAGGTGATGGCCGCCCTACCGCGCGGCGGGCGTCGGGGAGACCACGGGCAGGGTGGTCGAGCCGGCGGTGAGGTTGGCGGTCACGGAACCCTGGAAGGCGTCGGCGTTGAGCAACTTGCCGTCGGTGGCGTACTTCTGCTGCGCGATGTAGGCCGTCAGTTCCTTGATGCGGTCGTCGGAGCGCGGGTGGTCGGCCACGGGCACCAGCCAGGCCGGCGTCTCGCCGGTGGCGGCGGCCAGGGCGGCCAGGAAGTTGCCCAGCTCGCGGCAGTCGTAGCCGGCGTTGAAGGAGTACTTGGCGCCGAAGCGGTCGGCCTCCTCCTCCTTGCCGCGGTCGAAGCCCTTCAACAACAAGTTGAAGGCGACGTTGGCGCCTTGCTGCACCAGCTGCGAGGCGTCCTGGCCGAGCACGGCGATCGAGACGCCCTGGGCGAGCAGGGTCTCCTGCATGCCCCGCACGGAGTGGCGGTTGGCGACGTGGCCCACCTCGTGGCCCAGCACGCCCGCCAGCTGCGCCTCGTTGGTCATCAGCTTCAGCGCGCCCGTGGTCACGAAGACGAAGCCGCCGGGCGTCGCGAAGGCGTTGATCTCGGGGTTTTGCACGATGTGGAACTCGTAGACCTGGCCCTTGCGATCGGCCTGCGCCTGGACCGCCATCTTCTGGCCAACCTGGGTCACGTAGGCCTGCACCGTCGGGTTCGGGTACTCCGGCATCTCCGCCAGCACCTTGAGCTTGGTCTCGGCGCCGATCTGCTGTTCCTGGGCGTCGGAGATCGAGAGGCCCTGGGCGGCCGTGATCACGCCCGCCACCACGTTGGCGGTCTTGATGTTGGCGCAGCCGGCGCTGGCCACGGTGGCCAGGGCGACGGCGAAAGCGATCCGGGAGCGGGTCATACGGGTCTCCTCTGGCGGGCGTCGTCTGGTTGACGAAACGGGACGAGCACGTGTTCCATACCCCGAAAGCGGGCAGAATGGCCATGGAGCGGCGAAGCTGTACTTTTGTTCGCCTAGTTTTAATAATCTGTTCGGCAAAATACAACGCAACTATTCGGGCGGGAGCGACGATAACTCCCACAGCATTCCTTGCAGGAGGATCCCCATGACCCTGGGCATCAACGGCCTTGGTAACTCGAAGTCCAACAGCGGCGCCGCGAACAAGCGGAACGCCAAGGAAGCGAGCGTGGCCAAGGAAGAGGCGCTGGTCGCCGCCGGCGACGCCCTGGCGCTGAACGCCCCGGGCCCCGTCACCGCCACGAGCAGCCGCCAGCTGGCGCGCGAGTTCGCGGAGAAGCTGACGCGCCTGCAGGGCGCCGACCCGGTGGCCTACGACCAGCTCGCCGACAACATCGGCACCACCACCTACGTGCTGGTGGACACCGTCAACCGGCTCTGCCGCGACACCCAGACGGAGCCCTTCGAGGAGCGCGTCAAGGCGCTGAACATGATCGAGCACGTGCATGGCCTGCCCGACGACGTGCGCCAAATGATCGAAGAGGATCTGCGCCGCACCAGCGCCGCTTAAGTCCCCCAGGCCTCCCGGATGGGGGGCTTTTTCGTGGCCTCAGTCCGCGCTCTTGGGCGGCTCTTTGAGCAGCTTCAGCGTGAAGTCGTGGCCCTCGTGCAGCTCCAGCACCTGGGTGTGCAAGGTGCTCAGCTGGTGCTCGAGCTGCTGCACGCGCGAGCGCAGCTGCTCGATCTCCGCGGGCGGCGGCAAGGCGGCCCCGCGGCGGGCGGTGAAGCGCACCAAGGCGATGATCATGAAGCCCCAGAAGCCGGCCACGGCGAGGAAGCCTGTCACAAGACGCTCCGAAAGCAAAAAGCGCGGCCGCTGGGCCGCGCCGGGGAGAGCTGGCTAGGAGTGAGGCCGCGGGCCCGCGTCGGCCATCGTGAAGCTGATGCGCGACTGGGTCTCCAGCGCCTGGTTCACGGCGTCCTGCGACACGTAGCCCAGCACGACCATCAGCTCGCCGAGCTTCTGGTTGGTCGTCTTCTGCTGCTCGAGCGCCATCGCGAGCTGCTCGTTGTTGATGTGCCCGCTGCGGATCAGCAGTTGGCCCAGTCGGTTGAAATCTTCGCGCTCCATATGGCCCTCGTAATCCCATTCCGTGGCGGAAGGGCGGTCGCTCGCATGACATAGTATACCACGCAAGCCCCTACAAGCGCAGCCTTCCCGTGTCTTTGGCGAAGTAGAGGTAGGCCAGCGCCGCGCCGAGGCCGTTCATGAGGCCCACCAAGCCCGCGTCCCAGCGCCCCAGCCAGGTGAAGAGCGAGGCGGCGAGCACGAAGACGACCACCGGCACGGTGTCGTAGATGACGCCGCGCAGGCGTTGCCAGGGCGTGGTGGTGCGCAGGTACTCCAGCTTGCGAACAAGCTTGGCGGCCTCGCGCTCGTGGCGGGCCAGGTCCAGCTTGGCGCGCTTGACCGCGGCCAGGTTGTTGCCGCGCGCCCACGCCAGGTACTCCGCCGTCAACCGACGGCGTTCCTGGACGATCGCAAGCTTGGACATGAGGCGCTGGCTCATACGGGGTTACGGTAACACGGGTCGGGCTTGCTTGTTCGTGACGGATGCGACGGGTATATGGTGAGGGCCACAAGAAGGAGCGTGAAGATGCCGGACAACCTGGGCGTGGGCTTCAAGGACCTCGTCGCCTACCAACAGCAGCACGCGCCCGCGATCGCCCCGGCGCCGAGCGACCAGCCCGCCACCGTCAGCGCGCAGACCGTGCGCGACTACGGGCGCGACCACGGCTGGGACCAGGCCGACGTGGCCTCGGCCATCGTGAAGCTCGACGGCGGCGACGGCGCCTTCAACGAGGCCGAGTTCGACCAATTGAACCAGGAGCTGAACACGCTCGGGGACAAATCCATGCTCGACGGGCTCTACCAGGAGCTGTTGGGCCGCGACGTGGACCCCACCGGCCTCGCCGCCTGGGGCCCCAAGATCGACGCGCTGCGGCAGCAGGGCAAGAGCCCGGCCGAGATCAAAGAGGCCATGCGGCCCTTCGTCGAGCGCTCGCCGGAGTACCAGATCAACCACGCCGACGACTTCGTGCAGCAGGCCTACCAGCAGGGCGTGGGCCGTGCGGCCGGGCCCGAGGAGGTGGCCAGCTGGAAGCAGCAGATGCAGGACCAGCGGCTCGCCGGCACCGCGATGGGCGATCTCTATGCCGCCACGGCAAAGGCGATCGCCGACAGCCCCGAAGGCCAAACCCACGCCGCGACGCAAGCGCCCCCGCCGGCTTCAGCCGCCGCCGGCGCCGCGGGCGTGGTTCCCGACAGCGGGCTCGAAGGCCAGCACGGCGGCCAGTGCGTGGTCTTCGTGGAGAACCAGACGGGCCACCACTTCCCGGTGGAGGCCGCCAAGCAGATGCTGGATCCCGGCATGCACCCCGGCTACAGCGTGGTCTCCACGCCCCAGCCCGGCGACATCTTCGTCTCCACCGGCGGCGAGTGGGGCCACACCGGCATCGTGAAGTCGGTCAACCCGGACGGCTCGCTGGTGGTCGTCGATTCGAACAGCAACCTGGACGAGGTCATCCACACCCACACGCAAGCGGCGGGCCGCTCCGCTGGCTTCCTGCGTCGCGACCCGTCCCAAGCAACGATTCCCCAGTAGCCGCTTAGTGCGCGGGTCCGTTGGTCGGACCAACAGCCGTTGCCGTGCAGGCGCACTTCACGCGCTATCCGACACCGTGCACGCTTGCCAATGCGGCGGGAGCGCGCTTCAGCGACGGCCCCCGTTCCGGTCTTCCGTCAGGTAGTCCGGGATGTGGTAGGGGATCTGGTTGTGCTGGTTGATCCACTGGGCCATGTACAGCTCCGTCCAGGTGACGTTGCCGCCCGTGAGCTCCTTGATCATGTGGTTGCGCGCCTCGTCGGAGAGCGCGAGCAGCTCGTCGGCCGTGCCCACCATCGGGTGCTTGAAGCCCAGCGCCTCGCACAGCGAGACCGTGGCGTCGTCGTCCATGTGCTGCCAGACCACGGGGTTCTTGTAGAGGTCGTGCGCGAGCAAGACGTGCGCCAGCTCCTTGCCCTGGTCGTTGTCGCCCAGGCGGTTGAGCAGCGTGTCCATGCCCTTCTTGCGCTGGCCCAGCGAATCGAGCGTGGGCGCCAGCTCCTTGCGGGTGCCGGCCACCTCCAGGATCTGGAGCGCGGCGTTGCGGCGGTCGTCGCCGGGGTTGCCGTCCACCAGGCGCCAGACCAGCTCGGCCTTCTGCGCGGGGGAAGCCACCTCGATGTACTTGGCGTGCTCGTTCAGCAACGACAGCACCGGGTCGGCGCCCTTGTTGTTCTTGTCGTCCAGGTAGACCTGCAGGTCGTGCTGCATGCGCTCCTGGGCGTTGGCCGGCGCGGGGGCGGGCTTCACCGGCGCGGGCGCCGGCTTGACCGGTTCGTACGGCTGGCCGCCGCGCAGGCGGGCGGCGTAGGCCGCGAGGTCCGCCTCGTTGACCTGGCCGTCGCGGTTGAGGTCGCCGACGCCACGCTCCGTGGTGATCTTGCGCGTCAGCTGGCCGGCGAAGCCCTTGATCGAGCCGCCGTCCGCCAGCGCCTTCGCCAGCGCGTCAACGTCGCCCTGGTGCAGCTGCACCCAGCCCTGCTGGCCCGGATCGATGTAGCCGAACAGCAGCGCGTCGAAGTGCTCGAGCAGCGCGTCCTTGCCGGGGCCATCCGGCATGCCGGCGATGGCTTCGCGCGAAATCCGGCCCCGGGCGTCGAGGTGCGTCTGCAGCCAGGCCACGGCTTCCGCCTCGTTGCAGAGGTGGGGCTTGGGCGGCGCGGGCGGGGCCACGGGCGTGGGCGCCGGCGGCACGGGCAGGCCCGTCACCTTCCAGCGCGTGCGCGTGATCGTCTCGGCGCCGGTCACGTTGGACTTCTGCTTGGCGATTTCGGCCTGGTCGCCGTTCACGTTCCAGTGCGTGTCGGTGGCCATGTCGATCTCGTCGACGATCGTCTCCTGGCTCTCGATCTCGGCGTTCTGGCCGGGCTCGAGCTTGAGGCCCTTCAGGCTCACGGGCACGCGGATGCCCTCCTGGATGGGCTGCTGGATGGCCTCGCCGCCCTGGGGGGCGCGCTTCCAGATCGTGTCCGTGTGCGTGTCCGCGCCGACGACCTTGGTCTTCTGCGCCGTCAGCTCCTGCTGGTCGCCGTCGACGTTCCAGTGCGAATCCGTCACGGTGTCCGCGCCGGTGACCTTGGTCTTCTGGCTCGCAATTTGGTCGTTGGCGCCGGGCTTCAGCACCACGCCGTCCAGGCTGACGGGCACCTTGGCCTTGATGCCGGGGGCCTTGGCCGCGGGGGCCTCGGGCTTCTCCCAGTGGGTGTTGGTGCGCGTGTCGGCGGCCGTCACCTTGGTCTTCTGGGCCGTCACGGTGGCTTCGCGCTCGGCGCCGTCGCCGCTCACGTCCCAGGCGGTGTCGGTCTCCGTGTCCATGGCCGTGACCTTGGAGCTCTGACGGCCCACGTTGGCGCCCTTGATGTAGTCGGTGGCCGCGGCGGCCACGTTGTCGTTGGCCACGGGCTTGGCCGGCTTGCCCTTGGGCGGGCAGTCTTCCACCTGCTTGGGCGCGGGCGGCGGGGGATCGTAGGCGGGCGCGGGATCGCGGCGCTTGGGCGCGGCGGGCGCCTTGGCCGGCTTGCCGTGCGGCACGCGCTCCGGCTGGTCGTCACCGGCATCACCAAAACTGGGCATCTGCAGCGTCCAGCCTTCGCGGATCAGGGCCGGGTTGTGCTTGAGCGAGGGGTACTGGTCGACGTTGAGCGCCGCGATCTCCGGCCAACGCGAGGCGTCGCCCAGGTTGGCGGCCGCGATCATGGAGAGCGAGTCACCCGAGCGCACGCGGTAGAGCGGCTGGTTGGGGTCGGACGCGATCGGCTTCGCGCCGGCCGCCTGCACCGCTGCCGCCAACGCGGCGATTTCGGCCGTCAGGTCGCCCGAGCTCTTCAGCTTGACCTTGTCGCTGGTGTCGATCTTGGTCGGGGCCGCGCCGCCGGCGGGGGGCGCGCCAAAGCGGCCGGAGAAGCTGCCCAGGGTGCGAATCGTGGTGGGCTTGATGGGCTCGTCCATTGCCATGTACCTCTCGTGCCGTTGGCCGTTAACCTGGTCACAACCTTGTGTTGGGTGACCCTTACTTGCAATGTACCCGAAGATCCGCGATTTGACATACGTTTGACGTACATTTAACACGATATCAACACTGGCCGGGGCAATCGCTTAACCGTTGGTTAGCGGGGACTTAGCGCCAGCACAACCGACCTGCGAGTTGACAGCTCGATAACTCCCTGGTCCCGCTCCTTTCAGAGGTGCCCCAATGCCCGACTTCGACGTGCCCGTTCCCTCGCCCTTCCGCCGCACCCTGGTGCAGTCCCTGGTGCCGACGCGCCAGCGTACCAGCGTGACCGCCGCGGAGACGGAGACGGCCACCAAGTTCAAGGCGTTGCCCGTCGACAACTTCAAGCGCTCCGCGCCCTGCCCCGACGCCCCGTTGCCCGTGGCGCAGGGCCGCGAGCTGGTCGCCGTCGAGCAGACCACCCGCCTGACCAAGATCGAGACGCGCACCCGCACCCACTGGGAAGCCACCTCCGCCAAGGACGACGGCCTGAACGTCAACGAACTGGTCGCCTCCGGCGCCTTCGTCCCCAAGGGCACCCGCGTGGCCATCCCCGGCAGCGAGCCCGACCTCTCGCGGGCCAACCTGGTCGGCCAGAAGTCCAAGGTCACCAGCGCCGACACCGAGACCGCCACCCACTGGGACGTCGACGGCGAGGGCGAGGACCGCGAAGCCACCGTGACGGCGCAGAAGACCGTCCTGACCGGCCTCGAGACCAACACCAAGAGCCGCTGGGACTTCCGCGGCACCCACACCTCGCTGGGCAAGCTGCTCGGCGAGCGCTAAAAAAACCTTCCCCGCTAAGGGGCTGGCGGCAAGCGCTTGAGGTAACTCAGGGCGTCCGCCAGCCCCTTCGCGCCGTTCAGGTACAGCGCCGCGTCGATCGCGTCGAAGATCGCCTTCTCGCCGGAGAGCAGCCGCACGGCGTCCGGCGCCTTGAGGTGCACGTCCGAGCCGCCCAACAACGAGATCAGGGCGCTGTAGCGCGCGGCCGTGTCCAGGTCCGGGTTGGCCACGTAGCCGCGGATGATGAAGTCGTTGAAGTCCGCCGGCTTGAGGATGCGGTAGGGCGTGGGGGCCTTGGCGTTGGCCGCCACCATGTAGTCCTGGGCCGCGAAGTAGCCTACCGGGTCGGCTTCGCGGCGGAAGACCGTCGTGATCTTGCCGCGGATGCGCTTCATGACGTCGGCGATCGCGGCGATCGCCGGCTCGTCCGTGGCAGGCAGGAACGAGCCGAGCCCCACGTTGTCGAGCAGGTTGCCCTTGATCAGGAGCTTGTCGAGCGCCACGCGGGCGATCGCGAGGTCCGCGATGCGCTCGGAAATGACCAGCTGCTCGGCCTTCGGGCGGCGGTCGAGCTTGGCCGCGATCATGCCCGTGATCAGGGCCTGCCAGCCGGTGATCACGGCGTCCTTCTCGCCCGGCGAGAGCAGGGGGATGATCGGGTCCGTCAGCACGTCGGCGGGCACGCGGCCGACGTTGGCGAGCACGCCCTGCGTGGCGGTGTAGCGCACGTAGCTCACGACCTGGGCGCTGTCCTCGTCGAGGGTCACGGCGGCGGTGGCGGCGGACTCCATGTCGTCGGTCAGCAGCCGCTCGTCTTTGGCCGTGACCGGGGCGGCCACGAAGCGCACGGTGCCCGCGGCCTTGGCGGGCAGGTAGATCTCGAAGGCGCCCGTCGCGTTGGTGACGATCTCGTAGGCCGGCCGGCCCGCGGCGTCCACGCCCAGGGGCAGCGGCAAGCCGGTGGCCAGGTCCACCGCGCGGAAGGCCATGCCGGCCGCGGGCAGGATCGTGCCGGACTGCGGGGCGGCGGCCGCGGCCAGGCGGTAGGCCGCGCCGTTGGGGGCGATCAGACCGGCACCGTTCGGCGCGATCAGGCCGCCGCCGTGATCCGAAATCAGGCCACCGCCATGGTCCGAAATCAAGCCGCCGCCATGGTCGGAGATCAGCGTGCCCGCGTTGTTGGAAATGATGTTGCCACCGTTGTTGGCGATCAACCCGCCGGCGCCCGAAAGCTCCAGCACGCTCCCGCCGTTGTTCGAGAGCAGCTGCCCGGCGTTCTGGCCCACCACGTAGGCCGCCTCCAGCTGGACGGTGCCCGCCAGCGTGCGCACGTCGTACGACGGCTTGAGCAGCGCGCCGCCGGGCGTGCCTTGCGGCGTGGGCGCTGCGGACTTGGCAGGCGTAGCCGAGGGCGCGGGCGAGCCCTGGGCTATAAGCGGCTTGGGGCTGCCCTTCACGGTGGTCGGCACGACCTTGGCCTGGCAGCTAGCCAGGACGGCCGCCAGCGCGATCGGGCGAATCCAGCCACTGCACTTCATATTCCTCTACTTTCCCGCGCGCGGTCGGTTTCCTTCAGCTGCCCCCTCGGGTATAGTGACGCGTCTACGTTTGGAAACCCCTTTCATTCCGGAGGTTACCCATGTTCCGTCACGCCGCCCCCATGCTGGCCGCCGCCCTCTTCGTCACCGCCCTTGCCGGCCCCGCGCGTGCGGACGAGACCTCCGACGCCATCGCCGCCAGCCAGGGGTTGGTGAAGGACGCCCACGCCGTGACCGGCCTGGTGCTGGAGAGCCTGGACGCGCTCGAGGCCGTCGCCGGCGACGCGGAGACGCGCGCCAAGGTCGCGAAGGTGCTGGCCGAGTACAAGAAGGCCAACGCCAACGACGCCAACGCGGTCAAGTCCTTCGGCCCGCAGCTGGCCGACCTCGCCGCTGCCGTCGACAAGGCCGGCTTCAAGTCGCACCCGCTGAGCGGCAAGGACGCGGCGGCGCTGAAGACCGCCCTGTTGAAGATCAACGCCGCGGGCATCATCGCGGCCTCCACGGGCGGCCGCGCCGCGGAGCTGGGCCAGAAGGCCTCGAGCCTGATGATGGCGAACCCGTTCGGCGCGATGGGCCTCAAGCCGATCGCCGACAACGCGATGGCCATCGGCAGCCTGGCCGCGCCCCAGGTCGACGCCGTGAAGCAGGCCTCGGAAGCGCTGGGCCAGCTGGCCACGGAGAGCAAGATGCCGATGCCTTCGCTGGACGAGGCCAAGGCGATGGTCAAGCAGCTCGCCCCGGGCGTGCCGCTCTAGATTCCCAACACCTGCCGGCTGCGCTGCAGCCGGCCTTTTTTATGGCGCGGCGGAGGCCGGCGCGTCGGGCGAGGGCGCCGGCACATCCGCCGCAGGCGCACCGCCCAGGCCGATGCAGGCCAGGCAGGTCCAGAAGAAGCCGGCGAGGGCGTCCCAGAAGGTGTCGGTGCTGCTGCTCATGGCGCGGATCGTACCTTACTTGGCGCCCGGGGTCACGTTGTAGTCCTGGTACGGCGCGTCCGCCCAGGCCAGGTCCGTGGGGCTCACGAAACGCTGGGAGATCTCCGTGGTGCCGCGCGAAGGCAACCAGCCGAAGACCCAGGGCACGTTGTCTTTCAGCCAGCCGGTCGTGTCGAGCACGCCCCCCGCGGCCTTGGTCATGCCCGCGTCCTTGCCGTAGACGAAGGCGCTGACGGCCTCCGCGAAGGGTAGGAAGGCCCAGGCCAGCTTGGCCAGCGCGCCGGTGGCCTCGAGCGGATCGGCGCCGGCGCCCAGGAAGTCCGCGAACAGGTCCGCCACCAACGCCCCACCGGCCACGGCGTGGCAGCTCCAGCTGAAGGCCAACCCGACCAGGCCGAAGAGCCCACTGGCCTGATCGGCCTGCCGGGCGGCCCGCATGGCCCCTTCATACATGGGCAACCCCTCGCCGCTGGTCAGGCGCGCCAGCACGACCGCCAGCTGCTTGCGCGCCTCGGGCGTGGTGGCGATGTCACGCGTGGCGCCACAGGCGGGCAGCACCCGCTCGACCACGAAGGTGACGAGCTCTTCGGTGGTGGGGCGCGGCCACTGCGTGAGCAGGTGCGAGGCGTCGGACATCAGGCGCGCGCGGTCGTCCGGCTCGAGCGCGTCCATCATGGTGTCCAGCGCCCGGATCACGCTGTCGCGCTCCGCGCTCTTGGAGAGCTTCCAGGGCAGCCCGGCGCCCACCTGGTAGGCCTCGTAGGCCAAGGAGCTGCAGTAGTAGGCCGATCCCGGCTTGGCCCAGCCGAAGGAGTAGTCGTAGGGCTTGCCCAGCTGCTGCTCGCAGTAGCGGATCGCTGCGGCGATCGCCCGCTCGCGCTCGGCGGGCGGCAGGTTGGCGGCCGGCGACATGCGGCGGAAGGTGGCCTTGGCCCAGCCGTAGTCGGCCAGCGTGGAGCGGCGCACGCGGTCGACGGACGGATCGCCCTGGATGCCCGTGATGCCGATCGCCTCGATGAAGGCCGGCGGCGGGCCTTCGGAGGTGCAGATCAGGGTGTGGTCGTACGGGCCGCCGGTGGCCTTGACCACCGGGTCATTGGGGTCGTTGATCGACAGCACCACCACGTCGCCTTTGCGCAGATCGCGGCAGAGGCGCACGAGCTCGGGATTGGCAGCGATCGCCCGCGCGCCTTCCAGCATTTTGGCCGGGTCGCTGGCGCCGGGCGAGAAGGGCCCCACCTGGCCGGCGGTCGCGAGCGCCGGGTTGGCCTTGATTTGCGCGTAGTTGGCGGGCAAGAGGCGCATCCCGATCAGCTTCGCCTCTTCGGCGCTCAAGGGCGCGCCGGCAGCGGGCGCCGGGGGGGCGTTCGGGAGCCGGGGGCGCTGGGTGACGGCCTGGACTTGCATGCGGGACCTCCTTGCTGCAGGAGGTGTGGCCCGCGGGAGGGGACGAACGGGGGACAAAAAAAAGTTTCCGGCTTGTCCCCCGCCTGTCCCTTCGGCCCGCCGAAGAGAGATGCATAGCCACCGAGTCGAGAGGGAGAGAGAACAATGATCACCACGTCCACCGCCGCCGCGCCCCGCACCTTCCTGAACATCAGCCTGCCCGCCGTGGAGGCCCAGCTGCCCGCCGCGCTGAAGCCCTACGGCAAGCCGGACCAGGTCAACGCGACCGCGCTGCCGGGTGCGGTGCTGCCGACTTCCAACGCCGACGTGAATGCGGCCCTCGACGGCCTGGACGCGGCGCCGACGACCGACTACGAGGTGAAGCCGAACGACAGCGTCTGCAAGATCGCCCGCGAACAGCTGGGCGACGAGCGCCGCTGGAAGGAAGTCGCGGAACTGAACGGCCTGAAAGGCCCCAAGTACACGATCCACCCCGGTCAGCACCTCAAGCTGCCGGAGACGGAAGTGCAGAAGGCCTTCCAGGGCATCAACCTGAAGGGCACGTTGGAAGCCAGCAAGGCGGCGATGGACCAGCTGAAGCAGCAGCAGGAAGTGGACACGGCGGTCGCCCTGGTGAACCAGACCGTCAAGGACATGTTTGTGACGCCCGAGGTCCGCCAGTACCTGGACCAGGCCGAGGACCGCAGCCGCATGGGCGAGTACCGCGACGACATCCAGAACGCGCTCTACCGCGCCACCACCGTGGCCGACTTCAAGGCGATCGCCAAGGCCGCCCACGGCGGCATCCTCGTGCACGCCGACGCCGACGCCATCGCGGGCATCGCCACCTGCACGCCGGAGACGCGCGAGCTGCTGGCCCAGGTGCTGGCAGACAGCATGGCCGACGAGCCGGGCGACCTGGACGCGAACTTGAAGAAGGCGGCCGCGTCCTGCCAGAACGACCACGACCGCGCCATGGTGCAGCAAGTGGCGGAGCTGGCGCGCAACTTCGGCCTCACGACCTACGTCCCGGGCTAGGCCAACGCCAGCAACGGCTCGCCCCGCTCGCCCACGAGTGCCTCGCGCACCAACGGCAGCGGGAGCGGGCCCAGGCGCACGAAGGCGTCGTGGAAGTCCGCCAGCTTGAAGGCGTCCCCCTGGCGCGCGCGCAGATCGTCGCGCAGCTGCAACAGCATCAGCTTGCCCAGCGTGTAGTAGCCATAGGTGGGATCGCTCGCGCCGCGCCAGGCCTCGGCCTTGGCGGTGGGTGGGCTCAGGTAGGCCTCCTGCTCGAAGAAGCTGCGCGCCGCTTCCAGCGTCATGCCGCCGGTGTGCAGCGCCAGCCCCACCACCAGGCGGGCGTTGCGCAAGAGCGCATCCTGTAATTGCGCCACGCGGTGCCAGGGGTCGTCGGCGCCGAAGCCTTCCTCCCACATCATTTGCTCGCAGTAGTGCGCCCAACCCTCCACGTTGGAAGGCGACCACAGCACGCGGCGGCTGGCGGTAGGGAAGTCGGCCATGCGCAGGAACTGCACGTAGTGGCCCGGGTAGGCCTCGTGCACCGCCAGGTTGGCGATCAAAGGGCGGGTCCACTGGCCCATGTAGCTCTCGCGCTCCGCCGCGGACCAGGCCGGGTTGGGCAGGGTTACATAGAAGTAGGCGTCCGTGCCGGCCGTCTCGAAGGGCCCGGGCGTGTCCATGGCGGCGCTGGTGGTGGCGCGCATGAAGGGCGGGGTCTCCACCACGTGCAGCGGCGGCCCATCCGGAATCGCGAGCAGGCCGCGCTCCTGCACGAAGGCCTTCACGCCGTCGAGCAGCTGCCAGGTGGTGTCCAAGAGCGCCTCCGGCGCCACATGCGTGGCGGCCAGCCGCCCCAATACCTCCGCCAGCGGCGCCAGCGGGTCGATCTCCGCCGCGGCCGCCTGCAAGGCCGCCTGGTTGCGCCGCAGATCCGCCTCGCCCAGCGCGCGCAGGCGCTCCAGCGGCACGTCCAGCAGCTCGTCGGCGTACAACTTGCGCCGGTAGGCGGCCTCGCCGATCGCGAACTCGCCCGTGGAGCGCGGCAGCAGCTCGTCGGCCAGGAAGCGGCCGTATTCGGCCAGGCTCTCGTCGACCCTGCTGCAGGCCGCCGCCACCTCGGCCTGCAGCGCGCAGCCCGCGAAGGCCGCCGGCACGTCCTGGCGGAAGAAGCTGCGGTTGCCCGCGAGCTGGTCGAGCGCGATCTCCGTGAGCACGCGCGCGGGGTTAGCCAGGTTGGCGCGGGCGTGCTCGAGCGCCGCCGGCATCAACGCCAGGCGCGACAACAAGGCGGCGGCGCGCACCTCGGGCGGGGCGAAGGCGCGGTTGATCAGGGAAAAGGCGCTCGCCGTGATCTGGCTGCTGTAGTAGTCCGGATCGCGCTCGAGCGGCCGCAGCTCCGTCAGCCCCTGCAGCTCCCCGTCGATCACGGCGAGCAGCCAGGTGCGGTCGGCGGCCAGGGCGGTGTCGAGGGTGGGGGGGGCGATCGCCGCGAGGGCGTCGCGGAAGTCTTCGAGTTCGGCCACCTCGCCCGGCACCGCCGAGAGCGAGAAGTCCTCCAGCCGGTGGTCATGCGCGTGCAAGCCCAGGCTGGTGGCGTAGGTGGGACGGCGCTCGAAGCGGGCGGCATGGTAGCGCTCCACGAGCGCATTGAAATGGGCGTTGTCGATCATGCCCCATGCTCCCATGTTCCGGCCCCTCGCGGGGCCGGTGGCCGCTAGTGCGCGAGTCTGTTGATTGGACGAACATCCACCGCCGTGCAGGCGCACTTCACGCGCTATCCAACGCCATCCACGTTAGCCTTCGCGTCGGAAGCGCGCTTCAGATGGCGGGGAAGTCGTGGACCTCGAGCACGAACGCGCCGTCGGCGTGCTTGCCGTTCGGGACGACCGTGAAGTTCTGGGTCTTGTCGGCGAGCCGCTTGGCGAGGTTGGAGCCCACCGCGCCGATCGACCAGCGCTCGACCTTGTCCGTGGCCTTGCGGAAGAGGTAGTGCGGCGTCACGACGTGGCGCACGGGGATGCCGCCGCCGATCAAGGCGTTCTTCTTGAGCGGGCTCTTGTCCATGATGTCGGCCACGCCGTTCGCCAGGCGCGAGACCTCCTTCGCGTTCATCGCGATGGTGTCGTAGCCGTTGTCGCGCTTGTCACCCTTGATCGCGCGCAGGTTGAAGGAGTACCCCTGGCCGACCTTCTCGATGAAGGTGGCGGTGGGCACGGGCTTCACCTGATCGCCGTTCTGGTACTTCTCGTCGTAGAAGTTGCAGATTAGGGTGCGGTTGTTGGGCTCGGTGCCCATCAGCTCGACGAAGCCCTCGTTCTTGGTGATCTGGCCGTCGCCGTTGGCGTCGAGCAGCTTGGCGAAGTCATTGAACATCGCGGCCGTGATGCCGGTCGCGCTGGCGGCCAGCGCGGCGGGGGCGGCGGCGGCCAGGGTCTGCGGGGCGACGGCGCCGGGCGTGTGGGTGCA
>JAQBPE010000474.1 GCA_028287685.1 Cyanobacteria bacterium RYN_339 | reverse complement strand
CCGCCCGTGGGCTTCGCGCCGCGCGCGGCGAACTTGCCGCCTGGCGCGCCGGCGGAGGGGCCCCCTTCACGGCGGGGGGGGCGGGGCGAAGCGGGCTTGCCGCTGCGCGGAGCGCGGTCACGGGGCATGGGAATCCTCCTTATGGAACGTATCGACGATGGCGAGCAGGCCGTCCAGCCGCTCCCGATCGGGCTTGAGGTACAGGTAGCCGACCAACGCCTCGAAGGCGGTGCCCAGCTGGTAAACGTCCGGCGGGACCTTGCGCGGGCCGCCGCCCTTGTTGTTGCGGGCCCGCTTGAACACGGCCAGCTCGGTTTCCGTCAGGTGCGGCACCAGCCGCTTGGCGATCGCCGCCTGCCCGACGGCGCTGACATGCGCCACCGTGGCCTTGTGCAAGGCGTTCACGTTGCCGCCTTCGCGCAGCGTGCGCTCCCGGACATGCAGCTCGTATACGGCGTCGCCCACATACGCCAAGGCGCGGACGGGCGTCTGGGCCCAGTCCCCCATGGCTTACGCAAGCACCCTGGGGATGATTTCCCAGCTGGTGCTGCCGTCCTTCTGGTCCACCAGCTGAACGCCCAGCGCTTTGAGGTCGTTGCGGACCTTGTCGGCCAGCGCCCAGTTCTTGGTGGCCTTGGCCTCCGCACGGATCGAGACCAACGTGTCCAGCAGGCCCGTCGTGAGCTCGTCTCCGAGCTCGACATCGGCCACGTCGGGCGCGGAAAGGTCAAGCCCCACCACATCCGCCAGCTCGCGCATGCGCGCCACCACGTCGGCCACCAGCACGGCGGACGCGCCCTTCGCCCGCAGGCGCCGGAGGGCATCGCCCGTCTCGAAGAACTGCGCGATGGCGGCGGGGGTGTTGAAATCATCGTCCATGGCCGTGTTGAACGCTTCGACCAGGCCGGCTTGCAGGGCCCGCACCTCGTCATCGCCGGTGCCGAGCGCCTCGGGGCCTTGTTCGATGCGCGCCAGCGTTTTCCGCAACTTCAACCAGCCGGCCTCGGCGGCCTTGATGGCCTCCTCGGAGAAGGTCAGCTCCTGGCTGTAGTGCGTCTGCAAGAAGAAGATGCGCAGCGCCTGGGCCCCGAACGCTTGCAGCATGTCGCGCACGGTCTTGATGTTGCCCACGCTCTTGGACATCTTGACCAGCTCGAAGTTCAGGAAGGCCGTGTGCATCCAGAAGCGCACGAACGGCTGCTCCGTGAGCCCCTCGGACTGGGCGATTTCGTTCTCGTGGTGGGGGAACTTGAGGTCCACCCCGCCGGCATGGATGTCGATCGTGTCGCCCATGAGGTCGCGCACCATGGCGGAGCACTCGATGTGCCAGCCCGGCCGGCCCTTGCCCCAGGGGCTCTCCCAGGCGGGCTCGCCCGGCTTGGCGGCCTTCCAGAGGGCGAAGTCGGATGCGTCTTCCTTGCGCTTATCCACGTCTACGCGCGCGCCGGCCTCGTTGTCCTCGGTCTTGCGGCCGGACAGCTTGCCGTAGCCCTCGAAGCGGGCAACGCGATAGTAGACGTCGCCGTCGACCGGGTAGGCCAGGCCCTTGTCCACCAACCCTTGGATGTGCGCGACCATATGCTCCACGTGGTCCGTGGCGCGCGGGTAGTGGGTGGCGCGGCGCAGCCCCAGGCCGTCCATGTCCTCGAAGTACGCCAGGGTGTATTTCTCGGCCACGTCGGCGGCGGAGATGCCTTCCTCGGCGGCACGGTTGATGATCTTGTCGTCGATGTCCGTGAAGTTCTGCACGTACATGACCTCGTAGCCGCGGTGCTCGAGGTAGCGCCGCGCCACGTCCCAGAACATGAAGGTGCGGCCGTTGCCGATGTGCAGCAGGCCGTAGACGGTAGGGCCGCAGACGTACATCTTGACCTTGCCTGGTTCCAGCGGCTGGAACTCCTCTTTTTGGCGGGTCAAATTGTTAGTAAGGCGCAACACTAGACGATCCTCCGACTACCTAGTGTATCACTTCTGTCGGAGCTCGCGGTTCTCCTGGCGCAGGCGGTCAACCTCCGCTTCGAGCTGGCCGAGCCGGTCTTGCATCGTGGCGAGCACGTTCATGATGGGGTCGGGCAGGTTGCCGTGCTGCAAGTCCTGGCTCATGACCTTCTGGCCGTCGATGGCGGCGATGCGGCCGGGGATGCCGACCACGGTGGCGTGCGCGGGCACGGCCTTGGTCACGACGGAGCCCGAGCCGATGTAGGAGCCCTCGCCCACGGTGAAGGAGCCGAGGACCTTGGCGCCGGAGCCGATCACGGTGCCCGACTCGATGGTGGGGTGGCGCTTCACGCGGTCCAGGCTGGTGCCGCCCAGGGTGACGCCCTGGTAGAGCAAGACGTCGTCGCCCACTTCGGCGGTCTCGCCGATCACCACGCCCATGCCGTGGTCGATGAAGACGCCCTTGCCGATCTTCGCGCCAGGGTGGATTTCTATGCCCGTCATGAAGCGGTTGACGTTGCTGAGCATGCGCGCGAGCACCGGCGCGCCGGCCTCGTGCAGCTCATGGGCCACGCGGTGCACCTCCAGGGCGTGCAGCCCCGGGTAACACGTCAGGACTTCCAAGAGGTTGGTCGCGGCGGGATCCTTCTTGAGGATCACGTCGACGTCGGCTTTGACGGTCTCGTACCAATCCCAGGGGGTCATGCTAATCCTTGCCTCCAAAGACCTTCTTCAGGCCGTCCAGCAGGCCGTGACCGTGCTGCTTCTCGCCCGTCCGCAGCTCTTCGAGCTTGCGAAGCAAATCGGCTTCCTCTTCGGAGATATTCGTCGGCACCGCCACGAAAACCTCCACGTGCATGTCGCCGCGCCGGCGGTTGTCTTGCAAGAAGGGCACGCC
This sequence comes from Cyanobacteria bacterium RYN_339, assembly GCA_028287685.1. GTDB lineage: Bacteria > Cyanobacteriota > Sericytochromatia > S15B-MN24 > JAQBPE01 > JAQBPE01. The sequence continues at coordinate 26,621 of JAQBPE010000474.1, read as the reverse complement.
CTGGCCCTTGAGGCTGAAGACCGTGCCGTTTTGCGTGCCGGCCGGGATCTTGAGCTTGTGGGGCTCGTCCATCGTGGGCACGTCCACTTCCGCGCCCAGCACGGCCTGGGTGTAGGAGATGGCCAACGACTGGAAGAGCTCCGTGTCGCGGCGCTGGAATTGCTTGTCGCTGCTGGCGTGCAGCACGATGAAGAGGTCGCCGGAGTTGCCGCCGCGCGTCCCCGCATCGCCTTCCCCCGTCACGCGCAGGCGCGCGCCGGTGTCGACGCCGGGCGGGATCTTGACCTTGAGCTGCTTGGCCGTCTGCTTCTTGCCGTCGCCCTTGCAACTGGGGCAGGGCTGGTCGATGGTCTGGCCTTCGCCGCGGCAGCGCGGGCAGGTGGTGACCTGGGCGAACTGGCCGAACGCCGTGCGCGTCATGGTCTGTACCTGGCCCTGGCCCTTGCAATGGGCGCAGCGGCTGATGTTCGAGCCTTCCTTGGCGCCCGTGCCGAAGCACGAGCCGCACTGCTCCAGATGGTGGATGTCGACGGTCTTCTCCGTGCCGAAGATGGCCTCGCGGAACCCGATTTCCAGGTCCAGCCGGAGATCCGCCCCGCGCTCCGGCCCGCGCCGGCGCGGACGGCCGCCGCCGCCCATCTGCCCGCCGAAGAAGGCCTCGAAGATGTCGCCCAGGCCGCCGAAGCCGCCGCCGAAGCCTTCGAAGCCGCCGTCGAAGCCGCCGCCCATCGAGCCCAGTCCGGCATGGCCGTACTGGTCGTAGGCAGCGCGTTTCTGGCTATCGCTCAAGACCTCGTAGGCCTCGGAGATCTCCTTGAAGCGCTCCTCGGCCTCGGCTTCCTTGTTCACGTCCGGGTGGTACTTCCGGGCGAGCTTGCGGTAGGCCTTCTTGAGGTCGTCCTCGCTGGCGCCCTTCTGGACGCCCAGCAGCTCGTAATAGTCAGCTTTCATCGTTGCGTTGCTCATCATCTAGGATCAAAACGGAGCCCGCTGGGATCCAGCGGGCTCCGAACCAAGGGGCTTACTTGACCTCTTCGTAGTCCGCGTCAACGACGTTGTCGTCGCCGCCACCACCCTGGTCGCCGCCGGAAGTGCCGCTGTTGTCACTGGACGAGCTCGTGGAGCCGCCACTGGAGCCGGCATTCTGGTACATCGCCGCGCTCAGCGCGTAGATGCTGGCGTTGAGGCCGTCGGTCTTCTCCTTGATTTGCTCGGGATCGTTGGTCTCGATGGCCACCTTCAGGGCGCCGATGTTGCTGGTGATCTTCTCCTTGGTCGGGGCATCGGCCTTGTCGCCGGCATCCCGCAAGGTCTTCTCCGCGGTGTAGACGGCGGAGTCCGCGTTGTTGCGGATTTCCACCAGGTCGCGGCGCTTGCGGTCTTCCTCCGCGAACTTCTCCGCGTCCCGCTTCATGTTCTCGATTTCCTGCTTGTTCAGGCCGCCCGTGTTGGTGATCGAGATCTTCGTTTCGTTGCTGGTGGCCTTATCGCGCGCGCTGACGTGCACGATGCCGTTCGCGTCGATGTCGAAGGTGACGTCGATCTGGGGGATGCCGCGCGGCGCCGGCGGGATGCCCGTCAGCTGGAACTTGCCCAGCGTCTTGTTGTCGCCCGCCATCTCGCGCTCACCTTGCAACACGTGGATTTCCACGCTGCTCTGGCCGTCCGCCGCGGTGGAGAACGTCTGGGTCTTCGAGGTGGGGATGGTGGTGTTGCGCTCGATCAGCTTGGTGAACACGCCGCCCAGGGTCTCGATGCCCAGGGACAGGGGCGTGACGTCCAGCAGCAGCACGTCCTTGACCTCGCCGCCCAGCACGCCGGCCTGGATGGCGGCACCGAGGGCGACGGCTTCGTCCGGGTTAACGGACTTGTCCGCTTCCTTGTTGAGGTACTTCTTGATCGCGTCCTGCACCGCCGGGATGCGGGTGGAGCCGCCGACCAGCAGGACCTTGTCGATGCCCTTGGGGTCCATGTTGGCGTCGGAGATGGCCTGGCGGACCGGGCCCATCGTGGCTTCCACCATGTCGGCCGTCATCTCTTCGAAGCGGGCGCGGGTCAAGGTGATGTTGAGGTGCTTGGGGCCGGAGGCGTCGGCCGTGATGAAGGGCAGGTTGACCTCGGTCGACACGGTCGACGACAGCTCGATCTTGGCCTTCTCGGAGGCCTCCTTCAGGCGCTGCATGGCCATCTTGTCCTGGCCCAGGTCGATGCCCTCCGACTTCTTGAACTCGGCGATCAGCCAGTCCATGACGCGGTTGTCGAAGTCGTCGCCACCCAGGTGGTTGTTGCCGCTGGTGGCCTTCACTTCGAAGACGCCGTCGCCCAGCTCGAGGATCGAGACGTCGAACGTACCGCCACCCAGGTCGAAGACCAGGACGGTGTGGTCATGGCCCTTGTCGGCACCGTAGGCCAGCGCGGACGCGGTGGGCTCGTTGATGATGCGCAGGACTTCCAGCCCGGCGATCGTGCCGGCATCCTTGGTGGCCTGGCGCTGCGCGTCGTTGAAGTACGCGGGGCAGGTGATGACGGCCTTGGTGACCTTCTCGCCCAGGTAGGCCTCGGCGTCGGCCTTCAGCTTCTGGAGGATGATGGCCGAAATCTGCTGCGGGGAGAACGTCTCCGTGCCGATCTGGACGGCCGGCGCGCCTTGGTTGTTCTTGACGACCTTGTAAGGCACACGCCCGCGCTCTTGCTGGGTGTCTTCCCAGGCGCGGCCGATGAAGCGCTTGATCGAGAAGATCGTGTTCTCGGGGTTCGTGATGGCCTGGCGCTTGGCGACCTGACCGACCAGACGCTCGCCGGACTTGGTGAAGCCGACGACCGAAGGCGTGGTCCGGTTGCCCTCGGCGTTGGGGATGACGACGGGCTTGCCGCCCTCCAACACGCAGACACACGAGTTCGTGGTGCCGAGATCGATGCCGATAACCTTGCTCATGAGCTCTCTCCTTTAGTTATGGTTGCACCGAATCGGACGCGGCCGGCTCGTCGGTGGTCGTTTCGGGGGCGCTTGCGGGCGACTCCATCGGAAGGGGCGGGATCGCGGGGATGGAAGGGTTGTTGGCGACCTTGACCATGGCATGACGGATCACGCGGCCGTTCAAGAGGTAGCCCTTCCGGAACTCTTCCAGCACGGTCTGGTCCGGGACGTCGTCCACGTCCAGTTGCACCACGGCTTCGTGCTGGTTGGGATCGAAGGGCGAGCCCTTGGCATCCATCGGCTCGACGCCTTCCTTGGTAAGGAAGTCTCCCAGTTGGCGGTAGATCAGGCTGACGCCGGTCAGGACTTGTTGAGGCTCCGTGGCCTTCTCGCCGGCCGTCAGGGCCCGCTCGAAGTTGTCGAGCACGTCCAGGAAGCGCTCGAGGATCCGTTCGCCGGCGAACTTGATGAGGTTCTCGCGCTCCACGGCCTGGCGCCGGCGGAAGTTCTCGAAATCCGCGGCCATGCGCTTGAGCTGGCCTTCCAGGTCGAGGTAGGCCTGGTCGCGGTCGGCGAGACGCTGGCGTAGCGCACCCGCTTCGTCAAAAGTCGAGGACGCGCCGTCTTGGGCCGCCTGCTGCGGGGCCGTAGGCTCCGGAGCGGGGGCTTCGGCGGCCGTGGCTGCCTGTTGGTCTGAAGATTGCTCCATGGTCACCGACGCGGGTCCTCCATATTGACGGAAAGCCAGATTCTATCATATGCCGGCGCGATAGCCGAAGATGCGGGTCAGGGTTTGGCCGAGGTGCCGTGCCATGGTCTCGACGGCCAGCATGGCGCGCGGGTACTCCAACCGGGTGGGGCCGATCAGCCCGAGCTCCCCGAAAGCCTGGTTGCCGATGCTGTAGGTCGCCGTCACCATGCTGCATTCGTGCAGGTCCGGCAAGGGGTTCTCGCGGCCGATGGCCACATGGGCCATCTCGTCATGGTGGGGGTTGAGCAACGCCAACACGTTGGCGAGGGTCTGCTCGCGCTCCAACAAGCAAAGCAGGCCGCGCATCTTGCCGCTCTCGCCGAACTCCGGCTGCTGCGCCAGGAAGCTGGCGCTGCTGACGAAGACGCGATCGGAGGGTTCCTTGGCGGTGTGCAGGCGCTGCCAAAGCGTCCGGATCACGCTCTCGAACTGCGCCATTTCGTCGATCATGGCGCCCAGCTTGCCGTGGGTCAGCGCGTCGAGGGCCTGGCCGCGCAGGTGCGCGTTCAGGAAGTTCGTCAGCACGGCCAGGTCGTCGGTCGCCAGCTCGCCGGGCAGCGTCACCAGCTGGCTGATGGTGCTGCCGTGGTCTGTCAGGACCACCAACATGACGTCGCGGTTGTTCAGCGGCAGCAACTGCAGGAATTGGATGCGGCTCTGGTGCAGGCGCGGGGCCCGAACGATGGCGGTACATTGACCGAGCACGGCCGTGACCTTCGCGGTCTGCGCCAGGATGTCGTTGAGGTCGCGGGAGTCGAACTGGAAGCGCTCCAGCACCCGCAGCTCCTCGGTCGGGAGCTGGGCCGCGGAACGGTCCATGAGATCGTCGACGAACAGCCGGTAGCCGGCGTCGGACGGGATGCGGCCCGCCGAGGTGTGGGGCTGCCGGAGCAACCCCTCGTCCTCGAGGTCGGCCATCTCGTTGCGAAGCGTCGCGGGCGACAGGCCGAAGTCGAACTTCTTGGACAATACCCGCGAGCCGACGGGCTCCGCGGTGAAGACGTAGTCTTCGACGATCGCCTTCAGAATCTGTTTTTGCCTGGGCGTCAACACGACCGGGGCTCCTCTGTTAGCACTCTCCCCTGGTGAGTGCTAAATGAAGGGTAGCCCTTCGTCGTGGCTTTGTCAAGTAAAATCGTTTGAGTCTACCTGACTAAAGTGAGTTGAGCCTAGACGAGCACTTCTTCGCGGTCCGTGAGCTTGCGGATCATGCCCGCGTAGTCCTCGATCAGTTGGTCCGCCTGCATGGCGCTGGTGGCATCGGCGTACAGGTGCACGACCGGGTCGACGGGGTCCGGCAGGACCAGCGCCCAGCCGCCGTCGGAGAAGACCTTCACGCCGTCGATCATCTCCGTCTTCCCGTGCTTGTTTTGCTCCACGAGGACCCTCATGACCGTCCCCTTCTGTTCCCAGGGGCAGGTCACGGCCTCGTGCAGGTGGTGGAACTCGGGCAGGGCGTCCACCAGCTCGACCAGCGTCTGCCCGGAGGCGGCCAGCGCCTCCGTGATCTTGCCGGTGGTGATCATGGCGTCGAAGCCCGGGTGCAGCTGGGGGAAGATGAACTTGCCGTCCAGGTTGCCGGCCATCTCCACGCCGTCCTGGCGGGCGGCCTCCATGAGGGCGCGCGAGTTGACCTTGGTGCGGATGATCTCGCAGCCGCCGCCCTTGGCGACTTCCTCGATGATGGAGGGCGCGCTGACGGGCACGGCGATCTTGCAGCCGGGCTTGAGCAGCGTCATGAGCTTGACCATCAGCACCAGCAGCTGGGAGTTGGAGATGATGCGGCCGCGGGTGTCTACCAGGTAAACGCGCTCCGCGTTGTCGTCGATTTGGATGCCGAACGTGGCCTTCAGCGCCGTCACGATGTTGGCGAGCTGCTCGCGCAGCTCCTCGCGCTGGCGCGGCGTGGGCGGGCTCGACGCCATGTGGGCGTTCAGCACGACCGTCTCCGCGCCCAGGCGGCCCAGCATGCTGGGCAGCATGACGTTGGAGAAGCTGTTGGCGTAGTCGATCACGATCTTCGGGCGCAGCTTGCGGATGTTCTCGGCGTCCAGCGCCTTCAGGAAGCCGTTGGAGTAGTGCTCCATCACGCGCGCCGGGAAGCTGATGTTGCCGATGTCCATCAGGCCCACGCGGCGGAAGTCCTCCTTGAAGAAGTTCGACTCGATCTTCTTCTCCTCGGCCTTCGAGATGGACAGGCCCTTGCCATCCAGGAACTCCATGATGACTTCGTTCTCGCTGTCGGCGCTCAGGCGGATGTGCACGCCGCCGCGGGCGTTCAGCTCCGGCACCTGGTAACGCGCGATGGGGATCGACGTCGATTCCAGGTTGTGCACGTTGATGCCCACCGACAGCAGGCCCGAAATCAGGCCGCGGTTGATCATGCGGCTGGCCGGCGTGGCGTCGCGCGAGACGGTCACGGAGCTACCCAGCGGCAGCGTCGCCCCGTAAGACGCGCCCAGCTTCACGGCGTACTCGGGGGTGATTTCGATGTTCACAAGGCCTTCGACGCCGGTGGCGCCGAACAGGCCGCGCTGGGCGTTGGCGCCCCAGATCAGCGAGCTGGTCAAGGTCGCGCCGGACTCGATCACCTTGTTCGGCCAGACCTTCACGTTCGGGCGGATGTTGGCGTGCTCGCCCACCACGCACTCGTTGGCGATGATCGCGCCTTCCAGGATGTTGGCGCCGCGCTTTACGCTGGTGTTCTTGCCGATCACGCAGCCGCGCAGGGCCGTGTCCTCGCCGATGTAGACGTTGTTCCAGATGACGGGGCGCTTCAGGCTGCTGCCCTCGCATACGATCACGTTGTCGCCGATGACGGTGCCGGGCGTCATCGTCACGCCGGGCCCGATCTGGCAGTTGTGGCCGATCACGAGCGGTCCCGTCAGGTTGGCCGACGGCGAGATGATCGTGCCCTCACCCACCCAGATGTTGCCTTCGTGCCGCGTGAACGGCATCTCGATCTTGAGCTTCTCCTCCAGGATGTCGTAGTGCGCCTGGCGGTAGCTTTGGAGGTTGCCCACGTCTTCCCAGTAGCCCTCGCCGATCAGGCCGAACATGGGGTCGTTGCGTTCCAATAACTGTGGGAATAGGTCCTTGGAGAAGTCGACCTCCTGGTCGGCCGGCAGGAGCTTGAGCACCTCGGGTTCGAGGATGTAGGTGCCGGTGTTGATGGTGTCGCTGAACACCTCGCTCATGGACGGCTTCTCGAGGAAGCGGCGGATGCGGCCGTCGTCATCCGTGATGACCACGCCGAACTCCAGCGGGTTGGGCACGCGCTTGAGCAAGATCGAGGCGACGGCGCCCTTCTCCTTGTGGCTCTTGATCGCGGCGGACAGGTCCATGTCCGTCAGCGCGTCGCCGGAGACCACGATGAACGTGTCGTCCAGCAGGCTCTCGATCGCCTTGACGCAGCCGGCGGTGCCCAGGGGCATCTTCTCTTCGACGGCGTACGTGATGTTGACGCCGAACTCGTGGCCGTCGCCGAAGTAGTTCTGGATCACGTGCGGCAGGTAATAGAGCGTGATGATGATGTCCGTGATGCCGTGCAACTTCAGCAAGTTGATGATGTGCTCGGCGATCGGCTTGTTGAGGATCGGCACCATCGGCTTGGGGATGTCGCAAGTCAAAGGACGCAACCGGGTGCCCGAGCCACCCGCCATCAAGACTGCCTTCACGCTACCAGCTCCTTCCTCGTCGATGGAAACTACGTTAACCCGTTTAATCTACTTCTTGCCGACCTTGGTCTTGGCTTCCTTTTGCGCTTCGGGAGCGTTCTCCTTGACGATGCGATCGTAGACCTTGCCCGTGGCCGTCGCGATCACATTCCAGTTGAAGACCTCTTCGACGCGCTTGCGCGCGTTGGTGCCCAACACGCGCCCGTATTCCTTGTTCTTGAGCGCCTCGAGGATGCCCCAGGAGAGCGAATCCTTGTTGCCGGAGTAAGTGGTGATGCCGCTCTTGGTGTGCTCGACCACCTCCGGCAGGCCGCCGGCGTCTGCCACGACGGTGGGCTTGCCGGTCGCCATGCCCTCCAGCGCCACGATGCCGAACGGCTCGTAGAGGCTGGGCACGACGGCTACGTCGATGACTTGCAGGATCCGCAAGAGGTCTTCGTCGGAGACGAAGCCCGTGAAGTTCACGTAGGGTGAAACGCCCAGCTCGTGGGCGCGGCGCCGGAGGTCGCTCAGGAAGCCGCCCTTGCCTACGACGACGAAGCGCGCGTCAGGCACCGCCGCGAGCACGCCCGGCACGGCCTCGAGCAAAATCTGGGCGCCCTTCTCGTGGACCATGCGGCCAACGAAGAAGACGATCTTCTGGTCGTCGGTCGCCAGGTGGCGGCGGAACTGCTTGGCGTCCTCGGGGCTCATGCGGTTGGCGTCGAACTTCGACAGCTTGATGCCGTTGGGGATCACGTCGATCTTGTCCGCGGGAACATGGAAGGCATGCTTGATCTCGCGGTCCATGTACTGGCTGCAGACGATCACGCGCCAGGCTTCGAAGCCCAGGAACCACTCCATCTGGTTGATGTACTTCGACATCTCGCTGGTCAGCAGGCCCTTGTTGCGGCCCACCTCCGTGGCGTGGATGGTGGCGAGCAACGGGACGCCCAGGCCCTTCTTGAGCGATACGCCGGCGTGGGCGACCAGCCAGTCATGGGCGTGCACCACGTCGAAGGGGGTGGCGCGGTGCTGTTCCAGGGCGTAGGTGATCATGCCGAGGTTGAGCTGCAGCACCCAGGTCAGGAAGTCCGGCGTGTCGAAGTCGAGGCTCTTCACGCGGTGGATGTGCACGCCGTTCACGGTCTCGTGCTCCAGCGTGTTGGGGTGGTTGGCCGTGATCACGTGGATTTCGTGGCCCTGGGCGACGAGCGCCTCGGAGAGCTCTTCCACATGGCGGGCAATGCCGCCGACGATGCGGGGCGGGTACTCCCAGGACAGCATCAAGATCCGCATGGTGGCGTGGACTTCCCTTCTATGTTGATGGCGCGAATTCGTGCAACGGACACCTTACCATTTCCGCGGGCACGCGTCAGCTCGCGTCCCCCCGCTTCAGGCGGCGCGCCAGCTCGCGCAGGGTGTCAGGCGCGCCGAACCCGCCGCTCTTCGTGACGACGCGCAGCGGGCCGCCCGGCAGCTCCAGGCGGCAGACCGGGATGGCGGGCATGAGCTCGCCCGTCACGCGCATGGCGCCGCCGCCAAGGGCGCGGCAGACACCCAGCGCGGTGTCGCCGCCGGCCAGCACCAGGCCGGAAACGTCGGCCGCGCCGACCAACCTGGCCACCACGCGGCCCAACGCGGTCGTCAAGGTCGCGCCGAGCTGGACGCCGCCCATGGCGAGGTCCTTGGCGAGCTGGCGGTCGCGCGCCAGCTTGGCCTCGTCGGTCGAGGCCGTCGTCAGCAATACGTCCTGGCGGCCCAGCAAGAGCTGGCGGGCGCGTTCGACCGTGCGCTCCAGCGCGCCTTCTTCCCCCAACAGCACGCCGCGCACGTCCAGTTCGAGGATATGGGCGCCTTGCGCCGCGTCACGGACCTGGGCCAGCGTGACGGGGTTGAGGCTGCCGGCGACGAGCAGCACCGGGGGGCGCAGCGCCAGCAGCGTGGGGGCCTGGCGCGGCGAATCTAGCAAGTGGTGAGGTTGCATGGCTTTTGCGAGGCCCGCGGAGCCGACGGGCAGCAGGCGATAGGGCGTCAGGGCCATGCCGCGGGCGATCGCCGCCAAATCCTCGGCCCGGGCGGCGTCGATCACCAGCGCCCGCTTGCGTTGGGCCACCGCCTTGACGATCGCGCTCACCACGGCCTCCGGGCCGGTCATGACCTCGCGGAGCTCCAGGTGGGCGATCGCTTCCCAGCCCAACGGCTCCGCCAACAGCGTGGGCAGGTGGCAGTGCTTGACCGGCGTGACGGGGTCGCGGCCGTAGGAGCTGACGTTGACCGGCACGCCGTCGACCAGCTGGTAGCCTCCCACCGTGATGCGGCCGGCTTGCGGGAAGGCCGGGGCCACGATGGCCAGCTCCAGGTCCAAGGTGTGCAACGCCTGCAGCAGCTCGGCGGCCATGTTGCCGCGCAGCGTGGAATCCACCTTCTGGTAGAAGCGGTTGCAGCCCGAGCGCGCCAGGAAGCGCGCGGCGCGGTCCACGCGTGCGGCGGCCTGGCCGGGCAGCAAGTGCCGGCTCTCCACGTTCACCGCCAGCGCGGCGGTGGTCGGCGGCGGCGCCCAGGGCCGCTCGTGCAGCTCGGGCACGATCCACACGTCGGGGTTGCCGGTGCCCAGGAAGTATTGGAGGGCGGTGTCGCCGGCCCCGGTCAGATCATCCGCCAGAACGCCCACCCGCTGCGGAGCAAGGTGGGACGCTTGGGGCAAAAATGCCATGGGAAGTTAGAAGCCGCCGCCGTCGTCGGTGCGGTTGCCGCCCCAGTTGCCGCCGCCGCCGCTGTTCTCGTTCTTCGAGCCCAGGAGCCGCAGCTCGTTGGCGGAGATCACCGGCATCTCGTGCTTGGCGCCCTGGGCATCCGTCCAACGGTTGAACTCCAGGCGGCCGACGATGCCAACCAGCTTGCCCTTCTTCACGTATTCCGCCGCGATCTCGGCGGGCTTGCCCCAGAGCTCGATGCGGAACCAATCCGTGTTGTCCTGGCCTTCGACGCGCTTGGTGGGGCGGTCGACGGCGATGTTAAAGGTGGTCTTGGCGCGACCGCTCTCGAAGTACTTGATTTCGGGGTCGGCGCCTGCGCGCCCGACCAGGACGACGGAGTTGAGCATGGGGAAGGCTCCAGCAGGGAAGGGATTCGACGCGGCATTGTAGCATAGCCGGCGGGCAGGCGTTGGGGATGTCCGGAGCGGGTGCTAAGCTGATCCCGGAGGTGCGTATGGCATGGTTCCGGCGCCGCCGCGAGGCCTGCTTGCCCCCTGCCCGGCACGTCACCGTGCCGGTGGACGGGTTGCTGCTGCGTGCGTCGATCTCGGGCTCGGGGCCCCCATTGGTGCTGGTGCACGGCCTCGGCACCTCCGGACGCTGCTGGACGCACAACCTGGATGCGTTGAGCCGCTTCGCCACGCTCTACGTCGTGGACCTTCCGGGCTTCGGCGAGAGCGACACGCCGGACGAGGTATTGGCGCCGGACCGGCTGGCGGACTCGCTCATGCGCTGGTGCCTGGCGATGGATCTCCAGAAGGCGAGCTTCTTGGGGCACTCGCTGGGCGGCGAAGTCTGCCTGTGGTTCGCCGCGCGCTACCCGACGATGGTCGACAGGCTGATCGTGGCCTGCTCGACGGGCTGGCCCCGCATGTCGCTGGCACACCGGCTGCGCGGCCTCGTGTTGGACGGCGTGCGCGAACCGATGCACTTCCTGCCCACGCTGTTCGAGGCCTATGCCCAGGCCGGGCCGCTGCGGATGCTCAAGACGATCCAGGCCAGTCGCCCGGAGGCGCTGGCCATGGAAATGGCGACGATCTCGGCGCCCACGCTGGTGGTGTGGGGCGGGCGTGACCCGGTGATCACGCTCGATGAGGCCAGGGCGATGGCGATCGCCATCCCCAAGGCGCGACTGGCCATCATCGAGGAAGGCGCGCACGGCCTGATCTTCGGGGCCCCGCGCCGCTTCAACCGGCTGGTGTGCCAGTTCCTGGCGGAGGCGGCCGTTACAACGGCGAACCGGTAGTGCCGCGGTGCTCGTCCATCGGCGCGCGCTGGTCCGGCGCCGTCATGTCGCGGTTCGGCGCGTCGATCGGCGGCGGCAGCACGGCCGCGCGCGGCAGGTCCGCCTCCAATTGCTGCCAGCTGGAGGGCCAGGTGGACGCGATGATGGGCTCCTGGGTGATCACGATCCGGTCGTAGCCCGCGAGCGGCGTCAGCGGCGAGAAGCCCAGCATCGCGCGGCCCATGTTGTTGGCGTCGAGCGTGCCGATGTTGAGCATGCGGTGCCCGGGGGTGTCGACCAGCCAGGCCACGTAGTGCTTGGGGTTCTCGTTGTAGCGGATTTGCTCCGGCAGGCCCCAGGCCGTCAGCGTCAGGCCCAAGATGGCGCCGTCGCGGTTCTGGTAGACGCGGGCGTCGGCGTTGGCCCAGCTGCCGCCGGAGCGCATCATCCAGGCGGACGGCTTCAAGTACACGTCATGGGCCAGGATCGACGGCACGATCCGGATGCCCGCCACCTGCGAGAAGCGGCCCTCGCTTTTCATGATTGGGCCTTCGTTTTTCATGGATGGGCCTTCGGCCAGGGCACCTGGGGCGATGGCCAATAATATGGCCAACGCAAGCGCGACTTGTCTCATTTCCTTCCTCCTCCTTACCAGTCCTCATGGTCGCGCGGCGGGAGGGCGGGCCGGAAGGTCCGAACCGACGAAAAATCCGGCTCCGGTAAGCAAGCACCAAGTGTGGTATACTCACCATCAGTACTACCAGGTCCATGACGTCCCCGGCGCGATTCGCCCGGCAGGCTGCGGCGGACTTGATATCGAAGAAGGCGCGCTACCACATAGTCGCAGCCTCCGATTTTTCCAAGATTAGGAACCCACACGTCTTGAAAAAAGAAATCATCATCAGTGAAGCCAACGACCTGGCAGTTGTCTTCGAAGATGGTCAGGCGGCCGAGTTCTTCCTGCGCAGCGGGGACCAGTTGGTCGGTGACATCATTTGGGGCCAGGTAGAGGCCGTCGTGCCCGGCATCGAGGCCGCGTTCGTCAACATCGGCCAGGATCGCAACGGCTTCATCCACGTCGCCGACCTGCCTTCCGCTCAGGCCCCCCGCAAGCAAAGTGCGCCAAAGCGTCCTTCCATCCGGGTGCGTGAGCGCATCCTGGTACAGATCGCCAAGGCGCCCACGGGTAGCAAGGGCGCGCGCCTCACGGGCCGCCTGACCATCCCGGGGCGCTTTTTGGTCCTGGTGCCGGACGACAACCGCGTGTCCATCTCCCGGCGCATCACGGACACGCACGAGCGTGACCGCCTGCGCCGCCTTACGCTCAAACTGAAGGACCCGGGTCACGGCCTGATCGTCCGCACGGAAGCGATCAGCCGGTCGGAGGAAGACCTCCGGCAGGACATCGAAGAACTGATCGACATCTGGGCGGACATCATCCACCAGGTCCAAATCGTCAACCCGCCTGCGTTGCTGCACCGTGACAGCGATCTGATCCACCGCGTGCTGCGCGACGCCACCACGGGCAACGTGGCAAAGGTCGTCGTGGACACGCCTCTGGGCTACCAGAGCGCGCGTGAGATCCTTCGTGGCTGGATGCCCGAGCTCGAGCGCCACGTGATTCAACACAAGGGCGCCACGTCCATCATGCAAAAGTATCGCATCAGCGAAGAATTGGAGGCCGCTATTTCACCGAAGGTCTGGCTGCCCAGTGGCGGCTATCTCGTCATCGAGCACACCGAAGCCCTGACCGTCATTGACGTCAACTCCGGGCGTTCGACGCAGAGCCGTTCCCTGGCCGACACCGTCTTGAAGACCAACCTGGAAGCGGCCGCCGAAGTGGCCCGCCAGCTGCGCTTGCGTGACATCGGCGGCATCATCGTGATCGACTTCATCTCGATGGACGCCGCGAGCGACCGCAACAAGGTTCTGCAAGCTTTCCACGACGCGCTGAAGCAGGACAAGAGCCGTCCCCAAGTCACCAACTTCTCGGAGCACGGCCTGATCGAGGTCTCGCGCCGCCGTCAGGGCCAGAACCTCCTCGAGCAGCTGACGCAGCCTTGCGAAGCTTGCGGCGGCACCGGCCGGATCAAGGTCAGCCACCTGCTGCCCCAGGAAGGCGCCGCGCGCACCGCGGCCCGCTTCGAAGACGACGACGAGTCGGGCATCGAGGAACTGGAAGAGCAGGAGTTCGGCACGGAGCTCGTCGTCGCCGAAGGCGGCGAGGAGGGTGCCGAGGGCGCTGAAGGCGCCGAGGGCGATGACGGCAGCCGCCGTCGCCGCCGTCGCCGGGGCCGTGGCCGCGGCCGTGGCCGTGGTGAGAACGGTGCCGTCGGCGCCAACGGGACCGAGGAATTCGGGCCCGAGGGCGACGAAGAGGGCGAGGAGGACGAGGTCTTCCTGGCGCCCGAGCCGGCTCCCGCGCCCGCGCGCGGTGGCCGCTCCCGTGGTGGCCGTCCGGCTGCTGCCGAGGCCGCGCCTGCGGCCCGTGCCGCTCGTCCGGCCCCGCGCGAGGAAGAAGACGAAGACCTGGCCGACGAGTTCGAAGAGGGCTCGCTGGTTGAAGAGGTGTCGCTGGGCGCCCTGTTCGACGTCGGCCCGAGCGAAGACCGGGGTCCGGACCGCGGCGGCGATCGCGGCGGCCGCGACCGTGGCGGTCGTGACCGCGGCGGGCGTGACCGTGGCGGCCGTGGCGGCTTCGGCGGCGACCGTGACCGTGCGCCCGCTCCGGATCGTGGCTTTGGCGGCGATCGGCCCGCGCCGACCGGCGATCGGGGCTTCGGCCGCGACCGTGGCGGCTTCGGCGGCGATCGTGACCGCGCTCCCGCGGCCGACCGTGGCTTCGGCGGCGACCGTGACCGCGCTCCCGCGGCCGATCGTGGCTTCGGCGGCGACCGTGACCGTGCCCCCGCGGCCGATCGTGGCTTCGGCGGCGATCGTGACCGTGCCCCTGCGGGTGATCGCGGCGGCTTCGGCGGCCGTGACCGTGGCGGTGATCGTGGCGGCTTCGGCGGCCGCGACCGTGGCGGCGATCGCGGTGGCTTCGGCGACCGGGACCGCGGCGGCGACCGCAGCAGCTACGGCCGTGACCGCGAGCGGGTGCTCGAGGACCGTGCCCCGCGTGACGGGCGCCCGGCGCCGGCGGCTTCCGCCGAGCCTAACGCCTTCACGGTGAGCGCGCCCGCGCCCCGTACGCGCCGCGTCGAGCGCAAGGACGAGATCGGCGCCCCCGCGCCGGCCGCCGTCGCAACGCCGACTCGCACCACGCGCTCCAGCGCGCCGGCTGCGGCTCCTGCTCCGGCGCCCACGCCGAAGCCGGCGGCTGCTGCCGTGAAGACGGCGCCCGCGAAGGCCCCCGTGTCCAAGCCTGTCGCGGCGGAGGCCCCTGCGGCCAAGCCCGTCGCCAAGGCGAAGGCCGAGCCCAAGAAGACCGCCACGCCATTGGCCGTTCCCGCTCATGTCGAGCAAGTCGGCGTGCCCGGCCTGTTCGTCCTGAAGAAGAAGGTGGCTCCGGTCGAGGCGCCGGCGGCTGCCGAGCCGGCGGTTGCCAAGAAGGCTGCGCCCGTCAAGCGCGCCGCTGCCCCTAAGGTGGAAGAAGCGCCAGCTCCCAAGGCTGCGGCCAAGGCTGCTCCGGCGGCCAAGGCCGCTCCGGTGGCCAAGGCTGCTCCGGTGGCCAAGGCCGCTCCGGCGGCCAAGGCTGCTCCGGCGGCCAAGGCTGCTCCGGCGGCCAAGGCCGCTCCGGCGGCCAAGGCTGCTCCGGCCGCCAAGGCTGCTCCGGCGGCCAAGGCTGCTCCGGCGGCTAAGGCTGCTCCGGCGGCCAAGGCTGCTCCGGCCGCCAAGGCCGCGCCTGCCAAGGCTGCTGCCGCCAAGCCCACCAAGAAGTAAGCTTCGGCTTACGGCTATCACGAGAGCGGAAGGCCTGCCTTCCGCTCTCTTTTTGGATTTTGAATGAGCGAAGAAGAAACCTACATCGTCACCCCCGAAGAGGCCGGCCAGCGGCTCGACCAGTTCTGCCAGGCGCAGCTGGAGGGCATCTCCCGGGCGCGGGTGCAGGCCTGGATCGACGAGGGGCAAGTGAGCCTCAACGACAAGCCCACCAAGGCCTCGCAGCGGCTCAAGGCCAACGACCGTGTCGGCATCACGGAACCGCCCATCGAGCCTACCGCCATCCTGCCGGAGGCGATCCCGCTGACGATCGTCTACGAAGATGCCGACCTGTTGGTGATCGACAAGCCCCAGGGCATGGTCGTGCACCCGGCGCCCGGCAACGCGGGTGGAACGCTGGTAAATGCCTTGCTGCACCATTGCAAGGACCTGAGCGGCGTCGGCGGCGTGGCCCGGCCTGGCATTGTCCACCGCCTGGACAAGGACACCTCAGGGCTGCTGGTCGTCGCCAAGCACGACAGGGCCCATGCCGGCCTGGCGGCCCAGATCCAGGCCAAGGACGCCCTGCGCCAATACTGGGCCGTGGTGCGCGGGCATATGGAGTCGCCGGACGGCCGCATCGACGCCCCGATCGCACGCCACCCGACCCAGCGCCAGAAGATGGCGGTGGTGCAAGGGGGCCGGCAAGCCGCCACACGTTGGCAGGTGCTGGAGACTTTCAGGGGCTACGACCTGGTCGAGCTCACGCTAGAGACGGGCCGCACCCATCAGATCCGCGTGCACCTCGCGCACCTGGGCCACCCCGTGGTGGGCGACGCGGCCTACGGCGGCGAGGTGAAAGTGCCCGTCAAGCTGGCCGGGCAGGCCCTGCACGCCCGGCGGCTGGCGTTCGTCCACCCGGTCTCGGGCGAGGCGATGCAATTCGAGGCGGAGCCGCCGGAGAACTTCCGCAAGCTGTTGGCGTACCTGCGTTGATCACCGCCGGCCGGGCCGGTCGGCGGTAGCATGGTCGCCATGGGACTCTCCTGGCTGGACGCCGCGCTGTTCTTGTACCTGCTCCTCCACTTGTTGGTTGGCTTCCAGCAGGGCCTCTTCCTGGGCGGCATGAACCTGGTGGCCTTCCTCGGCGGGCTGGGCATGGGGCTGGGCCTGGCGCAACCACTGGCCGCCTGGCTGGGCGGACCGGCCTGGCTGCACGGGCTGTGGCCCGCCGCGATCGTGTTCGGCCTCGCCAAGCTGTTGGAGTCGCGCATCGTCAAGCGCTGGGGTCCCAGCCTGGGCGATCGCCCCCGCCTGCAGCGGCTTGACCGTTGGTTCGGGCTCTTGCCCGGCGCGGTCTGGGCCGCCATGGGCGCCGGCGTGGTGGCCTGGTTCGTCACGGCCTTTGCCGGCGGCCTTCCGCCCAACTCGCCGATTGCCGCCACCATGCTGGGCCTGGTCAAGGCCCCGCTGGCGGAATTAGGCGCGGCGATCCCCCAGGATCGACCCCACCGCTAGTGGCAGGCGCAGCCGCCGCCGCAGCCCTTCTTGGAGACGGCGCCAGGCGCTGGGCCGGCCGGCTGGACGGACTTGTAGCCGGCCACGGCGCTGGACGCAAAGGTGCTCATCAGGCGGTTCAGCTGGGTGCCGGCGCACAGGGGGCAGGAGGCCTGTTCCGCGGAGGAGGCCAAGTAGGCCTCGAAGCGGTGGCCGCAGGGCTCGCAACGGTACTCGTAGATGGGCATGGCGGTTACCTCCAGGGCCATGATAGCACCGCGCGCCGGGTTCTGGTATAGTCCTGACGCGTGTCCGCACCCCGGAGGTTCCGATGAAGCCCACCATGGAGAAGCCGATCTTCGAGAAGTCCCGCCCCGGCGTGGTCGGCATGCGCGTGCCCGCCGCCGGCGTGCCGGCGACGGATTGGGCCAAGGACTTACCTGCGGGCTTGCTGCGCCAGGCAGCGCCGGCCCTGCCGGAGCTCTCGGAGCCGGACGTGATCCGCCACTTCACGCGGCTCTCCAAGCTGAACTACTCGATCGACGGCGGCTTCTACCCGCTGGGCTCGTGCACCATGAAGTACAACCCCAAGGTCCACGAGCTGATCGCGCGCCTGCCCGGCTTCGCCAACTTGCACCCCTACCAGCCCCAATCGACGGTCCAGGGCGCCTTGCAGGTGATCCATGATCTCGAGCAGGCGCTCTGCAAATTAACGGGTCTGGCCCGCTTCACGCTGCAGCCCGCCGCGGGCGCCCATGGCGAGCTGGTAGGCTGCCTGATCATCAAGGCGTACCACGCCAGCCGCAACGACGCGGAGCGCCAGGAGATGCTGGTGCCGGACTCCGCCCACGGCACCAACCCCGCCACCGCCGCCATGGCCGGCTTCAAGGTCGTCACGGTGCCGTCCAACGACCGCGGGCAGGTAGACCTTGCCGCGCTCAAGGCCGCCGTCGGCCCGCGCACCGCGGGCATCATGCTGACGAACCCCAACACGCTGGGCCTGTTCGAGGAGGAAATCCGCGAGCTGGCCGCCACGGTCCACCAGGCCGGTGGGCTGCTTTACTACGACGGGGCCAACTTCAACGCGATCATGGGCCTCGTGCGCCCGGGCGACATGGGCTTCGACGTGATGCACATGAACCTCCACAAGACCATGACCACCCCGCACGGCGGCGGCGGTCCCGGCTCCGGCCCGGTGGGCGTGGCGCCCGCGCTGGTGCCCTTCCTGCCCAAGCCGCTGGTCGACCGCACCGAAGACGGCACCTACGTCTTGAACGGCGACCGCCCCCAAAGCATCGGCCGGATCAAGGCCTATTACGGCAACTTCGGCATGCTGGTGCGGGCCCTCACCTACATCCTGACCATGGGCGCCGACGGCCTGCGCCAGGCCAGCGAGGACGCCGTCACCAACGCCAATTACTTGCGGGTTAAATTGATGGACGTCTACCGCTTGCCGTTCGACCAGGTCTGCATGCACGAGTTCGTGCTCTCCGGGGACTGGCAGAAGAAGCTGGGCGCCAACACGCTGGCGATCGCCAAGCGCCTGATCGACTACGGCTACCACCCCCCCACCATCTACTTCCCGCTGATCGTCTCGGAAGCGCTCATGATCGAGCCCACGGAGACGGAAAGCCGCGAGACCTTGGACGCCTTCATCACCAGCATGCGGGCGATCGCGGAAGAGGTAATCAAGGACGCCGCCTTCGTGGCCGCCGCCCCGCACGACGCGCCCATCGGCCGTGTGGACGAAGCCCTCGCCGCGCGCAAGCCCAACTTCCGCTGGCAGCCGGCGGGCGGCCATGCGGGCGAAGTAAGCAGCACCGACGCTACCTCCCGGGCCCCCGGTTGCTAGCATGACCACCACCGCCTTCCTCCCCGCGACGATCGCCGCCCGCTGGCAGGAGGCGGCGGAACTGGTGGGCCTGCGGGTGGACGTGCCGGCCGCAATAGCCAAGAGCTACGCCGTGCCCGGCCAGTACGTGCAGCTGGCCGTGAAGGACCAACCGCCGGCCTTCCTTGCGATTGCCTCGCCCCCGGGCGCTAGCGCGTTGGAGTTCCTGATCAAGCGCTCCGACGCCACCACCGCGCTGGTGGGGCTGGCCGCGGGCGACCACGTGGAGGTCAGCCTGGCCCAGGGGCAGGGCTACCCGGTGGCGGCGCACAAGGGACACGACGTCCTGCTCTTCGCCGTGGGCTCCGGCATCTCGCCGATCCGCTCGCTGATCGGCTACCTGGCCGCCCACCGCCTGGAATACGCCGGCGTCACCTTGTTCTACGGTGCCCGCACCCATGCCCATGTGCCCTACATCGACGAGGCCGCCCAGTGGGAAGCCGCGGGGGTGCAGGTCGTGCGGATGCTAAGCCGGCCGGACCAGCCGCGCGACGGCTTCGCCGAGGGCTACGTGCACGAGGCCGTGCGCGTCCACCCGGTGCAGCCGGGCAAGACCGTCGCCTTCGTCTGCGGGATGCCGGCCATGGTGGTGGGCGTGGCCGCGGAGCTGAAGAAGCTGGGCGTGCCCGCCGAGCGCGTCTTCCAGAATTTTTAGGGGGTCGTTTCCATGAAAATCTACACCAAGACCGGCGACACCGGCGAGACCTCGCTCTACCGCGGCGGCCGCGTGCCCAAGGACGCCCCGCGCCTGGAGGCTTACGGCACGCTGGACGAGCTCAACTCCCTGCTCGGCCTCGCCAGGGCCCACCTCCCCGAGCTGGGCCCGACCCACGCGCAGCTGGCCAAGGTCCAAACCGATCTGTTCCACCTGGGCGCCGAGTTGGCGACGGCAGGCGGCGACAAGCCCCGCTGGCACGTGGTGGCGCAGGACGTGCGCGATCTGGAGGGCTGGATCGACGCCATGGAGGTCGACCTCCCCCCCCTGACGAACTTCATCCTGCCGGGTGGTCATCCGGCCGGCGCGACCCTCCACGTCGCCCGCACGGTGGCCCGCCGGGCGGAGCGCGCCATCATCCAGGTCCAGCGCGAGGCGCCCGCGCTCGAGCCGCTGATCATCGAATACATCAACCGCCTGTCGGACTACCTGTTCGTGCTGGCTCGCTCCGTGAACCACCGGCTTGGCCAGCCCGAAGCGCCGCTGGTTCCCTAGCGCTGCTTTATTTTTTGTTGGTAGTCCCGCAGGAAGATGATCTTGCCCTGGCCTCGCGCGGCGGGCTGCAGCACCTCGTTGAGCGCGCCGATCGCCACGCCGTACATGACGTGGGCGGCCAGCAGCGTGAGCAACACCAGCGGGGTTGCGGGCAGGATGCGCGCGCCTTCCGGTAGGAGGGCGGCCATCAGCGCGATGACGCCCCAAATCAGCGCCGCCCACGCCACGCCGAAGTACCAGCGCGCCTTGCCGGCCAGCACGGCGTAGCCGAGCCCCCAGACGGCGGCGGTGCCCAGCAGGTGGTGCACGTTCACGCCCCAGCTCGCGGCGTCCATGCCGGCCAACGGCAGGGCCAGGCCGGGCGCCAGTTGGCGGCCCAGCAACAGCACGAGGTCGTAGCTGGAAGCGCCTACCAGGCCTACTACCAGGCCGATGCCCACGCGGGTAGCCAGCGCGCGGCGGCGCAGCACGGCGAACAGCGCGATGGCGGCGATCACGGCCAACAGGGGCAGCTCCACCCAGCTGCCGAAACGGCCGGGGTCCAGCCAGCCCGCGGCGGGCAACACCCAGGCCGCCAGCGGGGCCAAGGCGGCGGCGCCGAGCGCCAGCGCGAGGGTGCGTTGCGGCCGGTCGTGCCAGACTTCGCCCTGGCCGATGGGCAGGCCTTTGACCTTCATGACAGCTCCCTCCCTAGGTGACCGGATCCGATTCTAGGGAGCGTGTGAAGGAATGTAAACTGCCGATTGCTTCCTACCGCGGATTCAGGAGAGAGGCGCGCTTCAGGCGCTTCGGCGCAGCAGCGCGTCGAGCCCACGGCCCACCCAACCGGCCTGGCGGGTGGTCGCATGTTCGCGCGGCGTGGCGCCGAACGAGGCCTTGTAGGCCTTCACGCCCTCCAGTCGTCCGCTGGGCTGGAAGTCGAACAGCTCGTAGCCGCGCTCGTGCAGCCAGGCCAGGGGCTCGACCACCAGGTACGGGCCCACCTGGTCCCGATCATGGCGCTCGGCGGTGGCGAGGAACAGATCCATGACCACCGGGCCCTGCAGGCCCAGCAGCCGGAAGCCGGCCAGCTCGTCGTTCTTGTAGGCCAGGAACAACGCCAGCTTGGCGCCCGCAGCCTCGCACAGGCGCCGGAAATAGGCCTCATCACGCACCCACTTGGTGTAGGTCCAGCCGGCCGCGCGCTCGGCATACAGGGGGTAGAAGCTCGCGGCGTCTTCCGCTTGCAGGGCGGTGCGGACTTCCAGGCGGAACCCGGCCTCGAGCGCCTTGGCGACATGCTTGCGCCGGGTGGCGACCATGAGCTTGCGCTGGGCCTCGCGGTCCACCACGGGCAACACCTGCGTAGCGTCCAGCGCCAAGGGCGAGCCCGCGGGCAGGTTGGGGTACGCGCCGAAGGGGTTGCCCACCACGGCCAGGTCCGGGAAGCGCTGGCGCACCAAGGCATAGGCGGCGTTCACCTGGGCGTCCGTGAGCGGCCCGGGCGAGACCAGCCCGCCATAGCCATTTTCCAAGCCCGCCAGCCCTTCGGCCACCAACCCTCGAAATCGCCGCGACACGGCCAGCGGCAGCAGCGCTTCCGCGCCGTCTTCGAAGCGGATCAGCGGGGTGGCCGTGGGCAGGCCGTGGGCGGCGTACCACTCCGGCGTGTGGAAGAACGTGGCGTCGGGGCAGCGTGCCACGAACGCGCTCCAGGCCTCCACAGGCAGCTCCCAGGTGATGTTCGGCATGGCTCCCCTCCTCGCTTCCGCGGTACGGGGAACATCGTCGCAGGTTGGCCGGGCCGGGACATCGGCAGGGTGGCCAAAGAAAAAACCTAACGCGTGGATGCTGACGGCTAAAACGCTCTAGTCAAGCTTCCCGGTTAGGTATGCGGCTATTATAGGCAAGCATCCAAACGCATTCAACTTAAGTTTAGGTTAAGCGGGTCCAGGCGGTCTGCTGGGGTATATTTAAAGCGATCAAGCACGATCGGCGGCGATGGCACAGAACAACCTTTTCGAGTTCGTGAAGGGCATGCTGGGTGGCGGCGGACAGCCGGCCCCGGCCATGCCCCGCCGTTCGCCTGGCGGGGGTGGCCCGCGCTACGAGGCGCCGCCGCTCCGGCAGGCCGATCCCGACGACACCAACCCAGCAACCATCGTACGCATCGGTAAGTCCACGGATGGCCGCGAGTTGATCATGACCCTCGGGCTGGGCACCTTCCTGGTCGACCGCGAGACCCCCACGATTTGCTACTACCAGCAGGGCGCGGTGGCGCTGGTGCCCACCATGGAGCTGCGCCACCTCTGCGATTGCCTGATGGATAAGCGCAACGTCGCCGCCTACGCGCTGCAGTACGTCGACTTGCTCAACGTCGCCACCTACGAGATCGAGTCGCGCTCCAAGCGCCGGACCGCGGGCAACAGCCGCACCCCAACCCCGCCCCCCAAGCCGCAGCCGCCGCCGCGCAAGCTGGTGGCCCGGCCGGTCCAACAAGCGCGCTGGCCAGACGCGGAGAACCCCGCCACGATCACGCGCGTCGGCCGCTCGAACAACGGCGGCGAGCTGATCATGACGCTTGGGCTTGGCACGTTCGTGCTACACCGCGAGAAGCCGGACCTCAAGTACTTCGACCGCGGGCGCGAGTGGGACATCCAGGAGGCGGACCTGCGCCTGTTGGTGGACGCGCTCATGGCCAAGCAAGAGATGAAGGAGTTCCAATACGCCTACGTCGACCTCTTGAACGTGGCGTCCTTCCTGCAAGACCGCCGGAAGAGCCGGAAGCGATAAAAGAATATCTCTTGCTGGCGCCCGCGGCTGGAGCGAGGTAGCGATAAAAATATCGCTTGCTCTAGATCTCGAAGTGCGTTATGGTAAGCGCAAACGTTTACATAACGCATGTCGAGGATCCCCATGCACCCCGTTTCGTCCGTCTCGCAAGCCGCGGCCTTCGCCCTGTTCGAGCAGCTGCGCCTCGCGCATGACCTGCCGCTGGACCGCGCGGGCGACCTACGGGCCACCTGCCTGCGGGCAATCGACCCGGCGGTGTGCGGACTGGCCTATACCAACGCGGGCGACGCGGCGCTGGAGCTGATGCTGGAGGGCCCCGACGGGCAGGGCCGCACGGCCTACGTCCACGCCGCCAGCGACACGCGCGGGCCCTGGCTCTCGGTCTTCTTCTCGCCGGAGCGCCCGGTGTTGCAAGTGCGCCTTGCGCCGCCGTCCCTGCTGGCCCTCGAGGACGACCGCTTCTTGCTGCGCGAGCGCCCGACCTTCCCCAGCCACGATGGCCGGCAGGAAGAGCGCAAGGAGCTGGCCGCCCGCCTGGCCCGCCCCTTCGGCGTGCCCTACGTTGCAGGCTGGCTGCACCTGGGCGCCTGGGACGCCCTCGATCGGGCCTGGGAGCCGGAGACCGGCCGCCGCGCGCTGGCCACGGCCGTGCTGCTGGACCGCGCGCGCCACGCCGCCTTCGCCCCCGGCAAAGCTTGAGCGATGCCCGCCGTCTGGCGCTGCTGGGCGTAACCATGGGCGAGCTCGTGGGCGCCTACCGCCCGCTCGAGCTGGATACGACCGCGGGCGCCCTGGCCGCGCGGCTCTACCCGGTCGACGGGGCCCGGGCCGGCATCGTGCTGCTGGACGGCTCCTCGCCGGAGCTGTGGCAGAGCCAGGGCGTTTGCGCGATCGTCCCGACCTTCAAGGATCCGGCGGACGCCCCGGGCTGCGTGCTCGAAGGCCTGCTTTGCGCTTACTTGTTGCGGGAGCAGGGGCTCGTGCAGGTGTTGGCGGCGGGGCCCGGTGCGGAAGAGTTGGCCCGCGTGCTGCCGGGCGTCGAGGTGGCCTAGCCCTTGAAGGCTTCGGCGCACTTCGTGATGTAGGCGCGCGCTTCCTCGGCGGAGTACCAGCCGGCCACGTCCGGGAAGCTGCCGTCCAGCGTCTTGTAGCTGCGGAAGAAGTGCGTCAGCTCGTCCAGGCGATGCGGCGCCACGTCTTCGAGCTTGTGGACGTGGTCCCAGCGCTTGTCCTTGACCGGCACGCAGAGGATCTTGAAATCCTCGCCGGCGTCTTCCATCTTCATCATGCCGACGGGGCGCACGGGGATGACGCAGCCCGTAAAGGTGGGCTGTTCCATCAGCACCAGCACGTCGGCGGGATCGCCGTCGCCGGCCAAGGTGCTCGGCATGAAGCCGTAGTCGGCCGCGTACACCATGGGCGACGACAGCACCCGATCGAGCGTGAAGACGCCCAGCTGCTCGTCGTACTCGTACTTGTTGCGGCTGCCCTTGGGGATCTCGATGACGGCGTTGACGATGTCAGGGGCGCGGTCGCCGAGCGGCAGGCGGTAGTAGTCGGTCATGCCCGACATCCTACCATTTAGGCTGCGTGCAGGACCATGGAGAGCGCGGCGAGGCCCAGCGACAGGGCCAGATGCGCGGTGACGATCGCGTTGGTTTGCTTGGCGGTCAGAGTCATACTCCGATCCTACCCGGCCCCTGCTGTAAAAACAGGTTACGCGACGTCAATCTTGGTGAAGGGATGTTACGTGGCGGCAACCGCGGGGGTGGGTTGCCCGAGCGAGCCCAGCTTGTCGCCGTAGCGGGCGCGGGTCCGCTCGATGGCGTCCTCGACGCCGCGGAAGCCCTGCAGGCCGGGCAGCGTGCCGATGCGCCGATCGACGCCGCGCACGACTTCCAGCCCCTCGGCATCGCCCAACACCATCAACGCGACGGCGTCGACCTCGTCCAGCGAGCGGATGTCCGCACCGACGGGCTCGAAGAAGCGGCGGATCAAGGTGGACGTGATCCAGGCCGTCTTGGGGTCGGCCAGCCGCTCCTGCGCCTCGCGGAAGTAGAAGGCGAAGTGGCGGCGCTCGTCCTTCATGATGCGCGTCAGCAGCTCCTTGAGGATGGGGTGGTTGGTCTTGGCGATGATACGCAGGTAGCCTTCGGCCGTCGTCAGCTCGTTCACCGCGCCCCAGGCCATGTGCACGCCGATGAAGCGCTTGCCGTAGGCCTTCGACAGCAGGGACTGGAAGAAGCCGCGCACGTGGTAGATGAGGTTCTTGCTCTGCGCCACCACGGCGGTGCGGTTCTCGTCGATGTTCACGCCGTAGGAGCGCAGGAACTGCTTGAGCGCGAAGCCGTGGAAGAATTCCTCGTAAGCCCAGCAGCTCAGGAAGGCCTGGATCTCGGGCACCTCGATCGCGGGCGTGCTCAGCAGCTCCTTGAGGTAGACGATCGTGTTGCTCTCGACGTCCATGAAGTACGTGAGGATCCGGATCTCGTCCTCGCGCAGCGGGTGGTTGGGGATGTCATCGAAGTCGATGCCCGTGAGGTCCAGCGCCTTCGAATAGCCGAGGAAGCGCTCGATGTGGGGCTGGGCAGGGGGGGACTCGGTGGACATGGGGGCCTCTTGGTGGGGGGGCGCACCGGGGATACGGTTGCTTCCGGTCGGTGGATTTCAGCTTGCACCATTTTAGGGTCTTGGTGCGCTCATGTCACGGATGCTAGCATGGTGGGATGCGCCTGTTCACCGCCATCGAGGTGCCCGAGACCGTCCACGCGGAGGTGGCGCGAACCCAGGCCGCGCTACGCGCCGAGGGGCATCGGGCGCGCTGGACCCGGCCGTCCCAGGCGCATATTACGGTGCATTTCTTGGGCGAGCAGGCGGACCAGGTCCTGCCGGAGATCCAGGCCAGCTTGGCCGCCGCGTGCCGGGGGCTGGCGCCGGTGGCCTTGACCGTAAGGGACCTGGGCAGCTTCAGGGGCGGCGTGTTGTGGCTTGGCGTGGCCGGCGATCTCGGATCGCTGGAGCGGGTCTGCAGGGAGGCGCTCGGCCTGGAAGGCGGGCCCTACCACCCGCATGTCACGCTAGCGCGCGCTTTCCACGGACAGTTGCCGGCGCTAGCGCCATCCGGCCATGATTTCACCGCTTCGGTCCTGACGCTCTTCCGTTCCGAGTTAAAGCTGGATGGGGCCGTTCACCACGTCGTGGCGCGCTTCCCGCTCGGGCAACCATTCTGAGACGCTTGCTGGATCGCGAAACTCTTGTGGCGTTCTGCACGAAGGCTTCCTTCCGTTGCCGCGTTAAAACTGTGTAACAAAATCCCCGATCCAACCCGCCGCCGCCGTGGCCCCAGTTGCCGCCCGCCTCGTGCCAGGAGTTGCACCATGTCCATGCACCGCGCCTCCTTCGGGGCGGTCCTTGCCCTGTTGACCGCCTCCGGCTGCGTCATGCAAGTGCCCGCCGCCCCCACCCAACCCATCGTCCAGGCCAACGCCGCTTCCGGCACGGCCACCGCGGCGCCGCTGCTGACGGGCAGGGTGCTGGCGCCGCCAGGGGTGGTGGCGCGCATCATCGGCAACGACGGCGCCAGCATCGTCGCCCAGGGCGGCGGCAACATCATCGGCAACGACGGCGCGAGCATCATCGGCAACGACGGCGCGAGCCTGCGGGCCCGGCGGCTGTTGGCAGACGCCCCGGGGCTGCCGCTTGCCGGTGCGCGCGTGTTCTTGACGGACGCCGCCGGTGTGCCCATCCCGGGCGTTGCCCCGGCCCGCACGGACGGCCAGGGGCGCTTCGTGTTGGCCGGCGCCGGCGCCCTGGTGCGCGTGGAGGTGCAGACGGCCGCCGGCAAGCCGGCCTGGCTGGAGCGCCCGCTGGGAACCGACCCGGGTCCCGACCTCCAGGTCGATCTTGCCTCCACCGTGGTGACTGCGGGCCTGCGCGCCCGTGGCGGGCTCGCTTCGCCACCGAGCGCCGCGGAGATCCAGCGCGCGGTCGAAGCCGTCGCGGCCCACCTGCCCCCGGCCGCAGCCGTGGCGCTGGACGACGCACCGGCCCTGGTGGCGATCGCCGCCGCCGTGCCCGCG
>JAQBPE010000470.1 GCA_028287685.1 Cyanobacteria bacterium RYN_339 | reverse complement strand
GTTGGGCGCGGAGCGGGCGATCTGGCTAACGCCCGCGGGTGCCGGCTGGCAGGTGGCGCTGGCGCGCGATGCCCACGGCCAGGCCGTGGCGGCCGCGCCGGACGACGTCAGCCAGGGCGTGGTGCAGTGGGTGGCGGACCGCCGGGAGCCGCTTTCATTGTTGGACGTGGCGAACGCGGAGGGCTGGCGCGACCGCGGCAGCGTACAGGCGCTGGGCGTGCGCACGCTCTGGTGCGCCCCGGCGCCGGGCGGCGTGGTCTACCTGGATCTGGCACGCGGCCTGGACCGCGATCCGGCGCCGGACCTGGCCTTGCTGCAATCGTTGCTGGCGTTCCTGCCGGCTGGCTAGCGCAGCAGGCGCCGCCGGTCGACCCCTTCGAACGCGCCCTGGTCTAACAGGCCCAGCGCCGCGATCGCCCTGAACACGCCCGCGCGCTCCCACTCCAGGAAGCGCCCGTGGGCCGCCGACGACGAGACGGGGCCCAGCTTGTTCAGGGTGTTCCAGGACGTGCCGGTGCGGAAGAGCAGCAGGATCACGTCCAGCATCAGGCGATCGGACACCCGCGGGTTGTGGCAGCCCAGCGGGTGGGGCTTGCCCGTGGGCAGGTGGGGGGCGATCGCCGCCCACTCGGCGTCAGTCAGCTTGCGGCCGTCATCGAGCTTGATCCGGGGGTAGGGACGTTCCAAGAGTTGCATCGGGTGTCCTCCTTCACGCTACGTGGGAGGTTG
Organism: Cyanobacteria bacterium RYN_339; assembly: GCA_028287685.1. Classification (GTDB taxonomy): domain Bacteria; phylum Cyanobacteriota; class Sericytochromatia; order S15B-MN24; family JAQBPE01; genus JAQBPE01. The sequence goes on along the minus strand of JAQBPE010000470.1, from coordinate 14,532 downwards.
TCGCGCCGCGTCTTACAGGCATCTTACGGGAAGCGGCCCGCGAGGTTAAACCTCGCACCGATTCGCGTTAACCAAACTTGTCCCCAGACTTAACCTGTCCTTACCTCTTAACACGTCACGTCCGGGATTAAGGTCACCATAAGGGTCTTAACAAATCCGTAAGCTAAACCGCCGGCCCGACCAGCCAACCCATAAGGAGTTCCCGATGACCCGCTTCGCCCTCGTCGCCCTCGCCACCCTGACCCTCGCCACCGGTTGCGCCCACGCCGCCAACCCCGCCGTGTCGAACGCCGCGACCGCCGCCCTGCAGGCCGAAGCCAAGAAGAGCAAGGCCGACGCGGGCCTGGCGTACTTCAACATCACCAAGACCGGCAAGATGCGCGACGGCGGCACGATCGAGGTGCGCGGCTACACCAACAAGTCCAACGCCACCGCCCTGCGCGTCGACCACGCCCTCAACAGCAAGCACCCCGGCCAGCTGACGATCGCCAGCCACGACTGGGATGCCAAGGGCGACGAGACCTTCCGCCCCGTCACGGCCGCCGAGGCCAAGCTGCTGATCAAGCCCGTGCAAGAGCGCCTCGACCGCAAGAACATCATGGCCGACCCCAACGTCGACAACGCCCACCTGCAGGAGCTCATGACGGCCCTCAAGGCCCTCTAAATCCCCTTTCCACACGACAGGGCGCCTCGTTGCCGAGGCGCCCTGTCGTTGTTTGGGAGTAGAGAGGGGCGGAACGGGAGCGGGAAAGTGCTCAGGAGCGCTGGCGCTGGCGCGCGTACTGGGCGGCTTCGATGCCGCGGCGCGTCAGGCGGCCCGGGCGGGGGCTGCGTTGCATGTAGGCCTGGTGCTGGAGGTCGGGCACGGCGGTGAGCAGCACGCGCACGGACTGGCGATCCACCAGCCGCTTCTCCACGATCGGGGGCTGGTAGCCCAGGTGCCGGCAGCGCTCCGCCGCCTCGGCCAGGAAAGTCCGGATCGCCGCGCGATCGTCCAGGGGGAACAGGGCCACCGCGGTGTCGCCGCTGCGACCCGGCCAGGTGGGGGGAAGGTGCTTCGCCATCGTCTTCGCTCCTCTCGCTTCGAACGAGGGCTATGTCGCCACGCCACTTACAACCGGGTTACAGGGCGAGCGACGGCAATTAACGTCAGGTGAAGCGAGCAACCACGGATGATCCTTAAACCTCCCTCCCCCTGTTATTAATCAACCCTTAACCACCGATCGGTCAGTTGCGTGTTCTAATAGCTATATAGAAACCAGGCAAACCCCGGCACCAAGCGCCGGTCCAGTAATAAACTCCCTCGTAATAAGGTCAAGGTGGCCTTTGTAGTTTATATAAGACCCCCCGGAGCCGATCAGGGCTTCCGGGGGGTTATCTCGTTGGCCGGGTGATATAATGGCGCGTCCCAAATCCAACCAAGGAGCCAGCCCGTGGCCGCCGTGACCCCCGATCTGATCGAAGCCCTGACGCTCGGCGCCGCCGAGGTCTTGCCCGCGGGCGGCCTGGAAGCGCGCCTGAAGGCGACCGCCGGCCGCCCCCTGCGCGTGAAGCTGGGCTTCGACCCCACCAAGCCGGACCTCCACATCGGCCACGCGGTCGTGCTGTGGGCGCTGCGCCGCTTCCAGGACGCCGGGCACCAGATCGTGCTGATCATCGGCGACTTTACGGCCCGCATCGGCGACCCCACCGGCAAGCAGGACGCCCGCCCGCCCCTCACCAAGGACGAGGTCGAGGCGAACGCCCAGACCTACCTGGCCCAGCTCGGCAAGATCGTGGACCTCTCCAAGGCGGAGGTGCGCCGCAACGGCGAGTGGCTGGAGACCATGCAGATGGAGCACGTGATCAAGCTGCTGGCCCAGTCCACCGTGGCCCAGATGCTCGCGCGAGAGAACTTCGCCCTGCGCTACGAGCGCAACGACGCGATCGGCCTGCACGAGTTCCTCTACCCCTTGCTCCAGGGCCAGGACTCCGTGGAAATCACGGCGGACGTGGAGCTGGGCGACACCGACCAGAAGTTCAACAACCTGATGGGCCGCCACTTGCAGGAGAACGCCGACCAGGCGCCCCAGGTGGTGATGCTCTACCCCCTGCTCGAGGGCACGGGCACCACGGAGAAGATGTCCAAGAGCCTGAACAACTACATCGGCATCTCCGAAGCCCCCAAGATCATTTACGACAAGGTCATGGGCATCGAAGACCGACAGATGGCCCAGTTCTACACCCTGGCTTCGGGGCTGACGCCGCCGGAAATCAAGGACACGCTGGCGGCGCTCGAAGCCGGCACCCTGAGCGCGCGCGACGCCAAGATCAAGCTGGCGACGGCGGTGGTGCGCCTGTACCACGGCGCGGACGCGGCCGAGAAGGTGCGCACGGGCCAGTTCGGCACGGAGGGGTTGCCCACCGTGAGCGTCCCCGCCGGCCTGCCGCTGGCGCAATTGCTGGTGCAGGCGGGCCTCGCCAAGAGCACCAGCGAGGTGCGCGAGCGCCTCAAGCAGGGCGGCGTGAAGGTCATGAAGCAAGAGGGCGAAGCCGTGGTGGTGGACCGCCCCGCGACGGACCCCAACGAGGTGCTCGCGCTCCCCGTGATCCTCTCGATGGGCAAGAAGATGGCCCACGTGGTCTCCGGATGATCCAGCAGTCGTCCCTCGGCTGGAGCCTCCCCTTCCAGGAGTACATCCCGCACGAGCCGGACCGCTTTTGGATCCAGAACATCGCCCGGCAGCTGCCCTTCCTGGCGGACTTCATCCCTGCGGACTTGCTGATCCACTGCCCCGTGGGCGACCAGCAGCAGTTCGTGACGGTGGCCGAGGCCAAGCCCACCGTGCGCCAGAGCTTCTACCGCCGCCCGCAGGCCGGGCTGCACTTCGTGCCGGAGCCGTCCAGCGCGATCTGGCAGGCCTACCACTCCGGCGAATTGGCCATCGGCTCGATGGGCAAGGTCGTGAACGGCCAGCCCATGAACCAGGTGGCCTACCCCTTGCTGGGCGACCACGGCATCGCCGCGATCCTGGTCCTGGAGCGCAACCTGTACGAGGAGCTCAAGCACACGGAGAGCAAGCGCCAGCTCTACCGCACCGCCATCACCCGCCTGGTCGGCACCTTGATCGAGAAGGCCAAGATCAGCTCGATCGCGCTGCCGCCGATGTCGCCGGGCGACGCGCTGCTGCTGATCAACAACCGCGGCACGATCATGCACGCGAGCGCCGTGGCCCTGAACCTGGCCCGCCGCTTGGGCCTGCCCGAACAGCTCGAGGGCCTCGAGTGGGACGAGACCTTCGCCGCCCGCGAGGGCCACGAACTGAGACAGGTGCACACCAACCCGATCTTCCAGGAAGGCGAGCTGGTCACGCCGCACCTGACGGTCGCCGTGCGCACCATCCCCGTCTCGCCCGACGACTACTCGATCGGCCACGTCACGGTGCTGCACGACATCACGGAGCTCAAGCAGAAGGACCGCGAGCTGATCGTGAAGAGCACGCTGGTGAAGGAGGTCCACCACCGCGTGAAGAACAACCTCCAGACCGTGGCGGGGCTGTTGCGGCTGCAGCAGCGCCGCAGCCAGAACCCCGAAATCAAGGCGATCCTGAACGACTCGATCACGCGCATCGCCTCGATCGCGCTGGTGCACGAGTACCTCTCGCAGGATGACCTGGGCGTGGTCGATCTGGAGGAGCTGGCCGAGAACTTGTTGAGCAACACGCTGCAGGGCATGCTCGACCCCGAAAAACGCATCGCGACCCAGATGGTCTGCCCCAAGCCGCTGACGCTGCCCAGCGCGCAGGCGACCTCGGCCGCGCTGGTCTTGAACGAGTTGCTGAACAACACCATCAAGCACGCCTTCAGCGGTCGGACGGAGGGCAAGGTCACCTTGCGCCTGGACGACACCGACGATGGCGTGGTCATGACCATCGTCGACAACGGCATCGGCCTCCCGGAGAGCTTCAACCCGGCAACGGACGGCAACCTGGGCTGGCAGATCATCCGCACGCTGGTCAAAGACGACCTGCATGGCCACCTCGCGATCGAACGCGGGGATGGCACCTCCATCAGCGTCACCATCCCGCACGTCAAGCCCGTCGACCCGGGCACGGCGGCGGGCCAGCACCCATAGGAGACCCCTGCCCATGAGCAAGAAGCTGCGCATCCTGATCGCCGACGACGAGAGCATCATCCGCCTCGACCTCAAGGAGATGCTCGAAGAGAACGGCCACACCGTGGTCGGCGAGGCCTCCGACGGGAAGATCGCGGTCGAGCTGGCCGAGAAGCTCAAGCCCGACCTTATCGTCATGGACATCAAGATGCCCAACCTGGACGGCCTGGGCGCGGTCAAGCAGATCAACGCCGCCCCCGGCAAGCTGCGCATCCCCGTCGTGATGGTCACGGCCTACTCGCAGCCGGAGCTGGTCGAGCAAGCCGTCGAGCTGGGCGTCTTCGCCTACCTCGTGAAGCCCATCAAGGAGGGCGACATCATGCCCACGATCGAGGTGGCCATGAGCCGCGCCGAGGAGATGAACGCGCTGGAGAAGGAGGTCGAGAACCTCAAGGAAGCGCTCGAAACCCGCAAGATCGTGGAGCGCGCCAAGGGCATCTTGATCGAGACCTACAACATCACGGAGGCCGAGGCCTTCCGCCGCATCCAGAAGCTGTCCATGAACAGCCGCAAGCCCATCAAGGAAATCGCCGACGCGATCATCCTGGCCCGCGAGGTCAACAAGCCGGAGCCGACCAAGGGCAAGTAGCCAAGTCAATCCCTAGCAGTGGCTCTCTCGTTCGTTCGCCGCAGCCATGCCGCGGAGAGCCGAACGCCGGATACGAAGTAAACGCCACCATTCCAGGCACTTCTATTACGTTTCGCGTTAAACGCGAAACGTAATGAATCGCTCGAGAAGCTGGTGCCCACTGCGCTTCCACCCATGGGCAATTTCCCGTGCTTCCCCGTCAGTATCATGAGTGGACAGCGCTCAGGCCTCGAAAGTCGCCACGTCGTAGGCCCTAACTCGCTCGTCGCGCGAAACAAGCGTCAGGCCTTCCACCTGGGCTTGGGCTACTAACATGCGGTCGAACGGGTCCTGGTGGAGGAGCGGGAGGGCCGCGGCCTGCCAAGCGTGCGCCGGCGTGATGGGCAACGAGCGGAATTGGCACCGCTCGATCGCGCCCACCAGGTCTTCCGGCGCCTCCAGCTTCCCCAAAGCGCGCTTGATACCGGCTTCCCACACGGAGGCGGCACTCACGTAGACGGCGTTCCGGCCATCGGCGATCGCCTCCGCCGCCGCGGGATGCAACTGGGCCACGTCGCCCAACGCCCAGAGCAAGGCATGGGTATCCAGGAGCAGCCTCAAGGCAACTCGCCGCGGAAGGCCGCCGCCACGTCTTCCGGAAGCTCGTCGAAATCGGGAGCGAGCTTGATCTGTCCGGTCAAGAGCCCGAGCGGGCGACGGCGGGGGGTATCTTCCAACGGCATCAACCGCGCGATCGGCTTCCCCGCTCGCGCGATCACGATCTCCTCGCCGGCTGCCGCCCGCTCCAGCAGGCGCGACAGGTGGGTCTTGGCGTCGTGGATGTTGACGATGGACATCGGGCCTCCTGCATGGGACTTAGTCCAGCTTAGTTCAATCCCTGTGCGATTTCAAGTGGTCGGCGTGCGGAAAGTAGAACGTTCTTACCGTAAAATGTCCACCCCGACAGGGTTTCAGGCGTTGAGGCAGGCGGGTATGCGTGTACCATGCCCCGATCTCTCGCTCGTTGGCGCCTCGCCGTCGTGGTCTGCCTGGTGGCGGGCTGCGCGCCCGCGCCCGGTACGGTTCGCAAGGCGCCCGTGGCCGTCGCGGCCAAGGCGTCGGTCGAGCCGTCCGCACCGCCCACCGTGGTGGCAACGGCGGCGCCGGCGCCCTTGGTGGCCGCAACGCCAGGGCCGGCAGCCGGCATCGTCAGCAACAACAGCGGCTCGCTGCTGGGCCACGTGCGCGTGCCGGCCACGCTGCTCGCCAACAACGGCGCGTCGCTGCGTCTGCTGGCCGTGCCGGACGAGCGGCCGGCGGCCAACGTGACGGTGCGGCTGGAGGACGCGGCGGGCCAGCCGCTGCTGGGCGCGGACGGACAGCCCGTGGCGGCCCTGACCGACGCGGCGGGCGCTTATCGCCTGGCCGACGTGCCGGCGGAGCGGGCCTGGGTGGTGCGGGCGGAGTTGCCGGGGCATGGCGCCGTGCGGGCGCTGGCCCTGCCGGACGCGGCCAACCGCCAGGCCCTGGACCTGGACTTCGTAACTACGTTGGCGACGGTCTACGTGCTGGAGAAGTACGTCGGCACCCAGGCCGACCGCGTGGCCACCTTGCGCAAGTTGCCGGCCACGGCGGAGGCGGAGACGCGCGCCCGCACGACGGCCGCGCTGGCAGGGGCCTCCGTCGCCGTGCCCGACCGGCTGGACGCCAGCGCGGTGTTGGCAGCGGTGGAGTCGCTGCGGTCGGGCAACCAGGCCCTGGATGCGCAGTGGGAAGCCGTCCGGCGCCTGCTGATCCCGGCCGGGCTTTCCGACCTGGGCGCCGGGCGGTTGGGCACGGAGGTCGGACTGGCGGACGTCTCCGGGCTGACACCGCTGCCGGACGGCGGGCTGTTGATCGCGGCGGAGGGCGATCGCCGCGCCTGGCGCCTCGGGCCGGACGGCCGCATCACCACCTTCGCCGGCGGCGGCGTGCCGGAGGGCGGTGCCATCGACGGGGCGGTCGCGGCCACGGCCGGGCTGACCGCGCCCACCGGCGCGGTGGTAGACGCCGCCGGCCGCGTGGTGTTGCTGGAGAAGGCCTACGCGCAGTACCCCTTCGACCGCGTGAACCGCATCGGCCCGGATGGCAAGCTGCACGAGCTCTGCCACGACACGGACACGGGCGTGGCGGCGGTGCCGAGCACGGGGGACGAGGTGCTGGTCGTACGGACGGAGCGGGGCTCCCGTCTGCCGGAGCTGGTGGCGATCGGCGCCGATCTGAAAGTCCGCAAGGTGGCCCCCATCGCGGTCGAGCGCCAATACATGCTGCGCAACTGCACCCGCTACGGCCGCGACGCCCAGGGCCGCATCTGGATCGGCTCCGACGACATCTGGAGCACGCCGAAGGAAGGCCTGGTCGTCTATACGATCGACCCCGCCAGTGGCGCCATGACCCGCATGGCGAGCGCCGCCGACGAGGGCCTCCAGGGCCTGAGCGTGGACTCCCTCGGCAACGTCTTCGTCGTGGATGCCCAGGGCCGGCTGCAAGTCCGGCCCCCGCAAGGCCCGGCGCGCGTGCTGCTCGACAAGTGGCCGCCCGATGCCAAGCTCGCGATGGACGGCGTGGCCCTGATGCCCGACGGCAGCGCCTACGTGGCGCGCGACGGCAAGGCCGTCTACCGCGTCGCCGCCAACGCGCTGACGCTGGTGGCCGGCAACCCGGCCGCTTCCACCAGCGCGACCACGCTCGCCCTGGCGGAGCCCTCCGGCGTGGCGCCCATCGCGGCGGGCGGCCTGTACGTCGCCGACGCCGGGCTGCACCGCATCGTGCGCATCGACGCCGCGGGCAAGGTCTCGCCCTATGCGGGCACGGGCGCCGTGGGGGACGAGGCCACCACCGTCGACCGGCCCGTCGCGCTGCACCTGGACGGCGCCGGCAACCTCTACTTCCTCGACGTGCGCGATTACGCCCGCTACCTATTGCGGCGCGTCACCCACGCCGGCAAGCTGGAGACCGTCTACGCCTCCGACCGCGCGCTCTCGGACCTCGCGGTCACGCGGGACGGCACGGCCTACTTCTCGGACTACATCAGCCGCGGCTTCTTCGACGACCACGCGCAGTTGCAACGCCTCGTCCCGGGTGGCAAGCCCGAGGTATTGATTCCGGAGGCCTACGGGTTCGGCAACCAGCTGTCGCTGGCCCTGGGTCCGGACGAGACGATTTACCTCCTGAACGGCGGCAGCCAGGTCTTCGCCTGGTTCGCCGGCGACGTGGGGGTGAAAAAGGCCACCGTGGGCAACGGCACGGGCTTCATGGCCAACGACGACGGCGGCTTCGCGATCGACGCCCGCAACCGCTTCTACTTCGCGGACAAGGACAACCACGTGGTGATCCGCTGGGATCCCGCGCTCAAGGCCTTCGAGACGGTCGCGGGTAAGGGCGGCAAGCGCTTCACCGGCGACGGCGTGGACGACGGCCTGCTGGGCCCGGCCTACCTGGCGTTCGGTGCCACCGGCGACCTGTTCATCGCCGATGTGGGCCACAAGCAGGTCAAGCGCATCGCCGCGGCCGACCTATAGCGTCGAGCGCGCCACCCCGACCAGGTCGTCGGCGGGCAGGTGGCCGACCAGGGTGTAGGCCACGCCGCGGGTGGACCAGGCCAGCAGGCGGCCTTCGTCTTGCTCGACCAGCGAGGCGCTGGACGCGCCCAGGGGCAGCACGCGGGCGTTCAGGGGCAGCTTGGCGGCCTGGTTCTCGTTGGTGGCGAACAGGCTCAGGGTGTTCAGGCCGTCGTGGTAGCGCCAATTGAACGTGGGGACATGGGTGTTGCTCAGGAAGTACTGCCAGCCTTGCAGCTGGTAGCCCTCCGGCACCTCGCGCGGCGGGGCCGGGTGGAAGGCCATCTCGCGCGGCAGGGCGGCGCTGCCGTCGCCGTGGGCCAGCATCGTCAGCGGGCTTTCCACGTGGGTGCCCTGCGGGATGGTGAACTTGAAGGTGGCGCGGTCGAAGCGGGCGCCGTAGGCGATTTGGACGTACTCCGAGCGGTCGATCAGCTTGCCGTCGGCCGTGCGGCGCTCGACCACCAGGGGCAGGCGCGTCTCGAGGTCCACCCAGAGGCGGTGGATCGGGTTGCCCTTGTGCAGCGGCGTGAACTGGGTCAACAGCACCACGCGGCCAGCCTGGCGGGCCTGGCCCATCACCTGGAACTTGTAGTTCTTCTTGAGCAGCCCGATGCGGTCTTCCAGGTTGTGCTGGGCGTCCATCGGCATGACGAAGACGGCGTGACTGCGCGGCATGTAGTGCCAGCGGGTCTGGCCGTCCTCGACGACGGTGTCGGCGATCTGCCCGTCCGCGGCCAGGAACTCCTGGCGTTGGCGATCGCCGTCCGCATGCGAGACGCGCACCTTCTGGCGCTGGTTGATCAGCATCGTGCCGGTGAAGGCCAGGTTCTCCTGCGCGCGCATGATCGCCTCCGGCGACAGCGTGGCAGGGGGCGTCGGAACGGGGGAGGGTGTCGGGGAGGCGACCGCCAGCAGCGGCAAGAGGGCGAACAGGTACTTCATTGGTCCAGATCGTACCCATCTTGGACAACGTGCATCGCCGGGGCGTAGAGGCCCGGCACGCCCTGGTCGTGGCTAAAGATGGCGTGCTGGTGCCAGTAGGTATCCACGTCGGCCACGCGCGGCGGCTCCGGCGGGGCGTGGCGCTGGATGGCGGTGGCGCCGCCCACCACCAGCAACAAGGCGGCGGCCACCCAGCCCAGCTCGCGGCGGGGCATCAAGGGGCGCAGGCGCCGCGCGAAGAAGCGCGGGTCGTGGCGCAACTCGCCGGCGATGCGCGGCCACAGATCATGCGTCGGCTTGTGGTCCGGCAAGGCCCGCAGGGTCTGGACCAGCGGCACCAGGTCGACCAGCGCCTCGGCGCAGGTGGGGCAGGCGCGCAGGTGCGCGTGCACCGTGTGCTCCTCGTGCGGCGGCAGCTCTCCGTCGAGGTAGGCGGAGATGGCGTCCTGCCACTGGGGGCAAGGCTCATTCATGGAACTGCGGTTCATCGCTGAAGAGGTCCTCCACCCATTTCTGGACTTGGCGCCGTGCGCGCGCCAACCGGGATTTGACGGTACCGAGGTTGAGGTCGAGCGCCCGGGCGACTTCCTCGTAAGACAGGTCCTGGAAGTCTCGTAACACCAGCACCGCGCGGAAATCTGCGGGCAAGCGGTCAACGGCTTCGCCGATGCGGCGGTAGATTTCCGCCGTGACGGCCGCTTCCTCCGGCACGGGGCCGGGATCGGGCAGCCGGTCGCCCAGCGTCTGGTCGTAGTCGGTCCCCAGGGGCGCCTCCAGCGAGTCGTGGGCATACCGCCGTTCGGCCTTCGCCAGGTGGTTGAGGCAGGTGTTGGTGGCGATCTGGTAGATCCAGGTGCGGAAGCTGCTGGCCCCCTTGAAGCCGGTCATCCCCTTGAAGGCCTTCAGGAATACGTCTTGGACGAGATCTTCGGTCTCCGGGCCGTTGCGCACCATCCGGGCCACCAGGTTGTGGACGGGGCCATGATAGCGGTGGAAAATCTCTTCCGCTGCCTTCATGTCCCCGGCCTGGCAGCGCTGGATCAGCGCCTGGTCGGGTTGCGACTCGATCGGGATTTCGCTCGGGCCTTCCAAGGAACGACCTGCTTCTTCCAGGTCCCCACGTAGGTGGACCGAGGAGGGGGCAATTTGTTCCTGGATCATACGCGCGGCATCCCCAAAGCGCCACGACCGGCCGTGTGGCCGGTCGTGGCAAATACCTCCAAGCCCCGAGGGAAGGGCCGGGCCGAACGCCTCCATCCAGGCGACGGGTCGCCAACCACAACAACCCGTCGCCCGGACAGAGACAGCCCTGGCAGGGAGGAGATCAACCCCACCAGATCACATAGACCGGGCGGGCAGCGGGAAGTTCCCGGGTGGCGAAAATATTTTTTCCTAGGTCAGGTTGGGCTTCGCCATCGCCTGCTTGATGATGGCGTCGCGGTTGTCGCCGTAGTAGAAGTCACGCTTCGCGGCGGCCACGATCGTTTCCATGTCGGCGAACGAGCCGCACAGGTCGATCGCCTTCTGCAGCGCCTTCTTCACCAGGGCGTCGCGGTTGTCGGCGTAGTAGCTCGTTTCCTTGGCGGCGTCGGCCAGGGCGATCGCGTCCTGCACGCTGGCGGCGAGCTCCGCGCCGCGGCCCAGCGAGGTCTTGACCATGGCGTCGCGGTTGTCGGAGTAGTAGTAAAGCGACTTCGCGGCGCGCGCCACCTCGATGCATTCGCCCGAATTGATGGATAGCTTTGTGGCATCGCCCAGGGCGGTCTTGAGGGCGGCGTCGCGGTCGTTGGCGTAGTGGCTGTTGTCCTTGGCGAACTGGGCCAGGCGCAATTTGCCCTTGAAGCCCGCGCGATCGCCCGCGTCGGCCGGAACCGGGGCCGGGGTGGCCGGGGCCGGCGCGGGGGCCTGGGGCGCTTGGGGGGTCACGACGACCTCCTTGCCGGGGATCGCCTCCACCTGCTCGCGCCAGAACTTGTCCTTGTCGAAGCCCTGGCCGAACAGCAGCTTCGAGCGCGTCCAGTCGGACGGGATGGGGTACTGGTCGCGCAGCAGCGAAAGCTGCAGCTTGACCGCATCCAGGCGCTCCTGCGCGCTGCCCACGGCGCCGTCCGTGCCCTTGTTCTCGTTGAGGGCCTTGCGCGCGGCTTCCAGCTCGGCCTGGGTGACGCGCGACTGCGCCACCAGGTTAATCACGTAGTTCTTGTACTGCTCGGCGTTGGCGAAGGTGGGCAACGGGTCGGCCGCGGCTTGCGCCTTGGCGGGCACATGGACGGCCCGCACGGGGACGTTGAACCGGGGGGTACCAATAGTCGAAACGTTCATCCGAGCGACTCCTCCACTGACTGGTCGAGAGGAGGTTATCGGCGGCTTAACGGATTTCAATCTTATGGATGAATTAAGGTTACAGTAACGATCGGTTAGGACGGGCCCAAAGCGGCGACGACGACCTCGGCGATGCGCGCGCCCGCGCGGGCACCCGTGATGAGCTGATGGAGGCCGTAGGCCCCAAGGCTGCCGGCCACCACGCCGAGGCCCTGCGACCCGAGGGCCAGCGCGACCGCGCCCACCAGGATGGCCAGGCCCATGGCCCAGCAGCCGCGGCGGGTGGCCGTATGCTCCAGCCGCTCCAGCTCGTCGAGCAGGGCGTCCAGCTGGGGATCGCACAGGAAGGTGATCGGAAGGGACTTGCAGCTCGGCATGTCGCCGCTTGTCGCCCGCAAAACGGCGGGAGTTGCTAGGTCAGCAGCTCCCGCCGATTTATAGTTGATTTAAGCTTGTCCTACTGGACCGTCAGCCCCACCGACGCGCCCTGCACCGCGGCCAGCGGCCGGGTTTGGACCTTGATCAGGTTGTGCTGGTAGGTGTTGTCGTAGTAGCGGAATACCAGCTGGTAGTTGGCCGCCAGCGTGCTCTCGTTGGGGTAGGCCGCCGGGAAGGTGCCGCCCGCGCCGCCGGTGGTGTTCCAGGTGAACGTGTTGCCGAAGGCGCCCACGCCGCTGCGCAAGGCCGCGCCCCGGGCCGGCCAGGTACCGCCGTCGCCGCTGTCGCCCAGGCCGGCCCAGGTGGCGCCGCGGATCGGCTCGTTGCCGCTGCGGACCCAGTCCGTCAGGAAGATTTCGGCGGGGTCCAGCGTGGCGCCGGTGGCGCTGACGCTGATGGGCGCGTAGGAGAGCACCACGCGGGACAGCACGCCGGCCGAGAGCGCGGCGTTGTTGGCGGCGGTGGAGCCGCCGGCGGTCACGCTGGAGGCGCCCGCGCCGGTGGAGTCTGCCAGGGTCGGGTTCATGAGCAGGATGTCGCCCGCCACCAGCACGGGCACGCCCGCAGCGGCGCCCAGCATGCTGTTGTAGTTGGTGCCGTTCGACTTCACCAGGCTGGCCGCCGTGTCGTCGACCGTGGCGTTCAGCATCGTGCCGCCGTTGGCGCCGGTGCCGTCCGTGGTCTTCATCGTGACGGTGATGGCAGTGGAGCTGCCGCCCGCGAGCGCCAGGTCGACGGTGTGGACGGCGGCGGAGGTGCCGTTGCCGCCGGCGGCCGTGTAGAGCGTGACCTGGAAGATGTAGTTGCCGGGACGCAGGTTGGCGAAGGCCGCGCTGGAGGTGGCGTTGCCCGTGAACTGCGTGGCGCGGTCGATGATCAGGTCGCGGTCCTGCGTCAGCTTCGACACGGCGTCCGTGGAGTGCAGGCGCACGCGCGCGCTGGCCCAGGTGGTGGGCAGGGCCTGGACGTGGCGCTGCCCGGCCTTGGCGTGGTCCATGTCGACCAGGTTGACGCGGACGTAGGCGGGCTCGAGGGCGGCGTCGCCGCGCAGCTGCTGGAGCTTGTTTGCACCCGCCGTAACCTGCGTGCCGGGCGCGCTCACGGGTTGGTTGCTGCAAGCGGTCAAGGCGCACAGCAAAGCGGCGCTCATCGCCAAGGCGTGGGCTTTCATTGGAACCTCCTCAAGAACGGCGTTGCTGCTTACTCTAGGACGAGCTCGAAGTTGCCTTCGTCGGTGAGCAAATCGAGGCGGATGCGCGCCAAAACCGTGGCGCCGGCGATGATGTTGACGTCGGTGCTGCCCGCGGCGACGATCGCGCCTTCCGCGTCGTAGGCCTTGGCCACCACGTTCTTCGCACCGGCGGGCACGTTGGCGAAGGTGGCCTGCGTCTTCTGGGGCGTCATGGTCGCGGCGAGCACGGAGTCGGCGGGGATGCCCTCGCCGGTGACGCGCACCTCGATGCGCTGCGTGCCTTCCGGGATGACCTGGACGTGCCGTTGGGCGGTGGGGAAGTTGGCCTTGAAGACCAGCCGACCGTCATGCCAGACCTGGGCCGAGGTGACGTACGTGCACCCGGAAACGGCTACCAAGCTCGTGGCGATCAGGGCCTTTCGGAACCAATCCATCACCAACCCTCCACCTTCTCATTTAACTTCATAAGTTGTTACAATCCCATGGAGATTTGCACAAAGGAGGGTGTGGAGATCGCGTAACTTTAGAAGGTCACCTGCATGTACGGGCCGACGACACAGAAGGCCTGGCGGCCCTGGGAGCCGTTCTCCAGTCCCAGCTGGGTCTGCACGCCCGCCCGCACGCCGGCCAGCAGCAGGCGCTCCAGCGAGCCCTCCAGGTAGCCGCGGAAGTAGGGCGTGGTGCGGACCACGGGGTCGATGCGCTGCACGGTGGCCTGGCCAGCCAGCGTGGCGACGCCACCCAGCTGGCCCAGGTAGCGCAGCTTGAGCGCCTGGCCGTAGTAGCTCTGGGCCAGTGACGGCGCCGCCACGCGCTCCACCGTCAGCGTGGTGGACCAGGCCGAGGTGGGGCTGAAGTTGCCGAAGACGCCCAGCCCGGCGTAGAGGCTGGTGTCGAGCAGGGCCAGGTCGGTGGCGTTGAGCGGCTGGCGGTCGAGCATCGCCCCGCCCTCGAACAGGTGCAGGTGCGGCACCACGGGGTGGGTCAGGGCGAAGGAGCCCAGCAGGCTCTGGTAGTCGTATCGTGGCTCCGTGAAGCGCAGGGCCTGGTGGTCGACGTGGGCCACGACGGCGCCGCGCGCGATCGGCACGGGCTCGTAGAAGAAGCCCATCATGCGGTGGCGCGTGCCCCAGGCGGGCGCGCCGCGCTCGAATTGGCCCACGTTGGAGGTGTAGAGGGCCTGGCTGCTGGTGCGCCATTGCCAAAGCGGGTCGCGGCCGCCCAGCTTGAAGCCGCGCAGGGCCTGCTCCGCGGCCTTGGCGGGGCTCGCGGCGAGGCCGAGGGCGCGCGCCAGCGCGGGCGGGCGCTCGGGCAG
>JAQBPE010000419.1 GCA_028287685.1 Cyanobacteria bacterium RYN_339 | reverse complement strand
ACCAAGATCTTCAGCCTCGGCCTCAAGGGCAACTTCGCCGCCTGGAACAAGGTCGGCAAGGCCGTCAGCGGCCTGCCCGGCATGAACAAGGTGATGGTCCTCGGCGAGGAGACCGCCACCCGCTTGCGCACCACCGTGGCCAACCGCGTGCAGGCCTACCAGGCCGGCCGGGGCGGGGCGGTGGAGACCGGCGCGACCAAGCTGGACCGCGTGGCGCCGGAGTTGAAGCTCAAGGTGCCCGGGCTGCAGGGCGAGGCCACGTTCCAGTACGTCGACAACCAGCACATGGCCGTCGTCACGGATGCCAGCGGCAACTTCTACCGCGTGCCGCCCAATGACCTGGTGCGCGCCAACCCGGGCCTCAAGGCCGACTCGCTGTACGAGCACGGCGCCTTGAACAAGCGGCCGGCCAACCTGACGGAGAGCGTCGCGGCCACCAAGGGCCCGGAAGCGGCCCGCCAGGTGGACGCCTTCATGCAAGGCGTGGAGGGCCCCCGGGCCCGCCAGTTCTACGAGACGCTCAAGACCACGCATGCGTCCACCATCCAGAACTGGGACCACTTGTCCCAGGCGGACAAGCTGAACTTCGCCAACACGATCTCCGAAGAGGCCGCCAAGGCCCACAGCGTGCCTCAGATGGGCGTGAACCTGCGTCCCGCCAAGATCGAGATGTTCGACCGCCTGCCGAACGAGCCCAACACGCTGGGCTTCTACGACACGGGCTCGCGCACCGTGCACCTGCGCGCCGACCAGTTCGCCAACCCGGCCGACTTGATCAACACGCTCTTCCACGAACAGCGTCACGCGTTCAGCCAGCAGCTGGCGGACGCCGCGCCGAACCTGCCGGTCGGCAGCCCCATCCGCGCGACCGCGGAGATCTTCGCCGAAAACCTCAAGAACGCTACGCCCGGCGGGTTCCATGGCTATTACAACCAGCCGCTGGAAGCCTACGCGATGCAAGGCGGCAATGAGGCGGAGGCCGTGGTGCGGCAAGTCATGGCCAACACGCCGCCGCGCGCCGTGGCGCCGCGGTTGGAGGTGGGCGGCTCGATCAAGGTGCCCAGCACGCGCGTTGCCGGCCAGGTCCGCGAGGCCAAGATCATCGGCATCGAGAACGGCCAGGTCATCTTCGAGCGCAACGTCATCGGCGGCGTCTTGAAGGACAAGCTCCCGCTGGCCGACCTGATCAAGGCCAACCCGGAACTGGTCAGCGGCATGGAGATCAGGGTGCCCAGCACCCGCGTCGCCGGCGAATTCCGCAACGCCACCATCACGGGCGTGCTGCCCGATGGCCGCATCACCTTCGAGCGCCCGGTGGTGGGCGGCATGCTACCCGGCACGATCGACGCCGCCGAGCTGCTCAAGGCCAACCCGACGCTCGGCGAGAACTTGCTGGGCGGGCTCAACGGCGCCTCCCGCGCGGGCCTCTTGGCCCCGCAGGCGATGTTGGACGAGATCGGCCAGCCTTCGCGCGTGCGCACCGGCGGTCCGCTGGACCTGCGCATGCACGAGAAGCCGTACCACATGCCGCCGGACGTGCAGTTCATCCAGCCCGGCACCCCGCTGGACCTTTCCAAGCTGGACCCCAGCAAGAAGTACCTGTGGGTAACGGATCCGGAAGGCCACGTCGTGATCGCGCCGGAGCACCAGGCGGGCTTCCGCGAGAACACGCGCGACCTGATCAAGCATGGCGACCTGGTGCCGCCCCTGGCGGACGGCCAGCGCGGCCTGGCGCGCGCGGGCGGCGAGCTGGCCTTCGACGGCCGGCACTGGGTGATGGACAACAACTCCAGCTACAGCTTCGTGCGCACCGACGGCTTCCCGATCTTGCCGGCCGAGTCGGTCGAGAAGGTCCGCAACCTGCTGGGCCACTACGGCTCGGACACCAACGGCCTGATCACGCGGAGCGTCTACTAACCGATGACCACCATGGACCAACCCATCCTGTCGGAAGCCCTGGACCGCCGCAACTGGGAGGCCCTGCGCGGCGCCGCCTCGCCCGACGTGGCGCGCGAGCTGTTGGCGCGGCTGGGCGCGCTGGAGGCCGAGCAGTACCTGGACCCGGACACGCTCACGGGCTGGGGCATGATCCTGGCGAAGCACGGCCATGCGGGGCTGGACGCGGCGATCGCCCCCTGGTTGGCGCCACCCGTGGCCCGCCGGGTCTACCTGGCCGCGGCCCTGCTGATGGGCCTGTGGGGCCCCAACGGCCAGCCCACCCCGGCCGCGGTGCAGGCGCTCTTGGAGGCGCGGAGGGCGCTGGGCGCGGACGCGGAAGGCGAAGGCCTGGGCTTCATGGCGCTGTGTCGCGCGTTGGACCACACCTTGCCGCCCGCCCTGCGGGACCTGCTGGTGGGCAGCTTGGACGAGGAAATCGCCCGTGACGCCGCCCGCCCGGAGCTGGCGGAGGCCAAGCGCGACGAGCTGGCCTCGCGCCGCAAGGGCGCCTGATGAAGCCGGTCACCTTGAGCGTGGTTGCCGCCGGCGAGCGCGTGGGCGAGGTGCTGCTGCTGAACGGCGGCGTGTTCTTCGGGCCCGAAACCGACCCGGGCCTGCGCGAGCTGGCGGAGGGGCTGACCGCGCGGCCGTCGCTGCCGCTGCGGGCGGAGAAGAGCCAGGCCGTGGAGGGTGGGCTGCGGATCATGCTGCAAGAAACCCAGGTCACGCCGGCGGACGAGGGCTACCCCCAGGCGCTTGCCCAGCTGATTTCCCGGGAAACGGGCTACAGCGTGGAGATCGAAGCCTAGCGGGCCACTATTAAATCCTTGTCAAAACCGGTTCGAGGCCGCCTGCTTGGGGCACAATAAGCCTACGCACGTGCAATGTTCTGGTTAAAGCGAGATTGTGGCCCTATGAGCAGCATCAACAACAACAGCGGGATCGATTACGACACCGCGCTGCGCCAGATCAACGCGATGGGCCCCACGCCCGCCGGCGGCGCCGTGGCGCCTGTCGCACCCGCGCCCGTCATGCCGGTGGCTGCTCCGGGTCAGGACAAGAACACGGCCGGCATCGAAGCGTTGGGTCAGCGCATCGGCGTGGATTACCAGAAGCTGGATGCCGCCTTGCAGAAGGGTGATGTCGCCGAGGCCCGCAGGCTAACCGGCGAACTGAAGCAACTCGCCGATGAAGGCGCCAAGCTGGCTGCCGGCACGACCTACGCCGACTCCTTCGCCCAGGTCCAGGCCGCCGTCGCCCAGCTCGAACCGCAGCTGCCCAAGGACAAGCAGATGATGATGGTCGGCCGCCGCCTGGTGGAGGCCGACAAGGCCGCGCCCAAGGAGCACAAGGGACCGTTCGGCTTCCTCGGCAAGGCGCTCGACTTCGGTGGCAAGCTGCTCGAAAAGGCCGGCCACGTCGTCTTCTTCCCGCTGGAGCTGGCCGGCAAGGTGCTCGACCCCGTCCGCAAGGCCGTTGGCGGCGTGCTGGGCGGTCTGCGCTCCGTCATCGACAACACGATTGGCAAGATTCCCGTCATCGGCCAGGCCGTGCGCTTTACCACCGGTCTCGCCAACTCCGTGGTCGGCTTGGTCGACGGTGCGCTGCAAGGTGTGACCCACCCGGTCGAACTCATCAAGGGATTGGGCTCGATGCTCTGGACCGCTAGCGCCTTCCTGCCGCCGTTCCTGAACGCCAGGACTTTGTACGACGCGGCGGTCAACGGCGAGAACCCGATGGAGTCCATGAAGGGCGCCATGGGCGAAGGCGGCGCCATCCTCAAGGGCTTCTTCCAGAATGCCCTCGACGACATCAAGCAGGGCAACTGGGCCGGCGCCCTCGGCCAGGTCACCGGCGACATCGGCAGCTTCTTCGTCAGCGGCGGCGCGGCCGG
>JAQBPE010000408.1 GCA_028287685.1 Cyanobacteria bacterium RYN_339 | reverse complement strand
CAGCTCCACGCCCCACTGGTCGAAGGGATCCAGGTCCCAGATCACGCCCTGGGTGAAGACGCTGTGCTCGTAGAGCGCGATCAGCCCGCCCAGCGAGGCGGGCGTCAGGCGGTCCACCAGGATCGTGTTGGTGGGTCGGTTGCCCTCGAAGACGCGGTGCGGCACCAGCCAGCCGGGCGTGCCTTCGGCCTCGACTTGCTCGGTGGTCTTGCCGAAAGCCAGCGCCTCCGTTTGCGCGAACAGGTTCGCCATCAACAGGTCGTGGTGCCGGCCCAGCGGGTTTAGCGTGCGGCAGAACCCCAAGAAGTCCGCCGGGATCAACTTGGTGCCCTGGTGGATCAGCTGGTAGAACGAGTGCTGGCCGTTGGTGCCGGGCTCGCCCCAGTAGATCGGCGACGTCTGGTAGTCGACGCGCCGGCCGCCCAGCGTGACGGACTTGCCGTTGCTCTCCATCGTCAGCTGCTGGAGGTAGGCCGGGAAGCGCTTGAGGTACT
Organism: Cyanobacteria bacterium RYN_339; assembly: GCA_028287685.1. Classification (GTDB taxonomy): domain Bacteria; phylum Cyanobacteriota; class Sericytochromatia; order S15B-MN24; family JAQBPE01; genus JAQBPE01. The sequence continues at coordinate 9,054 of JAQBPE010000408.1, read as the reverse complement.
GGTCGTACGGCAGCACGGCCTGGGTCTGGGCATCGAAGAAGTCGCTGTACCAAACCGTGAGCAGGCCCAGCAGCACGGGCAGGTTCTGCGCGAAGGGCGCGGTGCGGTAGTGCTCGTCCATCGCGTGGAAGCCGGCCAGCAGCTCGTGGTAGTGGTCCGGCCCGATCGCGATCATGGTCGAGAGGCCGATCGCGGAGACCATCGAGTAGCGGCCGCCCACCCAGTCCCAGAAGCCGAACATGTTGGCGGTGTCGATGCCGAACTTGGCCACTTCCTTGGCGTTGGTGGAGACGGCCACGAAGTGCTTGGCGACGGCCTGGTCGTCGCCCAACTTGGCAAGCGCCCAGGCGCGCGCCGTGTGCGCGTTGGTCAACGTCTCGACGGTCGTGAAGGTCTTCGAGCTGATGATGAAGAGCGTTTCTTCCGCGTCGAGGTCACGCGTCGCCTCCGCGAAGTCGGAGCCGTCGACGTTCGAGACGTAGCGCAAGGTGAGGTCGCGCTGCGCGTAATGCTTCAGCGCCTCGTAGGCCATGACGGGGCCCAGGTCGGAGCCGCCGATGCCGATGTTCACCACGTTGCGGATGCGCTTGCCGGTATAGCCCTTCCAGGCACCGCTGCGGATCTGCAAGGCGAAGGCCGCCATGCGGTCCAGCACGGCGTGGACCTCCGGCACGACGTTCTGCCCGTCCACCAGGATCGTGGCGTCCTTCGGAGCGCGCAACGCGGTGTGCAGCACCGCCCGATCCTCCGTCAGGTTGATCTTCTCGCCCGCGAACATCGCGTCGATCTTCCGGCGCAGCCCGCGTGCCTCCGCGAGCTGCAGCAGCAGCTGGATCGTCTCGTCCGTCACGCGGTTCTTCGAGTAGTCGAGATAGATCGGCCCGGCTTCGGCCGTGAGCCGCTCGCCGCGCTTGGGGTCCTCGGCGAAGAGGTCCCGCAGGTGAAGGCCGCCGACCTTCCCATGGTGGGCTTGCAGGGCCTTCCACTCGGTCATGGTCGTCAACGACTGCTCCGTGGCGTTCGGGGTCATGGCGGGTCTCCTTTGGCTCGATCGACGCTTGATGATACCAGGGGTTAAGCACTGGTTGTAGGGTATATGAAGGAAGCACCAGCTAGCAGGGGATCGCAGCCTTGACCGAGCCCATCCGTTCTCTGGACCCGGTCGCAGCGCCGCTCACCCCGGCCCGACCCGCCGTGACCGCGGCGCCGGCGGCACCTGCCGCGCCCGAGGATCGGTTGGCCCTGTCCGGCGCCTCCTTGATCGAGGCAGACGTGGCGGTGCGCCTCAAGGGCAAGGCGCTCGCCACCGCCAACGGCACCGTGAAGGTCGACCACCGGCTGGTCGACAGCTACGCGAGGCGCCTGTTCGAGGGCAACCGCAGCTTCAAGGACGTGCACCTGGCCTTCGACGCGGCCCAGGGGCGGCACATCGCCACGGGCACGCTCTTGTGGCACGGCCTGACCCTGCCTTACAAGGTCCCCACCAAGCTGGTGGCCGCCAACGGCAAGCTGGGCCTGCAATTCGACACGATGCACGTGAAGCTCTTCGGCGTGAACCTGGCCGTGCCCGATTGGCTGGCGCGGCGTTTGATGGGCCCGATCGCGCAGGGCTTCGGCGCGGCCGGCATCTCCAGCACCCCCGATCCTCAGAACAACCGCGTGATGGTGGATGCGAACTCGTTGATGCGCGAGATCCGCATGCTGCCGGAGGGCGTGAACCTGGACACGACGGCGACCAGCCTGGACGTCACCACCAACGCCAAGGGCGACATCGCGATCACGCTGAAATCCGCGGACCCCGTGGCCCCGGCCCGTTCCACACCGGGCTCCGACCTGGCCATCGAGGCCGACCGCGCGGGCATGGCGGACGCGCTGCGGGTGGCGCTGGGAGACGATTACAACCTCACGAAGATCGAGCCCTCGCCGGGCGGCTTCACCATGCGCGGCGACGTGGAGTACAAGCCGCTCTCGGATACGATCAACGCCTTCCAGGGGCTGTTCGCGGCGATCGCCATCGCATCCGGCGACGGCGGCTCGCTGGGCCAGATGCGCGCCCACCAAAGCCGCGGCCCGCTGGACCTGGCGGTGCGCGTCAATGGCACCAAGCTCTCGATCAAGCCGCACACCACGATGGCGCTGGACCCGGTGGCGGAGGCCCTGGGCAAGGCCGGCTTTGCGGTCAAGAAGGTGGGCGATCGCCTCGAAGTGGACCTGCGCGACCTGCTCGCCGGCAAGGCCGTTACCTTCGACCAGTTCGAGCTGGGGGCCGACGGCGTGACCGCCCGCGCCCACCTGAACCTGGACCAACTGCTCCCCTCCGACAAGCTGGAAGGCCGGCCCTAGTGGACAAGCTCAAAGCCACCGACCCCGCCACCAAGGTGCCTGCGGCGCCCGCCGCAAAGCCTGTGGTCGCGGCGATGTCCCGCTCGCCCTACCTGGCCGACGACCTCGACGCCGCGGCCCTGGCCGCCGCCAAGGCGCGACCGGCCGGGCTGACGTCCGCCCAGGCGCAGCAAGTGGCGGTGAAGAAGGCCACCTGCCCGTTCATCGGCGCGGCGGTCGCCTCGCAAGGGCTGACCGTCCGCAACAGCGCCGCCAGCCCGCTCGCGGCCATCGACGACGTGGTGGCGCTCGGCAACACCGGCGGCGGCGACTTGGGCAAGCTGCTGAAGCTCTTCGCCAGCGGCAACCACGCCTTCATGCAGGGCGCCGACGGCCACCTCGACGCCCCGGTGCCGGCCGGCCTGTTCAGCCTGGACTTCCCCGGATCGCAGGGCTCGCACCCCGGCCACAGCGGCATCTTGCAAGGCGACCCCACCCAACTCGACTCCGGCCGGCTCAGCGCCCCGGACTTGCAGCGCCTGTGCGACCGGGCCAAGGACGGCTACCTCAAGCGCTCCGACGTCGCCAAGTTCATCGCGGAGAATCTGGCCAACGATCCCAACAGCAAGGTGCTGGACGGCAACGTCGCCAAGCGCCTGTTCGGCGATCTACATCAGTTCGCCGGCACCACCGGCCCCGCCTTGCTCGCGAAGCTGCGCAAGAAGGACCATGTGGCCGAGGAGCGCAAGCTCACGGAGGCGCTCACGAAGACGTTGGGCGAAGACAACCTGGTCGGCTCCGCCGGCGAGTTCGGGCTGTTGATGGCGTTCCTGGCCCACAGCCCGCGCTCCAAGAAGATTGGCGGCGAGCCCGCCATCGCCGTGGCCGACGTGCAGGCGATGTTCCAGGACCATCGGTTCCCCGATGGCTGGGAGCAATGGCCCAAGACCCGCCATGATTGGGTGGTGAACACCACGGCCCTGATGGTGGAAGCCGGCAAGGAGTTCCACAACCTCAAATGATCACGATCCCCAAGCTGTTGGGCCCGGATGAGCTCCAGCACATCACGCAGCGCCTCGCCGCCGAGAAGTTCGTCGACGGCGGCGAAACCGCCACGGGCCGCGCCCGCGAGGTGAAGCACAACCTCCAGATGCCGATGGACGGCGACGCCACCAAGGAGCTGGACCACCTGATCCGCCAGGCCATGGACCGCCACGCCGTCTTCATGGCGGCCGCCCTGCCCCTGCACATCGTGCCGCTGCGCTTCTCCCGCTACGAGCCCGGGATGACCTACGGCTGGCACACGGACAACCCCGTGATGGTGGGCGTGGCGCGCCAGGCCGTACGCACCGACCTGGCCTGCACGATCTTCCTCTCCGACCCCGCCGGCTACGCGGGCGGCGAGCTGGCCCTGCGAACGCCGCTGGGCATCGTTCGCATCAAGCTGGCCGCCGGCGATGCCGTGCTGTACCCCGCCACCTCCGTCCACCAGGTGGACCCCGTCACGCAGGGCGTGCGCACGGTCGCCGTCACCTGGATCCAGAGCCTGGTCGGCGGGTCGGACCAGCGCCAGCTGTTGATGGACCTCTTCGAGGCCACGCGCGACCTCGCGATGCGCGATCCCATGGCACCCGAGCTGGAACGCTTGGGCGCGGTGCGGCATAATCTGCTACGCCTTTGGGGCCAGACCTGAGCTAGAGGGGTTCGCATGCAAGTACGTTACCTGGGAATCCTCGCGGCCGTCGGCCTGTTGGCGGCCGGCTGCCCGATGACGGGCAGCCAGACGGCGGGTGCGCCTTCGACCGCGCCGGCGGTGGCCGCCGCCGCCGTCCCGGCCTCGGTCCCGCCCGGCGCGAGCAGCGCCCCCGCAGCCACGCCCACCCCGCTGATCTCCTCGCCGCCCTTGGGCCCGGGCCCCACAGGCGGCGCGCTGGCTGACGTGGCCGCCGCCGCCGGCAAGGCGGTGCCCAACAAGTACAAGATCCGCTTCACCACCACCCAGGGCGACTTCATCATCACGCTGTTCCCGGAAACCGCCGTGCAGGCGAGCGCCAAGTTCAAGGCGCTGGTGGACCAAGGGGCCTACGTGGGCAACACCTTCCACCGCGTGATCCCCGGCTTCGTGGCCCAGGGCGGCGATCCGCTCTCGGCGACGCTGCCCGCCGGCGATCCCAAAATCGGCACGGGCCACAGCGGCGACGCCGTGCCGGACGACTTCCGCAACGGCCTGAAGCACCTGCCGGGAGCCGTGGCGCTGGCCCACAGCTCGTTGCCCAACAGCTCCTACAGCCAGTTCTACGTGTGCCTGCAGCGGCTGCCGGCGTTGGACAACGGCTACACGGTCTTCGGGCAGGTGACGGCCGGCTTCGACGCGGTGCAGCGCCTCACGGCCACCTCCGATGCGACCGGGAAGCCCACGGGCAAAACGCCGGACAAGATCCTGCGCACCGCGGTCGAAGAATGATCGACGACCGGCGCGTCCGGCGGGAGATCCTGGACGCCGGCATGCGGGGCCTGTTCACGGTGCCGCAACTGGTGGACGGCCAGGTGACCACGGCCCCGGAGGCGCCCGGCCTATACGCGGTCTGGCGCATCGCGGAAACGCTGCCGCGCTTCGCGCGCACCAGCACCGCGGGCCGCCACCAGGGCCGCGACCCCACGTTGTCCCAGGAGGACCTGTTGGCCCGCTGGGTGCCGGACGCCGCTTTGCTCTACGTCGCCAAGACCGCCAACATCCGCACGCGCATCCGGCTGCTGATGGATTTCGCCGTGGGCAAGCCCGTAGCCCACTGGGACGGCCGCGCGCTCTGGCAGCTGTCCGACGCGGACGACCTGCTGGTGGCCTGGCGCACGGTCGATCCGCCCAACCCGGCATTGGCCGACCTGTTGGCCCGCTTCGAGGCGACCCACAACCGTCCCCGCCCGTTCGCCAACGAGAAGTAGCCGAGGAGGTTGCCGTGACGTTTACGATGGTGACGCCGGACGCGATGCTGGGCGGCTACTTGCGCTTGGTGCTGAACCAGTTGGGCGCGGCTGGGTTCGCGGTGCGTGCGCATCGGCTAACCGAACTGGACTGGGACCGGCTGTCCCAGATGTACACGCACCTGGACGATCCCCCGCCCAGCTCGGGCGATGAAGGGGAGTTGCCTAAAGTGGTGATGGAGCGGCTTTACCGCCTGGCGCCAGCCTGCATCTTGATACTGGAGGGCACTGCCGAGGCGATGCTCGCCCTGAAGGGCGCCACCCGGCCCGCGGAAGCCGCTCCCGGCACGATCCGCGCGGGCGGCGAGCACCTGATCTTCAACTTCGTGCACTGCCCGGACGACGCGGCCTCGGCGGCCATCGAGCTGGCCTACTTGGTGGGGCCGGAAGACGCCAAGGCCCTTTGGGCCAGCCCCGGCACCTCGCTCGACCAGTTGCACATGTGCGTGCCCGCCTATTCCGGCTGGGAGGCGATTTCGTTCCCGATGGTGGCCAACCGGCTGCGTAGCCGGTTCGTCGAGCGTCTCGAGGCGGAGCAGGCACTGCCGTTGTTGGTTGCCGAGCGACAACAGTTGCTGACCCTTCGGTCGGCCGCCGAGCGGCTGCATGTGGGGCAGGCCGCCAGCCCAGCCATCCACCGGGCCCTCGTTGCCGCGGCGGCGGGTGACGCGGTCTTCACCGCCGGCCTGGAAGCCCTGGCCGAGCTGTATAAACTGCCCGGGAGGCGGGACCAGGCGCCGCTGGTCGCGTTGCGGGAGCGCGGGATCTACTTGTCCGAGCTGGAGCAAGTGACCCTGCACGCCCATGCGCGTGCTTTCGGGGCGTGACCTAAACGATCCTTTACGTAATCTTGACCCAAAATTAAACGGATTCTCCGGCGGCAGGCCGACACCATGGGATGCGCATTGCCCTGCTCATGACGACGCTGCTGGTCCTCGCCGGCTGCGCGCGCCTGCCCCTCGGTGCGACCCCCGCCCCTGCTGCCGCTCCGGCGGCCGAGGCCCGCGGCGGCTTGCCCACCGGCAGCATCATCTACGGCGCCGCGCCGCCCATGTTCGGCGAGCAGCCGCTGCAGAGCCTGACCGCGCGCCTCGACGACATCAAGGATCTGGGCACCGACGCCCTTTGGCTGGCGCCCATCTGTGCCACGGATGATATGGGCGCGATCAGCTACGCCACCACGGACTACAAGGCGCTGCGGCCGGACTACGGCTCGATGGCCGACCTCAAGGCGCTGGTGGCGGGGGCGCACAAGCGCGGCATCAAGGTGTTGCTCGACTTCGTGCCCAACCACACTTCGGTGGGGCACCCCTTCTACAAGGACGCGGCGGCCAAGGGACCAAGCTCCCCGTACTGGAACTATTACATGCGCGACGGCGCCGGCAAGCCGCAGCATTACTTCGACTGGTCCAACTTGATCAACCTGAACTATGGCAACCCGGCCGTGCAGGCCCTGATGACGGACGCCTGCAGCTTCTGGCTGAAGGAGGCCAAGGTGGACGGCTTCCGCATGGACGCCGCCTGGGGCGTGAAGGAGCGCACCCCCACCTACTGGCCGCAGCTGCGCAAGGCGCTCGCCGCCGTGAAGCCCGGCGTGTTCCTGCTGGCCGAGGCCGGGGCGCGCGATCCCTATTATGTGGCGAATGGGTTCGACGCTGCCTATGACTGGACGGAAGAGCTGGGGCATGCGGCGTGGGAGAAGGTCTTCGACCAGCCGGCCACCGCTGGCGATGCGCTGCGCAAGGCGATGGCCGGCTCCAAGCAGGCGCCCGATCGGGTGGCGCGCTTCCTGGCAAACAACGATACCGGTGATCGTTTCATCACACGCCATGGGGCCGCCGTGCAGCGCGTGGCAGCCACCTTGCTGCTGACCATGCCCGGCTTCCCGATCATCTACAACGGCGACGAGGTGGGTGCGGAATTCAGCCCTTATGCCGATCCGCCGCCGATCAACTGGGACGACCCGCAGCACCTGCGCGGGGTCTACCGCCAGCTGGGCGGGCTGCGGCACCAGGTGCCTTCGCTGGCGCATGGCGCGTTCACCGAGATTGCCGTAAAGGGCGCGCCGGGCGTCTATGCCTTCACGCGGGACGCGGGGAACGGCGACGTGGCGCTGGTGGTGTTGAACTTCGGCGGAGCAGCCACGGCTGAGCTGCCGTTGCCCAAGGCGCTGCTTCCGTTTGCGACGGGTGGGAAGCTGGTCGACACCTTGGGTGCGCCCAACCCTCCGGATGCGGTGGATGGGGTGATGAAGATCAGCCTGCCGGCGACGCGGGCGTTGGTGTTGGTGCCGTTCACGGACAAGGCGCCGCTGCCGCGATAGCGCTACAGAGCGAGTGGCAAGGGCCGGAAAGTTCGGAAGGCAGCTCACACCGCCGTAGGTAGGACGGACGACGGATTTTTGGACCGAACGGCGGAAACGCGCAGAGCGACTGAGTTTAAAGCCCGCGTATTACGTTTCGCGTTAAACGCGAAACGTAATACGCGGGCTGCAAAGCGTGACTATGAGCGCGACTTGGGGAACCATGCGTTGAAGAGGTATCTCAGCCTTACGTCACCAATATAGCCTGGCTCACGATGCTCCGGCTTGTTTCAACAAGTAAGCACCCCTCCCAAGAGAGGGAGAGGTGCTCTATCGGCTGGTGAGCGGGCTTAGTGGACCATCAACACGCCCTCGGCGATCTCCCAACGGCCGGTCGAGACCAGCGTGGTCGCCCGCAACCAGTAGCTGCCGGCCACCAGGTGGCTGGTGTCGATCGCCACGGAGCCTTCCAGCAGGGTCGAGAACGTTGGCAGCCCGCCGATGGCGCCCACCAGGCGCGAGCCGCCGGTGGACGGGTCGCTGGTGCGGCCCGCGTCGTACACGCCCATGTAGGTCTTGCCGATGCCGCCGCCCAGGTGCGTGCCGGTGCCCTTGAACTTGATGGTGACGGTGCCGCGGCCGGCGAAGACGAAGGTGTCGTCAAGGACTTGGAGGTTCAACACGCTGTCGACGGGGACCTTGGCGTCGAGGATCGACTCCAGGGGCTCGCCGGTAGGCGACAGCATCACCGGGACCGGGGAGAACATCGGCTTCGGCTGGATGGGCTGGCCAGGGTTCGGCTGGCCGGCCGGCGGCTGGGGCTGCGGCTGGTTGGCGCCCGGCTGGGGCTGGTTGCCACCCGGCTGGGGCTGGTTGGGCTGACCGGCCTGCGGGGCGCAGGGGTTGGCGCCCTGGCCGTTCGGGGCGGGGTTCATGGGCCCAACCGTCACCAGTCCCTGGTTGCCGGGGTTGTTCGGACCCGCGTTGATGGGGCCGGGGTTGTTCGGACCGGGGTTGTTCGGACCAGGGTTGTTCGGACCAGGGTTGTTGGGACCGGGGTTGTTGGGACCAGGGTTGACGGGACCAGGGTTATTCGGACCGGGGTTCACACCACCGGGGTTGGTGTTCGGCGCCGGGGCTCCGGGCTTGGGGGCCGGCGCGCCCACCTGGGCCACCTTGCGGCCGGGCATGCAATCCGGCTGGCCCATCGGCTGCTGGTTGCTGGGCTGTTGCATCCCGGGCTGCTGGTTGCCCGGCTGCTGGTTGCCCTGCTGGGGAGCGGGCTGCCCGTTCACCCCGACCGGAGCCGCCTGGGCCCCTTGTTGCGGCTTGAGGCCGGCCGTGGCCTGCAGGAGGGAGGCCGCATCGAGGGAGCAGGCGGTGGTGGACGCCACGGTGGCGAGGGCGAGGACGAGCTGGAAGGTACGCATCGGGGAGACTCCTATCTG
>JAQBPE010000401.1 GCA_028287685.1 Cyanobacteria bacterium RYN_339 | reverse complement strand
CATCGGCGCCGGCGGCGGCGCGGTCGGTAGTGCCGGCGGGGCGCCGTCCGGCACGGGCACGGGCAAGACGGCCTTGCCAAGCCGCTTGTCCGCGAGGTTTGCGAGCTTGACCAGCCCGTCGTTCAAGGTCGTGCCGTCGGGCGCGACGGCCACCAGCTTCTTGAGCGCCTTGCCGAAAACGGTGTGGCCCGCCATGGCCAGGATGTCGCGCGCGTCGTTTGGCAGGCCCAGGTCGTAGAGCACGTCGAAGGCTTTCGAGCTCTGACCTTCCAGCGGGACGGAGATGTACTCCCGCACGATAAACTCCGGGATGTCCGCGGCGCGGCGGATCTGGTACTGCTCCGCGGGCTTGCGGCGCAGGTTCGCCTCGATGACGTACTTCTTGGCGCCGAAGAAGGCCGCTGGATCGGCCTGGCCCTTGAGCTGGGCGGCCGTGGCCAGGCGTGTCTGCCTCATGAGGTCCACCACGGCGTCCTGCACCGGCTTGCCCACGGCTGCCCGCCCGCCCGCCGAAATGAACGTCACGCCCTCGCCATCAAGCGTCAGGTGGCGGTAGTCCACCGCCACCAGCAGCGCGTCCGCCAGCAACAGGCCGAACTCGAGCTTCTTGGCTTGCGAGTAGGCCGCGATGTTCAGGTCCTTGACCTTCTGCCTCAGGTCGGCCAGGGCCAGCTGTGCCACCACATCGAGCTCGGAATCGCTGGTGCTGCTCGCGAACACCAGGCCGTCACCCGTATCCACCCCCAGCGCGCCGAGGACCAGGCGGCCGATGCTCAGGCGCATGAACGCGTCCACCGCCCGCGTGTCGTCATCCACGCGCCCGCTGGCGCTCACGCCACTGACCACCATGCGGCGGTCCACCCTGCCCGGCGCGCGCACCACCACGCGGGCGTAAGGCTCCACTTGGGCGTCCACCGAGACGTCGTATTTGCCCTCGGCGTTGGTGTAGACGGTGTATACGTTCTTGCCCTGGGCATCCTGGCCGAGCGGCACCGTCAGCCCCGTGCGCTGATCCACCACGCTCAGCCACATGCCGGCTGCCGGCCAGGCATCGCCGAAGGCCGGTGCGGCGCCTGCCGGGGCCTCGGCCAGCTGGTAGCCGCCAGGCCTGGCCAGGTTCCCGCCACCTTGCGCCACGATGCCCGCGCCGTCGTTGGTGATCAGCGACCCCCCGTCGTTGGTGATCAAGCTGCCGCCGTCGTTGGTGATCAGCGAGCCGCCATCGTTGGTGATCAGGCTGCCGCCGTCATTCGTGATCAGCGAGCCGCCGTCGTTGGTGATCAAGCCCGCCGGCACGATCACGTTGCCGCCGCCCTGCGCCACGATCTGGCCGCCCGCCATCAGGCTGCCGCCGTCGTTCGTGATCAGCCCGTTGCCCCCTTGGGCCACGGCCGTGCCGCCCGCGTTGCCGATGAACTGCGCGCCGCCGGCCCCCAGCACGCCGCCCGCGGCGTCTTGCAGCCGGGTCGCGCCACCGGCCGTGGTGGCGTACAACGCGTCGACGTAGACCTGGCCCGCCAGCTTGGCCGCCTTGCCGGGCAGCGGCTTCAGGAAGGCCGCCCCCGTCGGCTTCGCGGGGGTCGCGGTGGCCGGGGTCGACGGGAGGGCCGACTTCGCGGGCTTGGGGTCGGTTCCCGCCGGCGCGCGACAAGCCGCCATGGCGGCCGCCAGGAGCAGGCTAGGGACGAGGCGATGCCGCATGGAGGGTTCTCCCGGGGGAAGGGCCTTGCCGGCATTGACAAGCAGCCAGCCAATCTCTATAGTTAGTCACATGTCTAAGTCTCTTGTCAAGCCACTGGACAAGGTTTTAGCCGCTTTGGCCGATCCAACCCGGCGCGACGTGGTGGAGCGCCTGGCCGCTCGGGGCGAAGCGACGATCGCCACGTTGGCGGCCGGCTACCCCATGGCGCTGCCGACGTTCTCGCACCACCTCGACGTGCTGGAGCAGGCGGGCCTGATCGCGCGGACGCGCGTGGGCCGGCAGCGCTACGTCAGCCTGCTGGACGAGGCGCTGGGGCCGGTGCGCCACTGGATCGATCGGGTCCAGCCGCCCGCCGTCGCCGCCCCGCCGCTGCCTGCCGCGGTCCAGCTGGCCGACGCCATCCTGGCCAAGGCAGCCGCCCTCCAGCGGGACCTGGCACCGGTCATGGCGGTGGTGGAGGCCGCGCTCGCGCCCGCCGGCCCGCCCGCACCCGCCCGCTTCTCGCCTGCTGCCGTCGCGGCCCGCCGGCTCGCCGCGCTGGCTGCCGGCGAGCCAGAGCTGGGGCGCGAGCTGGCGGAGGCCTGCCGGCTGTACCGGCAGCTAGTGACCCAGAGCCTCGCGGTCCGTGGCGGAGCGCCCATCGAGCTGTTGCGGCCGGCCACCCTGCCGCTCGGGCGGCTGGCCTACAGCTGGCGCGCCCGCCCCGCCTTGCGTGAGCTCCTGTTCGACATGGCAGCGGGCCAACAAGGCGCCTAGCGCCTCCGCCACGCGCATCAGGCCGGCCAGGCCACCGGGCCGGGGCAGTGCGTCGTAGGGGTGGTCCGTGTATAGCACCCCCAGCACGTCGCCTCGGTGCAAGATCGGCGCCAGGTCGAGCGTGCGGCCACCCAGGTCGCGCACGCTGGCCTGTGCGTTGAAGAGCTTGTCCGCCCGGGGGTCCAGCAGGTGCAGGGGCTGGCGCTGCTCGTATACCCAGCGCGCGATCGTGCGGCTGTAGGCCGCACCGGGCTCGACCGCGGCCAGCGCCGAGCCGAGCAGCACCACCACCCGGTCGGCGCCGCACAGCGCCTCCGCCTCCGCCCGCACCGCCGGCAGCAAGGCCTCCAGCGTGCCGGCGCGGGCGGCCGCCAGGGCCATGCGGGCCGCCACTGCCTGCTCGGCGGCCGCCGCTTCCGCCAGCTCGCGTCGCCGATGGGCGACGATCGCCCCCGCCGCGTGCTCGGCCAGGGCGGCGGCGATCGCCATCGCCTCCTCGGCGGATCCGGGCAGCGGCCGGCGGCTGTCCGCGATCAATACCCCCACCAGCTCCTGGCCGGCGCGCACCGGCACGGCCAGGGCGGCGCGCACCGGCTCGCCGCCCACGGCCAGGTTCGACTGCTCGCGCAGGTCGGGCACATAGACCGGCTGGCCACTCCAGGCCACCTGGTCCGCCAGGTCGGTGGCGAAGGCTTCCAGCTGGGATGCGCCCGAGCACACGTCCACGATCGCGAACCCCTCGTAGCGCAGCAAGAAGCCGCGTTCCGCGCCGGTCAGCTCCACCAGCGCGCGCGCCACCCGGCGGCAGGCAGCCGGCAGGGCCTGCTCGGCGGAGATAGCCGTCAGGTGGCCGGCCAGCCGGCACCAGGCGTCGGCCCCCGACCGCGGCCGCAGCAGCGCGTCCAGCTCGGCCGCCAGGCGCCCCTGGCCGTTCGCGCGGGCGAGCCGCGCGGCCTCCTCCAGCTCCGCCGGCCCGCCGATCCACCGCAACAGCTCCGCCAGGCGCAGCGGCTGGTGCTCCGCGCGCGCCGCCGCGGTCAGCTCCCGCAGCCTGGCCACGTCGCCCGTACTGGCCGCCGCCAGCCGCGCCAGCGGCTCGTAGGGCTGCTCGCCCACCAGCCCGCGCAGCTTGGCCAGCAGCTCGGGCAGCCCCGAGGTGCGGCCGCCCCGCAGCAGCGCCCAGCCCCAGCGCGCCAGCGCCTCCGCGCTGGCCTCGTGCAGGCCGGCGGCCCAGAGCGCTTCCAGGGCCGTGCCGATCAGCGCGTCCGCACGGCCCGGGCCATCCTGGTAGCTGGCGACCTCGGCGGCGATCGCCAGCCCCATCCCCGCTTCCAGCCGGCGGCCGTCGTTTGCCGCCAGCTCCGAGCCCCGGCGCGCCGCCGTGTCGGCCGCCGCGAGGTCCCCTTGCTCCAGGGCCACGGCCGCGAGCGCCAGCAAGTCGGCAGGCAGCTCGGCCGGGTCGGCCTGCGCCACAGCGGCCTCGCAAGCCGCCCGCGCGTCGGGCAGGCGGCCCAGCCCCAGCGCCAGGGCGGCCAGGAGGCGGGGGTATGGCGCCAACCTGGCCAGGGCCTTGTCGGGGCTCAGGGTCACGTCGCGACCAACGCCTTCCACCCGCACCGCGACGGGTCCGCCGGCGGGGTCCAGCACCAGCCAGGCCCGCCGCTCGGCATCCTCGGCCAGCATCCTGGTGGGAAGGGAAGCGCGCATCCCCCCCATTCTACCCGCCGGCGTGCCAGCGCCCAAGGCAGCTCGCCCAACAGCGCGCGCTGGCCCGGTCGGTCAAGCCCGAAGTCAGGCAATCGCTCGCCGTGCCGCCGCCCGCTTGGTATCATCGCGAACGCCATGAGTACCCGCCGCACCGATTACCGCTACTTCGACGTCGTCATGGCCGCCTTCGTGATCGTGCTGTGCGTTTCCAGCACGGCGGGCGGCCCCAAGGTGACCCAAGTCTGGGGCCTGACGGTGGGCGCGGGGATCTTCTTCTATCCCTTTATCTACATCTTCAACGACGTCCTGACGGAGGTCTATGGCTACGCGCATTCGCGCCGCGCCGTCTGGATGGGCTTCGCGGGGCTGTTCTTCGCGAGCGTCATGACCCTGGTGATCACCTGGCTACCGCCCGCGCCGGACTGGAAGGACCAGGCCGCCTACATCACGGTCTTCGGGCAGACGCCGCGGATCGTGCTGGCGTCGCTGGTGGCCTTCGCCGCGGGCGAGTTCGTGAACGCCTACGTGCTCGCCAAGATGAAGATCTTCCAGGAGGGGCAACACCTCTGGATGCGCACGATCGGCTCGTCCGTGGTGGGCGTGGCGGTAGATGCGCTGGTGTTCTATCCCTGCGCCTTCTACGGCACCTGGCCGATGGCCTTGCTGCTCACGGTCATGGGCACGGAGTACCTCTTGAAAGTGGGCGGTGAGGTCGTCTTCACGCCCATCACCTACCAGGTGATCGGCTTCTTGAAGCGCGCCGAGCACGAAGACTATTACGACCGCGACACCGACTTCAACCCGTTCGCGCTGGAAGTTTAGCGGAGCTTCGCCTTCATGTCCTTGGCGGCCGGGACTTTATCCAGCGCCTTGGCGAGGGTGCCCGCGGCTTCGGCCGCCTGGTACTCTGCGCGCAGGTCCGCCGGGATCGGCAGCTTCAGGCCCAGCTGGGTGAAGGCGTCGCGGTCGGCGCCGTTGGCGGCTTCCAGGCCCAGGCGCACGTAGGCGTCGCCGCCCTGCACGTGGTGGATCGCGAAGCGGCCCAGCAGCTCCGGGTCGAAGATGTACTCGTGGCCGTTGGCCTTCACCTGCTTGTACTCCAGCGCCTTCTGCAAGGCGGCCAGGTCTTTCGGTTGGGCCGTGCCCAGGGCCTTCTTCACGATCGGGTCGCCCATCAGGGCCTTGTAGACGTCGGCCTCCGGGAAGACGTCCGTCAGCTTGATCGGCTTGGAGGGGTCCGCCAGGTTCACGGCCTTGAAGGCCTTGCCGCTGTCGGGGTGCGCGTCGCCGGGCACGTAGCTGTCGTGGGTCCACTGCACGCTGAGCACGCCGCCCACCAGGCTTTTCACGCGCGCGGTGGCGGAGGCAGTGGCGCCGGGACCCAGGTCGGCCACGCCCATCTGCTTGGCGAGGTCGTCCTTCAGCGAATAGAGCTTGCCGTCGGCCTGCGCGGCCCGGATGTCCGACAGGGTCCAACTGACCTTGCGGCCGGCGGAGGCGCCGGCCCAGACCTGGCCGGGCAGCCCGGTGTCGGGCGCCATCTTGGGCGCTGCGACTTTCACCGCCGGCTTTGGCCGCGGTGTGGTGGGGGTGGTGGTCGTGTTGCTGTTGCCGACTTGCACCTGGCTCCCTCCTGCTCCCATGGATATACCCTGCCTGGTCGCTTTTCCCGGTTAAGCTTTGCTTGCGCGGCGGTTGAGGAATTGCAGGCGCTTGCGCAGCACCGCCTCCAGCTCGAAGATCGTGATGTGCGCGTCGGAGACCGCCGCGCCGCCGGCCGCGCGCATCATCCAGCCCATCGGCGTGAAGTTCGCGAAGGCGGACGCCGCCATCCCCAGCCACGAGCCGGGCATGCCGCCGAAGATCGAGAAGTGGCCGGCCTCCGTCACCACCACATGGCGGCGGCCGTCGGCCAGGCGCTCTTCCGGCCCCACCGCGATCGTGAAGCCGCCGGTGGTGATGCCGTCTTCCATCTTGAAGGCCATGCCGGACGGCGTGGGCTTGCCGGAGACGGTGGCCCCCAGCGAGGCCGGCAAGCCGGGCAGGCGCATCTGCTCCGCGCGGGTGGTGCGATCGGCGTGGAACTGCTGGGAGACGGGCGTCACGCTGACCATGTCGGGGGCGAAGCCGTTGGGGCCCGTGGCGGGGCCGGGCAGCGCGTCGAGGATCTGCTTGCGCGAGGCGCCATAGACGTGGACCTCGCGGACGTACGAGCCCTCGCGGCCCAGCGGGTGGACCTCCACCTTGCGCAGCCCGTTCGTCACGGCCACGCGGGCCTCGCGCGCGCCTTCCTCGGCGGTGCGGCTGCGGAACATGCCCACGAGGGCGTCGGTGACCTGGGGGAAGTACATCGGGGACCTCGGGCGGAAGGGACCCAGAGGTTATCGCCCGGGGTGCCCGCGCGGCTTCGGTAGATCCGGCAAACCTCTGGTTAACCGGGCCTTATGGGATCTCGGTGCGTCGTTTCGGAACCAGGCTGGCGAGGAACAATGGCCATGATGTCCAAGCCCCGCCGCTTCCCGGCCCTCCTTGCCGCCGTCTGCCTGGCGGGCTGCACCACCCCCGTGGCGCGCCCTGCGACCACGCCACGGGCCTCTGCGTCGCCCGTCGTCACGGCCGCCACGCCGGCGCCCACCGGCACCGCGGCTCCCAGCCCCACGCCGGGGCCCCTGCTCTCGACGCTCGGCCAGGTGGTGGGCCTGGACGGCAAGCCCGCCGCGGGCGTGGTGGTGCGCGGGTTCCTGCTCTCCGACCAGGGCGGTGCGGTGATCGCTAACAACGGGGCCGGCATCGTCTCCAACAACGCCGGTTCCTATGCCTTGCTGGCTGCCGAGCCCCTGGAAACCAAGACCGACGCCGATGGGCGCTTCACGATCACGGCGCCCGCCGGCCAGCCCATCAACGTGGAAGCCGCGCAGAGCGACGACGTGAAGGCGATCAAGCAGAACGTGACCAAGACCGACGGGCTCACGCTGCAACTGGCGTTCACGGGCACGCTGGCGGGCCAGGTCACGGCCAAGGGGGTAAGCGATCTCAGCGGCGTCGACGTCTTCATCCCGGGCACCAGCTACCTGGCCAAGACCGACGACCACGGTGGCTACCGCATCACCAACGTGCCGGTTGGCACCTTCACGCTCTATGGGCGCGGCAAGGGCGTGGGCAAGGGCCGCGTGGACGGCGTCGAGGTCAAGGCCAAGGCGACCGCCAGCGCGCCGGACCTCGTGTTGACGCCCGTCGTCCCAACCGTCACCGCCGTCGCGCCTGCCAACGCGGGGCCGGGCGCCACTGTGACGATCACCGGCACGCAGTTCGGCGCGACCACGGGCGAGACCTTCGAGGTGCGCTTCGAGGGCACGGCGGCGACCCAACCCAAGCGCAAGGACGACCATACGATCGAAGCGGTGGTCCCGGCCGGCGCCACCACCGGCGGCATCACCGTCACGCTGGACGGCATCTCCAGCGCGCCCAGCCCCTTCACCGTGCTCAAGGGCCTGGCCTTCGGCCCCAACGCGGGCTACCTGCCGCTGGGCTTTGCCCAACCCTTCGGGTTCATCGCGCTGGACACGGGCGATCAGCTGGTGGAGAAGCCGGCCCTGGCCTGGAAGTCCGACGCCGCCGCGATCACCGTGGACGACCAGGGGCTGGTCAAGGCGGCGGTGGAAGGCAAGGCCACGCTCACGGCCAGAAGCGGCTCCGTGGTTGCCACGCTGGTCGCCACCGTGGTCAAGGAGCCCGTGCTCTGCACGCTGGCCGGCGGCCCGGAGCTCGCCTACGTCGAGGGTCCGGGCAAGCAGGCGCGCTTCAAGTGGGTGGGCGCGGTCGCCGTGGGCAAGCGCGGCACGGTCTTCGCCTGCGACTTCCAGAACAAGGCCATCCGTGCCATCCGCCCCGATGGCCTGGTGGGCACCGCGGCCGGCGGCAGCAACAGCACGCTGGGGCTGGGCTCCTCGGATGCCACGGGCGGCCTTGCCGTGGACGACCAGGACAACCTCTACGTGAACGCCGGCTCCAAGCTGATCAAGGTGGCGCCGGACGGCACGGCCACGCCGATCGCCGGCGGCGACACGGAGGGCAACACGGACGGCCTGGGGGCCGCGGCGCGCTTCGAGCACATGGGTGCGATCGTGCGCGCCGGCGACGGCACGCTCTACGTGGCCGAAGGCAACGCGTCGTTCGGCAAGTACCTGTCGGCCCACCGCATCCGAAAGATCGCGCCGGATGGCCAGGTGACCACGGTCGCGGGCAGCACGGATGGCTATGCGGACGGGGCCGCCGCCAAGTTCTCCGACATCAAGGCGCTGGGGCTCGACGCCCAGGGCATGCTCTACGCCTCGGACAAGCACGGCCTGCGCAAGATCGCGAAGGACGGCACCGTCTCCAGCCTGCCGCTGCCGGTGGGAGCCCAGGTCAGCAGCCGCATCGCCGTGGACGCGGCCGGCAACATCTTCATGGCCGACTACTACACCGGCGCGAACGAGAGCTTCACCTACCGCCGCATCGCCCCCGACGGCACGGTCACGGTGCTGGGCACGGTGAAGGGCTATGGCAAATCGGCCGACGGGCCGGCCTCGCTGGCCTCCGATTGGGGTGCCTACGCGATCGCCCTCGATCCCGACGGCAACCTGGTCACGTCCAACTACCAGGACGAGGCCAACAGCTCCCAGGTGAAGCGCATCCTGCTGGTCAAGTAGCCTTCATCGCGCCTTCCAGCGCCGCGATGTTCTTCAGCATCTTGTCGAGGCCGGCGTCGGCCGCGCCCGCCACCTTGAGGTTGGTGGTGCGCCAGTCGCGGTGGGAGGCGTTCGCCACGATGCCGCGGTCCTTCCAGTAGGCCACCACGATCTTGGCCGCAATGTCGGGCCGCAAGGCCAGGTCCGGGTTGTTCACGAGGTCGATGCCGAGCTTCGCCCCGTAGGCCGCGTAGTTGGCGCGGCCCGTCAGCTGGATGTAGCCCCGGCCCTTGTACTTCACGCCGTCGCCGGGCTGGGTGTTGCCGAGGTCCTTGCGGCCCTCGTAGGCCTCGCCGCTGGCGAACTCCTTGATAGGCAGCAGGCCGCTTTCGCGCGCGGAGATGGCGAGGATCGCGAGCGCGTTGTTGCGGTCGGTGATGCCGGCTTCCTGCAGCGCCGCCTTGAGGCCGGGCCAGTTCTGCTGCACGTTCTTCAGGGGCAAGTGCAAGGCCGTCGCGATTTCCTGGTCCGTGAGCGGGATGTCCACCTCGCCGCCGGGACCCGCCGGGGCGCCGGCCGGGACGGGGACGACGGGCACGGTGGGGTGGTCCAGGAACTGGGCCAGCGCGGCGAAGGTCTTGGGGCCGAACTTGCCGTCCACGCCCGCCGGGCCGAGGTCCAGGCCCCGCGCTTCCAGGAACCCCTGCAGCTTCTTGATGCCCTCCGTGGTCAGCGGGGGCGCGCCCATCAGCGCCGCGAGTTCGGCGCTTTCGTGCGTTGCCTGGCCCACCATGGAGGCCAGGTGCGCATCGGCCGGGTCCTTCACGTAGGAGGCGCCGCCGAAGAGGTCGCTGTACGGCGGCCAGCTTTCGTGGGCGGGCTGGCCGGCGGGAGGCGGGGCGATCGCCACGTTGTCCCCCGTCATCGGGGTGGCCGCGGCCGGCGTGGCCGCGGGCGCAGGTGGCGCCACCGGAGGCGCCGCAGGCGCGGGACCGGGGATGGGAGCCGTGCCGCCCGGATTGCCGATGATCATGGGTGCCTCCTCAGGCCTTCTTCACGAACTCCGTTTTCAACACGAGGCCCTTGACCTTCTCGTGGTTGCACTCGATCTCGCCCTCGTTCGCCGTCAGGCGGATGTTCTTGACGATGGTCCCGCGCTTCAGGGTCACGTTCGCGCCCTTCACCTTGAGGTCCTTGATCAGGTGGACGGCGTCGCCGTCGGCCAACAGGGTCCCGTTGCTATCTTTTACCGCCATGTCGTGGTTCTCCTTCACTACATCTTATCAAGGATCGGCCGCGGCAGGCCGGCCACCCGGGCGGTTTGGGGACAACCGCAGCTTGTCGGGTAGATAGCCCCCATGGCCTGGTCCCACCGTATGCTCCTGCCCCTCGTCGTCGCCTTCATTGCAGGATGTGGGGCGCCAGAGGCGGGCCCCCCGGTCTTGAAGCTGGCCACTTGGTTCGGCTCCACCGAGGCCAAGGAGCTCACGCCGATCGTCGCGGCCATCAACGCGCGGCACGCCAAGGAGTTCCGGATCGAGGCGATCCCCATCCCGGGCGAGTACCTGCCCAAGATCGACACCATGATGGCCGGCAAGCTGGCGCCGGACCTGTTCCTGCTCAGCCAGGAGTACCTGCCGTCCTACGCGGCGATCGGCGCCGTGCTGGACCTCGACGCGAAGATCAAGGCGGATCCCCGCATCGACCTGCCCGACTACTACCCCGCCGGTCTTTCCACGGCGCGCTTCAAAGGCCACCTGTACGGATTGCCCTGGGTGATGATGCCGGTCGTGCTGTATTACAACCGCACGATCTTCGACAAGGCCAAGCTGGCCTACCCGGACCCCAGCTGGGACTGGGCGCGCTTCCGCACGGCAGCCAAGCAGCTGACGGTGCGCGACGCCGCCGGCAACGCCAGCCAGTGGGGCTTCCTGCAATCCACCTGGCCGCCTTACATGATCTGGGTCTGGCAGAACGGCGGCGACGTCTTGAGCGCCGACGGGCTGCACCCCACGCTCACCCAGCCCGCTACCATCGAAGCGCTCACCTACGAGCACCAGCTGCTGGTGGAAGACCAGGTCTCGCCGCCCGCCGGCACGATCATCCAGAACGGCGCGAGCGAGATGTTCAAGTCCGGCCGCATCGGCATGTTCTTCGGCGGCGCCAGCGACGACCTGGACCGCGCGGAAGGGATGCAGGTAGGCGTGACGGAGCTGCCGCACGGCAAGCAGCGTGCCACCTTCTCCTGGACGGCCCACATGGTGATCTCGTCCCAGACGAAGCATCCGGACGAGGCCTACGTGGCCTGGGGCGAGCTGCTGGATGGCCTGCACCACTGGAAGATCGTGCCGCCGCGGCGATCGCTCGCCAAGGACCTCGCCAAGCTGGAGCCGCGCAAGGCCGGCGCGGCCGGGCCGATCCTCGCCTCGATGGAATACGCCCGTGGCCTGCAAGGCGTGGTGCCGCAGACGGACTGGGATGACTTCGCGCTCAACCGCCTGATCCTGCCGCTGGTCAGCGGCCGGGCGGGGGCCAAGGAAGCAGCGGAAACGACCCAGGCCAAGCTCGAGCGCTTGATGGAGACCACCCGATGAGCGCCACCGGCCCCCTGGGCACCGCACCGCTGGCCGCCACGCCGTCGCCCCCCGAGAAGCGGGGTGGGGGTGCGGCGCGCTCCGAAGCCATCGCCGGCTACTTGTTCATCTCGCCGTGGTTGCTGGGCTTCTTCCTGTTCACGCTCGGCCCGATGCTCTACTCGCTCTACCTGTCCTTCACGCGATACGACCCGCGCGGCGTCGTGGGGCCCTTGTGGGTGGGCCTGGACAACTACAAGTACGCCTTCACGAATGTGGACGAGAAGTTCTACCACGCGTTGGTCAACACCTTCGTCTACGCCGGCATCTCCATCCCCCTGGGCATGGCGGGCTCCTTGGCGGTGGCGCTGCTGCTCACGCAGGAGGTGAAGGGCCTGGGCATCTTCCGCACGATCTTCTACCTGCCCGCCGTGCTGCCCACCATCGCCGTCGGCATGGTCTTCCTCTGGCTCTTCAACACGGACTACGGCCTGGTCAACACGGGCCTGCAAGCGGTCGGGCTGCCGCGCGTGGACTGGCTGGGCAACCCCAGCTTCGTGCTGCCCAGCTACATCATCGCGAGCCTGTGGGGCGTGGGTGGCGGCATGATGGTGTTGATCGCCGCGCTCAAGAGCATCCCGCGCTCCTACTACGAAGCGGCGACCCTCGACGGCGCCGGCCCGATCCGGCAATTCTTCTCGATCACGTTGCCGCAGCTGAGCTTCGTGCTCTACTTCAACCTGATCATGGGCATCATCGGCGCCTTGCAGGTCTTCGACATCGCCTTCGTGATGGGCCAGGGCGCCGGCGAGTCGCACCTGTTCTTCGTGCTCTACCTCTACCAGGCCGCCTGGGTGCGGCACCAAATGGGCTACGCCTCCGCGCTGGCCTGGATCCTGTTCGCCATCATCCTCGCCATCGCGATGCTGGTGGCGAAGTCCAGCCCCATGTGGGTCTACTACGAAGGCGAGAAGAGCAAGTGAAGCGGCCCCTGACTTACGCGCTGCTGATCTTCGGCGCCATCCTGATGATCACCCCGTTCCTGTGGATGGTCTCGACGTCGTTGAAGACGCCGGGGCAGGTGGTGGCCCAGCCGCCCACCTGGCTGCCGTCGCCGGTGGCGTGGGGCAACTACGTCGAGTTCTGGAAGTCTCCGCCGGTGCCGGGCGGCTTCCTGCGCTTCACCGGCAACACCTTGCTGGTGACGTTGACCTGCATGGTGGGCGAGGTCTTCTCCGCGACGATCGTGGCGTACGGCTTCGCGCGCTACCGCTTCCCGGGGCGTGACGCCTGGTTCATGGTCCTGCTCGCGACCATGATGTTGCCCGGCGCCGTGACGCTGGTGCCCACGTTCATCATGTTCAAGGAGCTGGGCTGGATCGACACCTACTTGCCCTTGACGGTGGGCTCGTTCTTCGGCGGCGGCGCCTTCTACATCTTCCTGGCCCGGCAGTTCTTCCTGACCATCCCGATCGAGCTGGAGGAGGCCGCGCGCCTGGACGGCTGCACCGACTGGCAGCTGTTCACGAAGATCTTCCTGCCGTTGTCCAAGCCGCTGCTGGTCACGATCGCGGTCTTCTCGTTCACGGCCCACTGGAAGGACTTCATGGGGCCGCTGATCTACCTGAACTCGGCCGAGAAGTTCACGTTGACGCTGGGGCTGACCTGGTTCAAGCAGTCCATCATCGGCCAAGGCGCGACGCCCTACCACCTGTTGATGGCCGCGACGATCGTGGTGGTGCTGCCGCTGATCCTGCTGTTCTTCGTGGCGCAGCGCGCGTTCACGGAGGGCATCGCCATGAGTGGCCTCAAGGAATGATACGCCTGGCCCTGGCCGCCCTGACGGCCCTGAACTTCACGCACCTCGACTGGCTGAAGCGGCCGGCCGGCAAGCAGGTCACCTGGCAGATCTACGCCTCGGCGGTGAAGAAGGACGACCGCGCGGGGCCTTACCGTTACGTGGGCGACGAAGACGAGGGCATCGGCTGCGTGGACGACGTGGCCCGCGCCGCCATCCTGTACGCGCGGCACGGCGCCCGGACCCACGACCCACGCGCCCTGGCCCAGGCCCGAGCGGCCCTGGAGGCGGTGTTGGCGCAGGACCGCGGCGACGGCGCCTACTTCAACTTCCTGTGGGGCGACGGCTCGCCCAACAAGACGGGCCCGACCTCGCGCCCGGGGCTGAACTGGTGGACCGCCCGGGCGCTCTGGGCCCTGGGCGAGGGCGCCCTGGCGTTCCGCGCTTCGGACCCGGCCTACGCCGACCGCTTGCGGGCCCGCGCGATGCGCACGGTGGCCTTGCTGGAAACCGATCTGGCCCGCCGCGACAACACCTGGAAGCACGGCGGGCCGGGCTGGTTCGTCGGCGATGGGGCCGATGCCACGGCGGTGGTGGTGCTGGGCCTCGCGGCGCTGGACAAGGACCGGACGGACGCGCGGGTGGCGTGGCTGATGGCGCGCTATGCGGAGGCGATCGCCCTCTGGGCGCCCGGCACCGGCCCGTTGGCCGACGCCCACTTGCCGTCGCTGGTGCCCAACATGTGGCATTCCTACGGCGCCCACATGCTCCACGCCCTGGCGGAAGCCGGGCAGCGCCTCCATGCCAGCCGCTTGATCGACGCCGCCCGCCGCGAGGCCGACCACTTCACGCCGCGCGTGTTGTTGGCCGGGGGGCCCGTGGCGTCGTATACGCCGTCCCTCCACGCTTATCCCCAAATAGCCTACGGCGTCGAGCCCACCGTACTGGGGCTGCTGGCGCTGGCCGACGCCACCGGCGACGCTCGCTACGCCAAGCTGGGCGGGCTGTTCGCGTCGTGGCTGACGGGCAACAACTCGGCCCATCGCCCGATGTACGATGCCGCCACCGGCCGCGCCTGGGACGGCATCGATCCCAAGGGCGCCAGCACCGACAGCGGGGCCGAGTCCACGATCGAGGCGATGTTGACGCTCGAGGCGCTGGCCTCGCACCCCGAGCTGGAGCCGTACCTCAACGCCAAGAAGCTGACGGGGCCACACTTCCAAACCTCGCTGGGTACGGTCACCGTCACCATCCCGCTCGCCATCAACGCCAAGCGTTAGGACCCATGCGCAACATCATCCTCTGGCCCTGGCAACTCCCTGACGGCCCGGAGCTTCGCCCCGTCGCCGTCGCCAACCCCGCCATCGAAACGCTGTGGGTGCCGCATGCCGCGAGCCCCCAGGAGCCTCACGCCGAAGTCACCTACGTCGATCTGATCCTGCGCGTGATCGAGAGCGTCCCCGACGCTGCCGCGGCCATCCTCTCGCCGCGCGCCGCACAGGGCTCCGGCAAGATCGTGATCGATCGCTTCGCGCCGGAGGACGTCGACCAGTCGGACCCGCGCTTGATCCGGATGCGGGACGGCCACGGCATCCGGTTGCCTTCGATCTCCCACCTCCGGCGCGTTCGCCTGGACGCCGCCGGAGCCCTTGTCATGGTGGGCGAGGTGATCCTGCCGGACACCACCCAGTACGAGATCTTCGGCAAGGAAGACCCCAGCGTCACGTGGCTGGACGGCACGCCCTGGCTGTCCTACGTCGGCGTCTCCGATTGGGGCGTCACGCCGGTCCTGGCGCGCGGCAAGCAAGGGCCCAACGGCTGGGTCTACGAGCGCGTGGCCGAGGCCCAGGGCCACCACGACAACCGCGACGTGAAGATCCTGCCCGTCCGCCCGGGTGGGTTGCTCTGGCGCCACGATCGCGTCAACACCCAGCCCTGGGGCCCCAAGCGCATGACCTGGGCCACCAGCCCGGACGAGGGCAAGAGCTGGTCGTCGTCGCGCCCCTTGATGGCCGGCCGCCATGCCTGGGAGCGCATGCACGTGGGCTCCGGCGCGGTGCCGTTCCCCTGCGCGGCCCCGGACGGCCGCCCCGCGCTGGCCAGCTATTACCATGGCGTCCACCCCGAGGCCGGCGCCGTGGCTGGCTGCTACCAGACCGGCCTGGCCTACTTCGACGCCGAGGCGCCCGATCGCGAGCTGGCCCGCCTGCCGGAACCGGTGCTGACGGCCTGGGCAAATGACGCCTTCGAGCGCGAAAGGCGCGCCGTGTGCCCGCTGGACGAGCCCACCTTCCAGGCCCGCCACGGCCTCTTCGTGATCCCGCGGGTGGTCTTCACCACCGGTCATGCGCGCGTTGGCCAGGATCAATGGCTGTTTTCCGGGGTGAATGATATTTGTATCGAGCGCACAGTGTTACGCTAGGTGGGGAACAAAGGGGATGAAATGGGAGGGACCAACCACATGCCTTCGCTTACCAAGCAACTCATGAGCGCCGCCCTGGCGGCCGTCATGCTGGCCGGCTGCGCCAACGGCCACAAGGACGATCGGACGGTGGAGCAACAGCTCCAGCGTACCAACGGCGCCCGCTATACCTCCGCCCAGGTGGAGGGCGCCGCCGCGCGCATCAACCTCGACGAGGTCAAGAAGGCCTTCTGGGACACGCAGGGCGCCGACATGGACACCGCCATGAAGAACTTCGAGCAGCGCGTGAACGAGATTTACGGCGGCAAGGAGATCGTCGCCGTCGACGCCGCCAAGCAAGGCACCGGCGTGATGGTGGTAGGCTTCATCGACAAGAACGGGCAGCCCGGCTTCCAGACCGGCGACGACCGCCTGTTCGTGATCGAGCAGACGGGCCAGGCGGCGAACGACCAGGTCCCTTACCGCATGTCGAACGGCGACGGCACGCCCTACTACAATGGCACCCAGGTCTACCACCACCACGATGGCGGTGGCGGCGCCTTCTTCACCGGCTTGCTGCTGGGCCACATCATCGGCGGCTGGGGCCATTACGGCGGCCACTACTACACGCCCTACTCGCATTACCACTCGCTGACGGTCTACCGCACGACGTACCGCTCGTCGCCGGCCTACCATACGCAGATGGCGAGCAACCGGGCGTTCGATACTCGTTTCAAGTCTCAGGCCCCGGGCGGTGGCGTCTCGAGCAACCGGCGCTTCGGCTCCGGCGGCTTCAGCTCGGGCTCGAACGGCACGAACGGCACCGGCGGCACCAGCAGCTCCCGGCGTTGGGGCGGCCCTACCGGCGGCAACTCCGGCGGAACGACGGCCACCTCCGGCACTTCGTCCACGTCTAACAGCTCCTGGAGCGGGCGTCGCTCGACCAGCAGCACCAGCACCGGCTCGTCGTCAGGCTCCAGCTCCAGCGGCTGGAGTGGCCGACGCTCCTCGTCCTCGTCCTCGACGTCGTCCAGCAGCCGTCGTCGGCGCTAGGGCAGGAGACTCACCATGTCCATCATGATCCAGCTTGCCGCCCAAGGCGGCAAGCGCCACGTCACCGTCACGATCGATGACAGCTTCGCCGACAAGCCGGCCGCGGACTTCGTCTTCGACCTGCTGGGCGTCGAAGACCTCGACGCGCTGGCGGCGGAGGGCGTGGTGGCGGAGGCCGAGCTGCCCGATCTGCGGGCGATCCAGTCGACCGTCTTCGATCGTGATGACGAGGGCTTCTTCATCCGCGACGGGGTGGCCTTCACCTCCAACGGCCGCGAGGTCGACCCCGACCAGCCGTTGGCGGCCGTGCTCACCAAGGTCGACCGCGACGGCCTGACCTATCGCCGCTGCGACATGACCATCCATGCGCCCGGCAGCGCGCCGGCTGCGGCCCCGCCGTCGTCAGCGCCGCCCGCGGTGCCGTCGCAAAGCCGCGAGGAGCAGATGCAGCTCTTCGGCAAGATGCTCTTCCTGCACCAAATCGCCCGCGGCTTCGCCATCGACGTCACGCGTGACGATCCCGACCTGATCGACTTCGTCGCGCTGGCCGAGAAGGAACAACTGATCGAAATTGACACCGCCCGCGCCGCCTACGCGCTCTCCGCGGCCGGCCGGCGCCTGCACGACCAGTGGCTCGAAGAGGCGCAGGAGCTGATCCACCGCTACGACATCTTCGGCGACGTCGATATGGATTCCTCCGGCGCCGTGCGCTTCGACTCGCATGTGGGCCAGGACTGGCGCGTGCCCGTCTACGAGCTCGCCAACGTCGACCCCTTCAAGGCACGCTTCTTGATCGGGCTCAACGACGGCGAGTGGGACCACCTGGACGGCTGGCAGGGCAAGCTGAACGACGAGAAGTGGTACGCGGAGATCTTCGCGCCGATCGAAGCGGCGCCCAGCGTCGAGGACCTCGGCCGCGATCGCCTCGTCTTCGTCATGGAAGAAGCCCGCACCGTCCTCCGCGAGGACGGCGCCTTCCAGTAGGCTAGCCCCGTTCCAGGCGGATGGCCTCCACCACGTCCTTGGGCGCGAGCTTCTGGATCACCAGCGTGCTCAGGAACAAGGTGCCCAGCGCTTCCTCTGCGCCGTCGATCGCCAGGTCGACGGCGGGGCCCAGGATCGGGACCAGCAGGGCGAGCATGGCCTCCAGCGGGATTTCGGCAGCAATGAGCCCGGCCATGATGGCAGCGCTCAGGCCCACGGCCATGGCCTTCGAGCGCACCGGCACGCGCGGATCGCGCATCAGCGTCATGCCGAGCCCGACGTCCACGTAACGGGCGATACCGCGCCGGGCCACGTGCTTCATCAGCGGATTGCTCTGTATGGGCATCTGGGCCTCCTTTGGCGCGTCACTACGCCTTACATACCCGGGACGAGGCCAGGCGCGGATTTGTTCGCCACTGACATTCCTTCGTCCAGGGTTAACCAGCCCTTGGTCTGGTTGCGGTCTGGCGACGACGACAACGGAGGCGGAGCAAGGTCGAGAACGGGAGAGAGAAATGAACGTCCAGCAGCGCCCCTTCGTGTTGAACCTCCAGGTGGCACAGCCGCCTGCCGTGCAGCCCCGGCCGCTCGCGGTGCAGCCGGTGGTGCGCCAGCCCATGGTGGCCGCCGGCGCCGGGCCGGGCATGTTGAGCGAGCTGTGGACCGCGCTCGTGGGCTTCTTCAAGCGCCTGTTCGGGACCCCCACCGCCGTCGGCCAGCCGCCCATGGCGCCGGCGCCGCCGGTGACCCCGTCGGGGCCCGTCATCGGGGGGCCCGTCGCGCCTCCTCCGCCTCCTCCTCCGCCGGTGGCCCCGCCGCCTCCGCCGCCGCCGCCGTTGCCCCCCCTGCCCGTGCCGGCCCCTCCCGGCGGCAACCCCACGCCGCATGCGCGCAAGCTCTCCTGGAACCCGTCCGCGGGCGCCGTCAGCTACCGCATCTACTGCTCGCCCCAGCCCGGCATCACCAATGCCAGCCCGGTGCTGGGCACCACGACGGGGTCGCTCTTGCCCGTCCAGTTGCAGGCCGGCGCCACCTACTACTACCGCGTGAAGGCGATCGGCGACACGGGGCTGGAAAGCGATTTCTCGCCCGAGTTGAAAGTCACGGAGCCCTTTGACCCCTCGCAGCCGCCCATCTCCAGCGGCGGCTAACGCACTCCCGTAGTCTACCCGGATGCGCCGCGGGCGGCAGGGGGCGTAGGATGGGACCGCCGCCGCGGTGGCAGGAGGAGCCCGCCGATGGACCTCGTCATGCTCTCGCGCATCCAGTTCGCGCTCACGATCATGTTCCACTACCTCTTCCCGCCGCTCACGATCGGCCTGGGCTTCTTGATCGTCGCGTTGGAGGGCCTCTTCCTCAAGACCAAGCAGCCGCTGTACGAGTCGGCGGCCCGGTTCTGGACCCGCCTCTTCGCCGTCAACTTCGCCATGGGCGTTGCCACCGGCATCGTCATGGAGTTCCAGTTCGGCACCAACTGGGCCACCTACTCGCGGTTCGTGGGTGACGTCTTCGGCTCCGCCTTGGCCTCCGAGGGCGTGTTCGCGTTCTTCCTGGAGTCCGGCTTCCTGGCCGTGCTGGTGTTTGGCTGGGACCGCGTGGGCCCGCGCATGCACTTCTTCGCCACCCTGATGGTGGCGCTGGGCGGCATGTTCAGCGCGGTCTGGATCGTGGTGGCGAACTCCTGGATGCAGACGCCCGCGGGCTTCCATGTGGTCAACGGCCGCGCCGAAATCACGGACTTCTGGGCGATGGTCTTCAACCCATCCAGCATGATCCGGCTGGCGCATACGCTCAACGGGGCGATGATCCTGGGCGCGTTCTTCATGCTGAGCATCTCGGCCTACTACGTGCTGCGAGGCCGGCATTTGGAGGTGGCCAAGCGCAGCTTCCTGGTCGCGCTGGTGTTTGCCACGGTGTTCTCGTGGGGCGCGCTGGTGTCGGGCGATGGACACGCCAACCAGGTGGCCCGAACGCAGCCGGCCAAGCTTGCGGCCTTCGAAGGCCACTTCAAGACCGGCGTCGCAGACCTCCACCTCCTGGGCGTCCCCGACGAGGCGCACGAGACGGTGCGGTACGCCGTGGTCATCCCGGGCGGGCTGTCCTTCCTGGTCCACCGCGACTTCACCAAGCCGGTCGACGGCCTCGACAAGACCCCGCCGCGCGACCGGCCGCCGGTCGCCATCCCGTTCTACAGCTTCCACCTGATGGTCGCGCTGGGGATGTCGTTCATCGGCCTGACGACGCTCGGGCTGTTCTTCTGGTGGCGCGGCACGCTCTTCGCGCAACACTGGCTGATGGGCCTGTTCGTGGTAGCGGTCCTCGGCCCTTACGCCGCGAACCAGGCCGGCTGGGCCACGGCGGAGGTGGGCCGGCAGCCCTGGATCGTCTACGGGCTGCTGCGCACGTCCGACGGCGTCTCCAAGGTGGTGGCCGCCAACGCGGTGCTGGCCTCGATCCTGATGTTCGGCTTCATCTACCTGTTGTTGTTCTTCGTCTGGGTCTACGTGATGAACGACAAGATCCAGCACGGCCCGGACCCGCTTCCCGCGGGGCCTGGCGGCGAGGGCTTCCTGGAGGCGGCCGGGCGCTCGCGCGACGAATGCTCGCTGACGGACACGCACCAGGAAGGCGGCTGACATGGATTTGAACCTCTTCTGGTTCTTCACGCTGGGCGTCCTGTTGACCGGTTATGCCGTGCTGGACGGCTTCGACCTGGGCGTGGGCACCCTGCACCTGTTGGCCCGCGGCGACCAGGAGCGCCGGCTATCGCTGAATTCCATCGGCCCGGTCTGGGACGGCAACGAGGTCTGGCTGGTCACCTTCGGCGGCGCGCTCTTCGCGGCCTTCCCGGAGGCGTATGCCTCGGCCTTCTCGGGCTTCTACCTGCCGTTCATGGCCGTCCTGGCCGGCCTGATCTTCCGCGCGGTCGCGCTCGAGTTCCGCAGCAAGCAGGCCGCCGGCTGGTGGCGCGCCATGTGGGACGGCTCGTTCTTCCTCGCCAGCGCCGTCACCGCGCTGTTGATGGGCACCGCGGTCGGCGCGATCATCAAGGGCGTGCCCGTGGGCGCCGACAAGGAGTTCGCCGGCACCCTGGCCCAGTTGGTGAACCCCTACGCCCTGCTGGTCGGCGTCTTCACGGTCGCCCTGTTGGCGCTGCATGGCGGGGTGTACCTGTACCTCAAGACGGAGGGCGAGTACCAGCAGCGGGTGAAGTCGTGGATCTGGCCGCTGACGGGCATCTTCGGGGCGCTCTACATGCTGACGACGATCGTCACGCTGATCACTATCCCTCAGGCCACGGCGAACTTCGCCAAGTTCCCGGCGGCGTGGGGGCTGGTGGTGCTGAATGTGGTGGCGATCGCCAACGTCCCGCGCGCCATCTACAAGGACCAACCGCTGGCCGCCTTCGCCTCCTCCGCCACCACCATCGCCTGCCTCGTCGGCCTCTTCGGCGTGGCCCAATTCCCCAACATGATCACCTCGACGCTAGACCCCGCCTACTCCCTGACGATTTATTCGGCGGCTTCGTCGGCCAAGACATTGGGCATCATGCAGATCGTGGTCTTCATCGGGATGCCGTTCGTCCTGGCCTACACCGCCGTCATCTACTGGGTCTTCCGCGGCAAGGTCCAGGTCGATCGGCACGGCTACTAGGGTCGGCCCTGCGGCAGCCCGCTGGAAGTGCGCGCCCACTTCTAGGGTGCTAAACTCGTCGCCATGAACGGACAACAACGCCAGGACATCCAGATCGGCGCCGAGGTCGGCGTCGTGCTCAAGCCCGATCAGCGCACCGGCCGCATCACGCGCGGCACCGTGGCGGCGATCCTCACGAAATCGCCCTTCCACCCGCATGGCATCAAGGTGCGGCTGGATGACGGCCAGGTGGGCCGCGTGAAGGAATTCGGCCCCGGTTAGGGCACCCGCACGGCGACGGTTACGAATCTCGCCCCATCCGGTCCTGCCACCGCGAAGTGCGACTGGCCCACGCGGATCAGGTGCGCATCGCCCACCAACAGCTCGCTGGTGCTTTCCCGCCCATCGGCGGCCAGCGTCGTCACCACCAAGCTGCCTTCCAGCATGTAGTACACCTCCTCGGTGGTCGTGTGCTCGTGCAGACCGATCGCCGCGTGCGGCGCCAACCGGGCGTCGATGAACAGGTCGAGCGGCGAAGCGCAAAGGCCTTCCGCGATGCCGGGTTCCTCCGCGAACACCCACGTGGCCTCGTTCCGCCCGTGCCCGGCCCGGTCGCCGGTCTCGGCCGCGTTCGCGTGCGTCGCTTCGTACACCACGCGCGCCATCTGGGCGCCACGCTTGTAGACGGCCCAGTCCAACGGCGCGTCATAGACCACCCCGCCTTCGCGGTGGAACGTTTCTCCTGGGATGGCCTCGGCCATGGAATACCTCATCTTTGCAAGAGCTTAGTCAGTCCTTACCCAAGTAGATAAGTTCCCGCCACAGAGCGATCGTATAGTTCTCTTGTCCGGTTCCCAGTTACGAGGAGGTTCCTATGTCTTTCCGCACCATCGCTTCCATCTTGGCCGGGGCCACCTTCGCGAGCCTCGCGCTCGGCTGCGCCGCCACCGCTCCTGCCGCGCCCGACGTCACCGCGGCCGCGCGCCAAGCACCTTCCACCGGCGAGCGCGCCTTCCGTGGCGGCCACGACCGTCCGGCCCTGACGGACGAGCAGAAGGCCGCCTTCAAGGCGAAGGCCGACGAGCAGAAGGCCAAGTTCGACGCCCTGACGGACGAGCAGAAAGCCGCCCTGAAGGCCAAGCGCGGCGACTGGCAGGCCAAGGGCGCCGAAATGAAGGCGAAGTTCGACGCGATGACCGACGAGGAGAAGGCCGCGCTGAAGGCCAAGTTCCCGCACGGTGACCGCCCGCACCCCGCCAAGTAGGCAGCGCAAAGTCTCTGGGGCGGGATGGCATGCGCCATCCCGCCCCTTTTAGCTGTTGCTAGCTCTCAAGTGGGGTACAAGACCCGTGGATCGGTCATTGCCGGACGCGGAGGGAAATTTCCATGAACATTGGAGAGTCGCAGCCCAAGCCTTTACGGCCGGTGTTCGCGCCCCCTGAAGCTCCGCCGCAGCACGACCATCACCACCACCACCATCACGCGCACGAGGCGCGCCACGATCGGCACGATCACTTCGACGCGCCCGGCAACGACTGGGAGAACCAGGTTCCGGGCCAGCAGCCCGTGCCGCTTCCGCCCGGTGCGGCGCACCCCGAAATGACTGACGGCCAGTACGTCACCGACTTGTACAAGCAGTTGTTGGGGCGCGAGCCCGATCCCGAAGGCTACCACCTGGAGGTGAGCGCGCTGGAACGCGGCGCATCGCGCGAGCAAGTCCGGCAGGCGTTCCTGGCCAGCCCGGAGTTTGCAGCCCGCCTGGTCCCAAAGCCCGTGTCTCCGGCCGCCCCGGTCGCCCCCGCGGCCGCCCCCCCGCCGATCACGATCGACACCGTCAAGGACGCGGCCCGGGAGTACCTCGCGCAGCACCCCGAGATCGCCAACGAGCCGAGCTACGTGAACACCGCCGCGGTGGCCCAACTCCGCGAGGGCGTCATCGCAATACTCAACAATAAGGGCTACAAGGCCGGCCGGGTGCTCGGCCCGGACGGTAAGCCGTACGACCAGGTGGTCGCCTTCGGCAACGCCAACGACCCGCAAGCCCAACCCTACCGCGTGACCGCCGGCGGCGGCCCAATTCACGAGGCCATCACCGTGGGGTACACCGACGCCAGCCTCCCCTGGGCGGACGTCCACTAGCGCCGAGGACCTTCCTGATGGTCGACCCCACTGGCCCCACACGTCGCGCCCACACCGACGGCCTTCACCCGCACACCGCTAGCCGGACCGGCGACGCCGAACCCGTATCGACGCATGCGAAGCCACACGGCACGGCAGCTCATCCTGGCAGCGCGACCGCCTTCCGCGGCGGCTCCGGCTCGTCGACGCTGGGCTTGCCCGGCGCCCACCACCCGAAGCCGCACCACGCTCACGCGAAGCCCGCCCACCGCGCTCATCGCAAGCGCCCTCGCCGCCATGCAGCCCGGCCCCACGCCCACAAGCGCGCCAGGGCCCGGCGGGCGCACGCAGTGAAGGGGGCCAAGCACGCCAACCAACCCGGCGCCGTCCAGGGGCACGCCAAGGGGGACTTCCACACGCTGGTCAATTTCGCCCAGTCGCGCGGCTTCCACGTCACCTCCACCAACACCGGGCACCACAACGTCGGCAGCGCCCACTACCAAGGGCGGGCGATCGACGTGCGGGTCCGCGACAAGACCCCGGCCCAGGTCGCGGCCTTCAAGCGGGATGCCCAGGCCCATGGCTTCATCGTGCGCGACGAACGCAGCCATCCCAAGGGCCAGAAAGTCTGGAGCGGTGCCCACCTCCACCTGGAGATCCCGCGGCGGCGGTGAGCGCGGTCGACCTACTTATTCGCTTGTTATGGTTTCGGGGACGCCACCAGTCCGTGGAGCTGCGCGAAGACGTCGTCGATGGCGCTCACTTGGGCTGGCTGCTCTACCGCGCCCGGGGATAGCGTGTTGGTTGTGCCGACACGCTGACCAGTTATGTTGCCAGTGCCTGCGACGCCAGCAGATATCATTCCGGCGGCCGGCTGGTATTGGTAGAGGTAGTTGCCCGCGCCGAAGTCCCCGTTCATGCGGCGCAGGCCCAGGCGAAGCTCCACCTTCGCAAGCGCCACATACATGTTGGCGGGCTGACCGCTGGCGTCGCGGGGAGCTTCACCGTTCATCCGCAGCAGTCCCTGGGGGTCGAAGGTCAGGTCGTTCGCCATCTTCGGGTTCGTAGCCAACTCGATTTCCACTGGCGCAAGTGGGACGGCGAGTGGGGTGCCGCCCGGCGTGTCGGGCGTACTCACGGTGCTCAGGTCCGAGAGCTTTGTGCCATGGGTATCTTCCGGCGGCGTGCCGAACGGCCGTACGTTCTCGCTCACGCTCGAACGGTACCCCATGACGTAAAAGCCGCTCTTGTTGGTGAGTCGGTAAGTGCCATTGCCGGGCAACAGGCTGCCATCGGGCCGGCGCACGGTGCGCGGGCTGAATTCCAGGTGGAAGGCGCCATCCCGCGTCAAGATCACGTCGTCCCAAGACTTGGGCGCTAAGCCGCGAGCGAGCACGAAGAAGCCGTCGCCGTTGATGGCCAGGTTGACGGGGTCTTTGGTCTCGAAGATCGCACCTTGTGTGAACTGCATGGCGGCCTTCACCAGCTGCGGATCCGTGGCTGGGTCGTAGATGGGAGGGGCGGCGCACCCCACAAGGGTTCCAAGGGCAAATGTGATTGAAGACATTCTCATGTCGGTTTTATTCCCAAGTATGTGGGCCCGCAACTCCGTTGGTTGCCTGGCTTGGACGTTCAAATGAAGCTAGATTTACGCACCGAGGTGCCTCGGGTTGTGTGGCACATGTAAAGGAGATGATGGCGTGGAGCCAGTCGTTTGCGGCGGAAGTCGATCTGGTGAGGACGACGGTGAACGGATTGCTGGCAAGTGGCGCGAGTCTGGACGACTAAAATGCGGCGGGCACTTGCCGCGACCTCTTGATCGTAACCAGTAACGATGCGTTAAGATGTTTGGCAGACGTGTTCCTTGTCCTATCGTCGTGACAGGGAGGACTTTCAAGACTATTTATAAGCCACCGAACCCGGCAGTGTCGGTGGCGCATTAACTAGGCCCAAAGCGAACAAGCGCACGTTCAACATCGTTGCTGCCACTATTCCGCCGTGGCGGGGATGCCGCCCGCCGACTCAAGGCCGTGGGCCCGGGCGAGGAGCGGGCCAGGCCGCGGCAAGATGGTCCTCCCAACCAAGATCAGGGTAACGACGTTCGGATTTAAGGGGTCTGCTTCCATCGTGAGCGAGCCGAAAGGCGCACGGTTGGTCGGCCCGGCGGTAAAGCAGGCCGGATAGAAGCGGAAGCCTGGGGCCGCCACTCGGAACTTCTCGTCGGCCAGCTGCTCGGGCATGATGACCTCCGGGTCGCCGGTGCCAAATTCCAGGCCCGCCAGGCTCTTGGCCGAGAAGAGCGAGGGCACGTAGCCGTCGAAGGCCACCACGGGCTGGTCGAAGGTGATGGCAATGCGGCCGTTACCGTCGACCACAGAATACGTGGCGGCCTGCACTTGGAGTGGGGCAAGGTCCTTCGGACCGGTGAACGCCACCGCGTCACGCGCGGGAAAGCCGGCGCCCACGGGCAAGACCTTGCGGAGCAACTCGCCCGGCTCGCCTTGACCCATTTGGAGGCCCTCCGGGTCTAGGACGGGCTCGGCGCTGGCCAGGAATAGCTGGTAGCGGGCACCGGCCAGCAACACGGGGCGCCAGGCCAGGGTCGCGGTGAGGCGATCGGCGCTCCAGGTGACACCTTCGCGCGCGAGCTGCTGGAGGCTGCCGAACGTCCGGTCGGGGTGGAGGCCAGCCGGTGCCGGAGTGGCGGAGAAGTCGCCGGGCATGGCAAGCCCGTGGGCTGCTCGAGTATCCGCAGGCGCGACGTAAAGGGCGTCGGCAAGCCGGCGCCGGTTGGCCCCATCCAGCGGCTCTGAGAGCGTGAGGTGGAGCTGGCCATCTCGCAGGGTGACCCCCGCAATTTCGGGGTGGTCGGAAATATAATAGTCCGCCGCCACCAAGTTGTTGCCGCCAAAGTCGACCACATGTGGCTCGACGACCGCATCCTGGAACGATCCAATGCGCCGACGGGTTGTCCAGCCGGGCTTGGACGCAATCACCTCGATATTGGCCCCTTCTGGGGCGTCGGTGACCTCCCAATAGCCGGCCTCCGAGGTCGTGCGGTCGGCCGCGTAGACCACGCTTTCATCCAGGGACCTGATTTTCAGCCGCGCGCCGAGAACGGGCTTGCCCAGGTCGTCGTAAACCGTCCCGAAGATGTGGTCGAGCTTGGCTACACCACCGGGGTTTGGAACAAGCGGCGGCGATGGGACGGGCGATGGTATCGCCGTTTGAACCGGGCTTGGCGTCGGGGTGGGTGACGCGGTGGGCATGGGTGCCGGGGTCGGGGTGAGGCTCGGGGCGGGGGCTGGCACGACGATCGTACAAGCTGCCAAGCATACAGGGATCACGAATAGCAAGCTGCGCATCAGATTATCATGGCAGCCCACGGGCGATAACAGCCAGGATGGTATCACAATGGGAGTGTGATCTTGGTTGGAGCGGCGAGTCCGTTCAACTGGAAGTTTCCCCATCTGGCCGAAAACTCGTTAAACTCGCCAATTTTCCTAAAAAAAGAATTTAACGGATTGCGACTTCCGAAAATTATCATTTCGGTAGTCCAGTTCAACAATCTTAGGCCGGGATGCAAGCGGTTGCGATGGTATATTCCTGACTCTTAGAGAGTTTTGGACGACCCGTTTGCTATGTTGTCATACAACGACACCCATTTATTCATATGTCTCCTGTGGCCATATCATGCCTTTCGGCATTAAATCCTCAGGGCAATCGATAGTCTCGACAAATACAATAGGTAGATTTGTCTTCGGAATGGAAATATAATGCGCGGGACTGCCAACTTCTGCTAGGCCATTGCCGGGTGGAATTGTCCACCGTACTGTATGAATGAGTAGCCTACTGTTTTTATTTTCAACTGAGAATATTTCGCACCGCAGAAGATTAAGTTGTCGGCCGAATAGCTTTAATAGCCCGGTTTCGCGGTACATGTCGATGCTTTCGATAAGCCTTCTGTCTGTCGGCGTGACCAAGTTTTGGCTCAGCCAAGAATCCAATGCACCCATTGAATTGAATATATATTCCCGGACTGGGGAAATCGAAAATTTGTCTTTCAGGAATACTGTCGTGAATGGAATTGATCCAATTCTCTTCATTGCAATGAAGTCCACTAATTCAGCGGCTTCAAGGGGTGAAATCGAGGGCGAAACAGTGGCTACGGGGGGCGTTGAGGCGGTGGACCTTGTCTCAGCGGGACCAGTCGGTGAAGCGGTTGGCGGGACCGCTGTTATACAGGACTGGAACAGCGCACAAGCCAATGATATTGGAATCAATCGCAATGGATTGGCTGATGTACTCACAATTTCTCCCGCCTAAGTTGGAATCCATCAATTGGTTGGTGACTTGGAAACCATACCCGAGGAACACCTGGAGCTTGCCCAGTCCGTCAAAAGCCCCAGCGAGGCCGGCGAGCGGCGCGTGGACGTTGCCGAACTGGCGACACTGGTCGCTGCTTACGGCAAGCCCCCAGCCGACTTCTTCGTCGACCAGTTGCCGGATGACGACCCGGGGCCACAGTAGCCCCGCACTATGGCGCCAAAGGCTGGTTTAGCCGGACCGTGGTGTCGTATGCATCCTTTGCGCTCCAAATGCTGTAGCCAAGTGCGGATAGTGCGAATCCAAAGAGGCCGCCAAAACCGGGGCCCTCGATTGGCCGGGGAGAATTCAGTGCCGCCCTACCTAGCAGCACTCCGGCCAGCGTGCCAGCACCGATAACCGCATATCCACCGAGAACAACGTAAGTGGCGCGTTCGCTGTCGCCGGCATAGGCCTGTCCTGCCCCTAATAGGCCAGGCGACAGTACCACCGAAGCCACGGTCAGCCCGCTCGTGTTGACCTGGGTCAACCTCTGGAACCCAGCGATTGAGCTACCGAGAACTATTCCGTCCAGCGGGGCGGAAAACAAGCTCAACGCGGCGGCCAAGGCCGGAGAACGTTGCGGGGCGGCTTCGTCGTGGTTGGGAGGCGTGGCAGTTGAAGCAAGCGATGATGCCAATGCGATGGCTAGAAGCAAGTGCAAGATACTGGCCTCTCGAACAGGCGCAAGACCCCTTGTGCAAATTGCCGACGCCATTCGCATTTATCGGTCATTGCCGAGCGAGACTTGCCTTGGCGCTTGCCCGGGACGCCGCGACCGTAAGGTTAACGGGGAATGGACTGAGATTCATGT
This sequence comes from Cyanobacteria bacterium RYN_339, assembly GCA_028287685.1. Taxonomy (GTDB): domain Bacteria; phylum Cyanobacteriota; class Sericytochromatia; order S15B-MN24; family JAQBPE01; genus JAQBPE01. The sequence continues at coordinate 3,027 of JAQBPE010000401.1, read as the reverse complement.
AATATCATGCACACCGTTGCTCTACTGTAGCTCCGAACAAAAGGCAACGGCCCCGGAAAACCGGAGACTGTTGTTACACAGAGCGCGCTCGGCCAGACTTGAACCTGCGACCTTCTCATTCGTAGTTTGTCGCCCGTGCGCTGCGAAGCGAATTGCAATGACTTTTTCGGCAAGACACCCGGCTTCGCGATTTTCGTTGTCCAAGTGTAGTACCCGGAAGTCAATGCGCATTGACTTCCGAAACGTTGACAGGGCGGTTCAAGTCGCGTGGCTTATAGATTAGATAGCCGCCCGACATCGTCGATTTGGACCGACCTGTCCTCTAGCGGCCGATCCGGCGGATCCGGTAATTCGCCTGGTCGGCCACGTAGATCTCCCCACATGCGCCGACCGCCACTCCTGTGGGATCGCGGAATTGCGCCTTCAGCGCCGGCGCGTCCAGGTACCCGGGCTGGCCGTCTCCGGCAAGCGTAGTGACCAGACGTGCGGCCAGGTCGACGTCACGGATGCGGTGGTTGGCCAGGTCGGCCACATATAAGTGGCCGCCATCGTACGCGATACCCGTCGGGGTGCTGAACTTGGCCCGGCTGGCAGGGCCGTCTTCGAAGGCCAGGCCCCAACCGGTCAAGGCGGACAGTACGCCCTGTGGCGTGAGCTTGAGGACCACGCTCATCGCGCTGGTGAAGTAGACCGTGCCGGCTTCGTCTACGGTGATTCCGAACGGCTGCATGAAGCTCTCGCGGCCCTGTTCCGGATGGCCGACGGCCAAGGTGCTCGTCGTGCCGTCGGGCGCGACCTTGCGGATCCGGCTGGAACCCAGATCCGTAACGTACAGGGCGTCGTCGGGTCCCGTTGCGAGCCCTTCCGGCAGGTCGAACCGCGCCGCCATGGCCGCCCCATCGACCGAGCCGGGGGTGCCGTCACCTGCAAAGGCTTCGACGTGGCCGGTGGGCGAGACCTTCCAGATACGGTTCCCCAGGGGATCGGCCGCCAGGACGTCGCCGGCCGCGTTCACCGCGACCCCGGCCAGGCTGGCGAACGGTTTCGGACCCGCGATCGTATGCACTTGGCCGTCCGGCCCGAGGACGCATAGGCGGGAGCCGGCGCGGTCGGCGACGACCAGGCGGTTGGCATGGCGATCGTAGGCCAGGTAGTAAGGGAGCCGGAAGCGCGCCTCGGAGCCCGGCCCATCGTCCGTGCCAGGCGTCTCGCCCCCCGCGATGGTCGACACGCCGCGCAGCCCTGCCACGCAGCCGAGCACCGTCGGTCCCGCCACCGGCTCGGCGGAAGGGGAAGCCACGGTCGCGAACTCGGACATTGGTGCCCGCTGGCAGGCCGTCAGCCACACCGCGAACAAACCGAGCGTTACCGATCGTCTCAAGGCGAGCATAGCGTGTGCACCTTCTTTTTCGTTGGCCGAGATACTAGAACGTCCAACTTACGGCGAGCGGTGTGAGACACGCGCGCAAAGCCACGCCCAGCGAGGGCGTGACCTTGTAGCCAAGCTCGAGCCAGGGCGGGCAACCCGTCACAGCAGGGAACATTTCCACTCGCGGCGACTGCGGCAATGGCGCCGCACCGCTCCCCGGGATGGCCGGTAAGGGCAGTTGCGGGATCAAGCTCACGCTGGGCGAGGCTGCAATCCACCACCGATCGTCTTCCCAGCGCGCAACCAGCCCCACGGCATAGCCCAGCGGTCCCGGCTGCGGCGAATTGCCGCATATGATTCCCGGAAGGTCCGGGCAGGAACCGGGGAAGAAGGTCTCGGAGATTCCCACAGAGGGTCCCAGCTTGAACTTGCCGACCGTCACCAGCGGCAATGCCAGCGTGGCCGCCCATGCGCCGGCATTGCCGATGAAGTCGGAGTCCGCACGGAACAAGGCATGATCGCAGGCAACTTCCACGCCTCCGCCATAAGCCAGCCCCGGCAGCCCGGCAAACGTAACCCGGCAGCTCACGGCCGCCGCCAGGGAAAGTGAACTCAACCAAACCGCCAATCGAACCTCCAAATTCCAGCATGGCTTTCACCCCTGTCTGACGTCGATGAGAACCATATAAGTGTCGCGTTTGATTGTCCGCAAGCCAGCTCCGCCGGCGGAATCGTTGTCGTGACGGCATTGAGCGAGAACCTCAGAGTGCTCGCAGTGGCAAGCGCTGTAATGCCGCCTCTCATCGCGATCGTTTTCCTGCCCTCTCCGTTGTTCTCTGCTTAGACTACCTTGCGTATCCGCAAGTCACCGAACCGCTCACCGTCCAGTATGTAAAGGGCGCCCGCGTGGTCGATGACCATGCAGCGCGGCCGAGCGAACCGTGCCGCGCTACCGACCGCATCAACGTGGCAATTCACCGGCGCGACGGATGGACAGAAACCAGGGCAGGGCGCCGGCTCGCAACCGAGAACCCGATCGCCGGCGATGAGTTTGACCGTGCCGTCCACCTGAACGGCTACCAGGCGGTTGTCCCGCGTCGTAGCATAGACAACGCCTTGGGGCCCGAGGGCAATGCTGCTCGGAGAGATTGTGTTGGCGAGGAGCGCGGATGGGATGGGCGTTGGTGAGCCCGAGGCGGGACTGGGGCCCTGGTAGATGGGCTTCCCGGCCACCGTGGACACACTGCCGTCGGGCATGACCTTGCGTATCGCGGAGTTGTTGCTGTCGGCGACGTAAATGACGTCCCGATCGTCGATGGCCAAGTCGCTCGGCATGCGGAACAATGCCTGGGCGCCGGGCCCGTCCTGGTAACCCGAACCGACCAAACCAGACCCCACCGCTGCATTAAGGTTGCTTCCGGCGAGCACGCTCCAGTGGCCATCCGGCGTCATCTTGTGAAGCGTGTCGTCATGTTCGGAGACAACATAGACGTTCCCCGCACGATCGACCACCATCGCGCTGCCGGACTGCGCGGCGAACGGGGTGAAGCCAGTCTGCGTGCCATCCGGGGCGATCTTGAACAGCTGCTGGAACGTGTTGACCCACACATTTCCTCCAGAATCAACCGCCACGCAATCCGGGTTCGAAATGGTCCGCG
>JAQBPE010000050.1 GCA_028287685.1 Cyanobacteria bacterium RYN_339 | reverse complement strand
TCCAGGACTTAACTCGAGATTATTATAGGGTAGTACGGCGGTAAACTTTCTTGGGATCGCCAAAATTGATCAAAACGGGTCGGATCCAGGCGGGGGGCGATCCTACGGATGGTGTGATCGAGGTGTCAATATATTGACATGTGCGGTCGTCACGCCTGGCTTCTTGACAAGCAATTAATCGCACCTTATCCTGGGTTTAACCAAACCAACGACCTTTTGACCCCCCAATGGGATAACCGAGCAGGATAACCGACGCCCCCCCGGGCCGAAACCAGCCGCAACCCGTTCCGATTTCGACATTGCTTCGAGATAAGGATGGATATATGCGCAACTTCACCTACCCCCTGATTTGCATCTCCATCGCCGTGCTGGCTTCCGGCTGCGGCCGCACCGTTAACACCGCCGCCGTGCCCACCACGGGCGCCGTGGCCGCTCAGTCGGTCGTCGTCACGACCGGCAGCATCACCTTCGACAAGGAAGTCACCTACAAGACGGTCGACATCCTCGGCGTCGGCCCCGCGTTCGAGGCCAAGCTGAAGGAAGCCGGCATCACCAAGGTCGAGCAGCTGCTGCTCGAAGGCTCCACCCGCACGGAGCGCGGCCACCTGGCCGACGCCACCGGCATCAGCGAGAAGCTGATCCTCACCTGGGTCAACCACTGCGACCTGATGCGCGTCACGGGCTGCGGCCCCGAGTACGCTCGCCTGCTGGAGCGCGCCGGTGTCGACACCGTCGTCGAGCTGGCCGGCCGCAACTCCATCACCCTGGCCGCGAAGCTGAAGGCAGCGAACGACCTGGGCGGCGGCAAGGTCTGCGTCAAGCGCCTGCCGGACGTCGTCACCACCACCAAGTGGGTCAACAACGCCGCGCAGTTCCGCCGCCTGATCACCTACTAAATCTCCAACCGAAGCACCCCTGGCCCTGGCCGGGGGTGTTTTAGATTTGGTAGTCCGGCGAGCCCAGGTCGCCCTGGTCCGCGAAGTGGTACAGGAACGTCGCCACGGACTTCTCGTACGCCTTCATCCCTGCCACGGAGCAATACTCGTTGGGCCCATGGGCGCCCGCCCCATGTCCCAGCCCGAAGATCACGTAAGGCAGCCCCAGCAGGCGGTCGAACAGGTAGTAGGGCGAGCTCCACGGCATGCTGGGGATCAACAGGGGCTCGATGCCGTGGTAGCGGTAGGAGTCCAACAAGGTCTGGACGATCGGCTCGCGCGGGCTGATCTTCGACCAGCTGTACCCCTCGGAAACAGTCAGTTCCACGTCCTGGTAACCCTGCTCGTCCAGGTGGCGCCGGATGCGCTCGACGGTCTCCTCGACCTCCATCTCCGCGACCAGGCGCACGTCCAGGTAGGCATGAGCCTCGCCCGGGATGATCGTCTTGTCGCCGCGGCTCTCGGGCTCGCCCGCGGTCATCGCGGCCAGGTTGAGCGTGGGGTGGAAGAGCAGGCGTTCGACCAGGCGCTCCGTCGGCAGGCCGGGCTCGTCGTCCAGGAACGCGTTCGCGCCGTAGCGGGTCATGAAGTCCAGGCGGGTCATGCGCGCGCAGTACTTCTCGATCAGCTGGATCTCGGCCGGGCTGGGCGGCACCACGGAGTCCATGAAGCCGGGCACCAGGATCTTCTCGTGGCGGTCCTTCAAGCAGGCCAGGGCTTGCACCAGCCGCCAGGCCGGCGAGGCGATCAGCGGCGAGGCACTGGAGTGGACGTCTTCCTTGGGGCCCATCCAGTGGCCGCCGCGGCTGGTCAACGCCAGGTGCAGCATGCCCTTGGCGCCTAGCCCGACCTCCACCGCGCCGTTGGCCTCCTGCGTGAAGTAGAAGTCCACGCCGGCCGTCGCCTGCATCAGCTTCTGGCGGTTGTCCCGGTAGAAGTGCGGCAGGAAGGGCGAGCCGATTTCCTCCTCGCCCTCGATCGTGAAGATCAGGTTGCAGGGGATGTCGTCGGCCTCCTTGATGGCCTTGAGCGCCATCATCAGGCAGCCCAGCGGCCCCTTCGAGTTCAACGCGCCGCGCGCCACCACCGCGTCGCCGATGCCCGGCACGTCGAGCACGGCCGCATCGAAGGGGGGCACCTTCCAGTCCTGGCCGTTGACCGGCTGCACGTCGTACATGCCGTAGACCAGCAGGGTGCGCGGCTTGCCGCGATCGATTTCGCCGTAGACCATCGGGTGCCGGCGCGTCTCCACCAGGTGGGCCGTGCCGCCGCAGGCCCGGATCATCTCGACCACCAGTTGGGCGGTCTCGCGCATGCCCCAGTCCTCGGCGCTGACGCTGGGTTGCCGCAGGAAGGCGCGAACGGCCTCCAGGTGGTGGTCGAAGCTGGCGTCGATGTGTCGGTGGACCCGCTCGATTGCGGCATCGCGGGAGATGCGGACGGGCGGGGAGGCGGGCTGTGAATCGGGCATGGACGGGCCTCCGTGGCTGCTATGTTATTCCCCGACCCGCACCCCTTCAACGCTTCCTCGCCCGTAGGATCCCGCGTCCTTGAATTGTTACGCTATGTAAAGCACGCGCAGATGGAGGAGGGAAAGCGACATGGCAACCAAGAAGAAGAAGGCCGTCTACACCGAGAGTCACCGTGGGTCTACCCCGGAGATCGTGTTCACGCCTTCGCATGGCCTGGACGAGCAGGTCGAGAAGCCCAAGCGGGTCCACAGCTTGTCGGCCAAGCCTGTCAGCACCGTCATGACGCCGCGGGTCGTGGCCGTCACCTCCATTACCTTCTTGCCAGAGGTGGCGCAAATCATGCGCCAGGAGGACGTCGGCGCCTTGCCCGTCGTGCGGGAAGACGGCACGCTGCTGGGCATCATCACGGACAGAGACATCACGGTCCGCGCGGTGGCGGACGGCCGGGACGTCAAGACGACCCAGGTGTCGGAGGTCTTCACGGCCGAAGACCTGGTCACCGTCAGCCCGGAGACCGACATCAACGAGGCCCAACAGATCATGGCCGAGCACCAAGTTCGGCGCTTGCCGATCGTGGCGCGCGGCAACAAGCTGGTGGGCATGGTCTCGCTGGCCGACCTCACGCAGCACCGCGACATCGCGGCCAACGTCTTGAAGGGCGTCAGCCAACCGGGCGGCGAACACTCCAAGTAAGCGAACGGGCCCGGGGGCATTGCCCCCGGGCCCGTTTCGTTCAGAACTTAGTAGCGGTAGTGCGTAGGCTTGTAAGGGCCTTCGACCGGCACGCCCAGGTACTCGGCCTGGTCGCTCGACAGCTTCGTCAGCTTCACGCCGAGCTTCTCGAGGTGCAAGCGCGCGACTTCTTCGTCCAGCTTCTTGGGCAGCACGTGCACGCCCAGCTCGAACTTCTCGTTCCACAGCGCCATCTGCGCCAACACCTGGTTGGTGAAGGAGGTGCTCATGACGAACGAGGGGTGGCCGTTGGCGCAACCCAGGTTCACCAGGCGGCCCGAGGCCAGCAACAGGATCGCGCGGCCGCTAGGCAGCTCGAAGCGGTCCACCTGGGGCTTGATCGTCGTCATCTTGGCGTTCGCGTTCAGCCAGGCCACGTCGATTTCGCAGTCGAAGTGCCCGATGTTGCAGACGATCGCGTCGTTCTTCATCGCCAGCAGGTGCTCGGGCGTGATGATGCCCTTGCAGCCGGTGGTGGTGACGAAGATGTCGCCCTGCGAGGCCGCGTCTTCCATGGTGAGGACCTGGAAGCCTTCCATGGCCGCCTGCAGCGCGCAGATGGGGTCGATTTCCGTGACCAGGACGCGGGCGCCGAAGCCGCGCATCGACTGGGCGCAACCCTTGCCCACGTCGCCGTAGCCGGCGATCACGACGACCTTGCCGGCCACCATGATGTCGGTGGCGCGCTTGATGCCATCGGCCAGGGACTCGCGGCAGCCGTAGAGGTTGTCGAACTTGCTCTTGGTGACGGAGTCGTTGACGTTGATGGCGGGCACCTTGAGCTCGCCGCGCTCCAACATCTGGTACAGGCGGTGCACGCCCGTGGTGGTCTCCTCCGACAGGCCCTTGATCTCCTTCAGGAGCTCCGGGTACTGCTTGTGGACCATGATCGTCAGGTCGCCGCCGTCATCGAGGATCATGTTCAGGCCTTCGCCCGACGGCCAGCGCAGGGTCTGCTCGATGCACCAGTCGTACTCCGGCTCCGTCTCGCCCTTCCAGGCGAATACGGGGATGCCGGCCGCGGCCATGGCGGCGGCGGCGTGGTCCTGGGTCGAGAAGATGTTGCAGCTGCTCCAACGCACCTCGGCGCCCAGGGCGGTCAGCGTCTCGATCAGCACGGCGGTCTGGATCGTCATGTGCAGCGAGCCGGCGATGCGGGCACCCTTCAAGGGCTTGCTGGCGCCGTAGCGCTCGCGCAACGACATCAGGCCGGGCATTTCCTTCTCGGCGAGCTGGATTTCCTTACGGCCCCACTCGGCGAGCGAGATGTCGTCGACCTTGTAAACTTGCTTGGTCACGGTTTGCGTCATTCTAGGCTGTCATCCTCTCATTCATAGGCGACCACGGTGTACGCCGGGCCCTATCCGAAACTTTACCCATTATCTCAGACCGATCAATGTCTCGCCAGCCGCCTTAGCTGGAACAGGCCCAGCGAGGCCGCCACCGCGTTCGGCACCCAGGCCGCAACGCCCGCCGGCAGCGAGCCCGTCTGTCCCAAGGCCATCGAGACGAACATCAGCACGTAGTAAACGAAGATGACCAGCACGCTCAGCCCGAGCCCGATGGCGCCGGAGCCGCGCTGGGGCGCGAGGCCCATGGGCGCTCCCACCAGCGCGAAGACGAGGCAGGCGAAGGGCACGGCCAGCTTCTGGTGCCACATGACGCGCAGCTCGTTCAGTTCGCGGCCGCTGGCGCCGGTGGCTTGCAGACGTTTGATGTGGGCACCCAGCTCCGTGGCGTTCATCTCCGTGGCCAGCCGGCTTTCGCGGGCCAGCGCCAGCAGCGCGCCGCCCAGCACGACGTGCTGGGCCTTGAAGTGGGCGGCATAGCGGAAGTCGCCATGCTCGTCCACCTGGTACAGGGTGCCGTCTTCGAAGCTCCAGCCGTCCGGCCGCGGCGCGGCGTCCTTGGCCTGGATCAGCCGCACGAGCTTGTTGTCCTCGAACTCCTGGACGACCACGTCCCGCATGCGGGCACCGTCGAAGCTGCGGGCGTAGAACAGCCGCCGCAGCTTGTCCCCGTCCAGCTCCTGGTAAGAAACGTGCTCGCGCGCGATCGGCAGCTGCTGCTTGTGGGTGGCCTCGTACAACAGCGTCTTGGCCTTCCAGGCCGCCGCCGGCACCAGCAGCTCGTTCAGCGCGATCGTCAACAGGCTCACGACCAGCGCCATGCCCGCCACCGGCGCCAGCATCCGGTAGAGGCTCACGCCGACGGCCTTGAACGCCGTGATTTCGCCGTCGTTCGAGAGCCGCCCGAACGCCATCAGCGTGGCCAGCAACATGGACATCGGGAAGGTGTAGAAGATCATCTCCGGCAGGCGCAGCACCAGGATCTCGCCAACCAACACGCCAGGCAGGCCGTGTTGCACCATGAGCGACACGAGGTGGAACAGCACCGTCGAGGCGAGCAGGATGCCGGTAAAAGCCGCCACCCCAAACCCGAACGGCGGCGCCAATTCCGCCAAGATGTACCGATCGAGCAGCCGCATTACATGCGGAATTCTTCGCCCAAGTAGTGCTTGCGCGCGATCTCGCTCTGGGCGACCTCTTCGGGCTTGCCGGAGACCACCACCTCGCCGTTCGAGAGGATGTGGGCATAGTCCACGACGCCCAGCGTCTCGCGCACGTTGTGGTCCGTGATGAGGATGCCCAGGTTCTTGTCCTTGAGCTTGCGGATCATCTTTTGCAGCTCCGCCACCGTCAGCGGGTCGATGGCCGAGAAGGGCTCGTCCAGCAGCAGGAAGCTGGGGTTGGCCGCCATGGCGCGGGCGATTTCGACACGCCGGCGCTCGCCGCCGGAGAGCTGCGAGCCCTTGTTCTTTGCCACCTTCGTGAGGTTGAACTCTTCCAGCAGCTCAGCCAGCCGGCGCTTCTGCTCGTCCTTGGGGACCTTCTTGATTTGCCAGACGGCGATGATGTTCTCTTCCACCGTCAGCTTGCGGAAGACGGAAGGCTCCTGGGCCAGGTAGCCGATGCCCAAGCGGGCCCGCTGGTGCATCGGCATGTGGCCGATCTTCTCGCCATCCAGCGTGATCTCGCCGGCGTTAGGCTTGACCAGGCCCACAACCATGTAGAACGTGGTGGTCTTGCCGGCGCCGTTGGGGCCGAGCAAGCCCACGATTTCACCGCGGTTGACCTGGATCGAGACCTTGTTGACGACTTTCCGGGAGCGGTAAACTTTTTCGAGGTTCTCGGTAACGATTGCCATGCGACCTCCTATTAGGGTCCGCTCACAGGCCCAAGGGCCTTGGCGGGAATTCTCAAGCGGATTCGGGTCGTCCCGGACGCCTCCAGTCGCCGTTCGGCGACCTGGTAGGTGATGCGATCGGCATGGAAGCTGTCGGTGCCACGGGTGGCGTCGACGTTGCCTTTGAAGACAATCCGGATGATCGCGTCCTCGCTCGGGGCGGCGTAGAGCGTGGCTTCATCACAAGTGACCACCAGCTGGGGCAGCGTAACGCGGACCTTGCCCTTCACCAGGAAGGTGTGGGCTTTCCCGTCGTACGTGGTGGTCTGCGCGGCTATCTCCATGGAGGTCGGCTTAACAGCCGATACGTTGGCCGGTGGGGCGGCAGCTGCTGCTGCAAGCCAAACGGCAAGGACGATCGAGGTCATTGGCTAACTTTCAGCGTACCATGAACGCCGCCCACTAGCTCGACTTTCTTCAGCCCGCGGTCGGCCTTGAGCCCGCCCGCCTCGATCTTCCCGATCGGCCGCCAGTACTTCACCGGCCCCGTTGCCTCGAGCTTGCCCGTATCCGGTCGCCAGGCCGCGTCCTTGGACTCGAAGCCGGTCTCGCCGGCCGGCGAGGTCACGCGGACCTTCGAAAGCCCGAAGCGCCGCTCGCCTACCCGGAGCTGCGCCACGGGTGCCACGCCCTTGGACACCAGCGTGCCATGCTCGTAAAAGCCCGCCTTGACGTTCTGGAGATTCGCCACCCGCCCGTCCGGCAAGTAGTCGATCCGATCGGCTTCCAGCGACCAGACCTTCTTGTCGCCGACGCCCTCGGCCAGGCTGACGCCTTCAAGCGCTACGTGGGGTGAGGCCGGTGGCGCCACGGCGCGAGGCTTCTCTTCCGCGCAGCCAACCAGCAAGCAAGCGACGAGCAGGAGCCTCATGAGAGGCGGCGGGCGTAGGCCGCACCGTATTCGACGTAGTGCGTGGCGCCGTCCGCCACGCGCGCGGCCTGTTCCGGCGTCAGCTCGCGCACGACCTTGGCCGGCGAGCCCACCAGCAACGAGTTGGCGGGGTACTCCCGGCCTTCAAGCAGCAGCGCGCCCGCGCCCACGATCGAGTTGGCGCCGACCTTGCACCCGTTCAGGAGGATCGCCCCGATGCCGATGATGCAGTTGTCGCCCACCGTGGCGCCATGGACCACGGCCCGGTGGCCGACCGTCACGTTCTTGCCGACCACGACCGGGAAGCCCTCGTCGACGTGTACGACCGCGCCGTCCT
>JAQBPE010000395.1 GCA_028287685.1 Cyanobacteria bacterium RYN_339 | reverse complement strand
GTCCTGCTGAGAAGTCATTTCACTCAGGTGAAATTTACTGCTAAGTCGGGCTTCCTAAAGATAATGCACGATATCCGCCGCCCCGCGGCAGCGAAACAGCGAGATATGGCCTGGTATCCGGAATTCCCATCGGCCGCGATCACTCACGGCCGCCGGTCAAGACGGAGCCGGGCAAGTATGTACTAACGTTCGGATAAGCAACCAGGGGTACAGTCCCACTCGCAAATCCTATCCTATCCGCAAGGGCATTGAGCCGCACATGAAGCCAGTTTCCGGTTGGGAATCGTGCAGTTACCGTCCAGTCGCGGGCGGGGACATTGGCGGAGCCTGGCTCAGGGGTGGTGCTCCACGCGGCGCTTCTTCGGTCGGGACTTGTACCACTCGATGAGTTCCGATGGCCCAGCAATGCGCCCGTCCTTGGTGTACCAGGAGTAGTCCTCGTCGGAGTAGATGACGAAGCGGTCCGCCGACGCCAGGATGTGGCTGTTGATGGTCGCGACCTGAACTCGATCGGCTTCGAAGACCTCCTCGTCTCCATCCCAGGTTCCGAGGAGGGCAGTCCTTCGGTCCAATGGAAACACGATGTGGGAGTGCTTTAGGCCGAAACCAGGTACGAACGGAGGATGATCATCGATCGTCCAATGCCTGGCTACAGGCGTGTCACAGCACACGAATGCGCCCGCCCCTGCCGCGGCAATGGCGATGGACCAACGGCGTTCGAGCAAGAGCGGGATGATTTTGTCAAGGGGACCGAAGATGGTCTGGATTAGCGCCTCACGACTCAATTCGATGGTGTAGCGGCTCGTATCCATCGCGAAGTCGCGCATTCGTTCGTAGGAAACGTCCCCAACATTGACGCCATCAGCGTGTGCGCGGGCCTTGACTCGCTCCCAGACCTCGGGCGTGCTGACCATTGTCTGCATCAACATCACGCTGGTGCGTTTCTTGAAGTCGGCCAATATGTTGCGTTGGCTGGGCACCCGCAGCGCCATCAGTGCGATGAAGTTGACCAAGACCACCCTGCGCTCGAAGTCCCCGATCTGTTTCTCGCCTAGAACCCCCTTGAGCGCATCAGCGGCTTGGCCCTCGAAGTTCGCCAGCCCTTTTTCCAGGGCGAACGGATCCGGGGCGCCATCGTCCAGTCGATAGTAGTCGTTCTGGTGCGCGACACTGGCAGGCTTGGCCCTCCAGGTCTTGCCGGTTTGTAGGTCCAGGACCTGGAGATGGTCGTCCTTGCTCCCGCGCGGCGTGAAACCGGCGAGATAGAACTGCGGGAGGTAGTGATGACGGCGCGGTTCGCTCATGTGGCCCCCCGGTGCTGTGCCAGAACAGGGAACTAAGGTACACTGATGACATCATAACTCCGATTTGACAGGTTCACAGACGGAGCAATTCAGCAATGCCTTCCAAGACCGTCAAGTTCCAATTCCATCCTCGTCTCATGACGCTCCTGAGCGACGAGTACAGTTCGACCGAACGGGCCTTGAAGGAACTTGTCGACAATGCCTGGGATGCCGATGCAGACCACGTATGGGTCACGCTGGTACAGGCTTCCACGAGCCAGGTCCCGGTTGTAGTGGTGAAGGATGACGGGGATGGGATGACGGAGGCCGACATCCGCGACCAGTACCTCGTGGTGGCCCGAGCACGTCAGGACATCTTCGGGGACAAGACCCTTCGCAAGGATCGTCGGATCAAGGGGCGGAAGGGTATCGGGAAGTTCGCGGGCCTGATGGTCGGCGATGTAATGCGTGTCGAGACCTCGTCGAACGGGGCTACGACTACCATCGAGATCGACCGCGAGAGTCTCAAGGACACAAAAGAAGACCTAAGCGATGTGGACCTCCCCATCAATGTCTCGCTATGCGAGAAGTCCTTAAAGGGCACCACCGTCACCATGTCCAGCCTGAACCAGCGCTACGAGTACCCGTCCGCTGAAGATCTCAAGGAACTGCTAGTCATGGAGTACGGGCGCCACCCGGAGTTCAAGATTTTCGTCAACGACGAGCCGTTGACAGTAGAAGATCTACCCGGGAAGAGCTTCCGCCAGTCGGTCATCGATGCCGAAGGCAGCACCGCAGACATCGCATTCACGTTCTCGACGAAGAAGCCCCGCGGGCGGAAGCCTGGCATCACCATCCGCGTCGGAGGCAAAATCGTGGGGTCGCCGAGCCTGCTTGGCCTGGACCAAGACGAAACCATCCCGAAGGATCTTGTCCAGAAGATTTTCGGGGAGATCGAGGCCGACTACCTCGGTGAGGACATCACCTCCGACTTCGGGGGAATCATCGAGAACAGCATCCCGTACAAGCGGCTCTTGGAGTCGGCCAAGGGCATCATCCGGGAAAAGCTCGAAGGTGAGCACAAGAAGGAGATGAGTCTCCAGAAGGCGCGGCTGCGCCAGGAGTTCAACCGCCAGCTTTCCCGCCTCCCCGAACACCGGCGCGCCTTCGCGTTGAAGGAAATCGAGCAGATCGTCCAGAAGTACTACGGCAACGAGGCCATCCAACGCGCGGTGACGACGGTCTACCTCGATGGCCTGGAAAAGGACGAGTACCATGATGTTCTACGGGCCATCGACGAGGCGGAGGACCGGGAGGTCCGTGTCCTGGCGGGCGCGCTCGGTGAGTTCGGCCTCACCGACATGGCGTTGATGCTCCAGCAGGCCATGGGCAGGCTCAGGTTCCTGGACCTGCTCGAAAAGCTTGCCCTGAACCCAGACACCCTGGAAAAGGATATGCACCAGGCCCTTGAGTCGAGCTTGTGGATGTTCGGGCAGGACTTCGCGATGATGTCTTCCAACAAGACGACTGCGAACATCCTGGAGACCTTCTACAACCGGAAGTTCACGGGGGACCGAGCGAAGAAGCGCCCCGATCTGTTGTTGGCGCACCGAACTCGCACGGCCTACACGTTAATCGAGTTCAAGCGCCCATCCCATGTGTTGACACGGCTTGATGAGGCCCAGTTGCTTCAGTATCGCGACGATCTCCTCCCAATGATCAACCCCATCGACATGATCCTTGTTGGCGGTACGGTACCCGGCGACCTGGTTGCCAGCAGCCATCAGGACATTCGCAGCCTGTCGTACCTCAGCCTCATCAGCGAGGCCCGCTTCCAGCTTGGCTGGCTGGTCAAGGAGCTTCGCGCAAACGGCCAGGTGGTGGTATGAATTCGAGCACCCAGTGGGGAGTCAGCAAAACGGCCAGGTTCCTACTCTTGGTCAATTTCGGGTGGCTGCCACTGGCAGGTCTGGTGATACCCCTGCCCGCGAGCGCGGAGCACGACTCCGCCAGGCCGGAAGCCAAGGGTCCACGCATCATCAACTTCAAGACCACCATGAGGGTGATCAACGGTGGACGAGGGCTGGTGATCACCTGCACGCTCAAACCTGACGAGTCGAGGCCGCCGGGACATGCGCTCACCAAGGAAGAAGTCAGGGTGACTTTTAACGACCGAACGATACGTCGGTCGTTGTATTCGTTCGATGCGAAAACAGGCGACTTCTCGCTGTCATTGGACGCACGCGCGATGAAAACCTTGGAGGCGACGCGCCCTTTCGGCTTCGAGGAGATGGGGGCTCAGAACGCGCGGTTCAACCGATTAGAGTTTCGAGTAAACTCGAAAGATGGGCACGCGCAGGTTACCCGCAACATCCGTCCACTAGCCGACCTTTTGACGCAGTTCATGGGAACGGAAGCACCAACGACCGTCCCCCCAGAACCATGTGTGGCTGGCCGGCATGGAGCGCCTGGAAGGGATGCAAAGGCTATCAATCTCCGTCACGAGCGTGACGTCTTGCCGTCAGGTACGGAAGGGCGTGCTCAAGCGTACCTGGTCAGGACGGACGGGGACGGCATGGCAAGTTGGACAGTTCAGGGCGCCGTAGGCCGGCTCCTCCCAGTTGCAGACACGCTTCGGCGCGAGGACCAGGAGTTCTTCGGCACCATTGCGGCTGTTCGAGGTCTCCAGCAGGTCCAACTAGTGCCGTTCCCCGCCTATGCCGCATCGATGGATGGCCCGTCGGGGCGGACCGACGGCGTGTTGGTGCGCGGGCAACGTCCAGACCGACGGATCGAGTTGCCCCGCTTCTTCGACCAGGTGGGCGGCATGTACGCGAACGACGCCCAGGCGATCCTGCAACGAGGGTCGGGAGCGCTTGAGGCATTCACCTGGGATGGAAAGTCAGCATGGAGGCAAGACGCCTGGCCTCGGGTGGAACGAGGTGATGTCCAGGTCTCCGCCGGAGAGTTGAAAGGTATAGACGGCGGCGGCGTGCTTGAAGTGTCAGCGGGGCGGGGCACTATCGACGGTGTGGCCATCCCTTTTCTTGCCGTTCGGCGCCTTGCGGCAGATGGCAGCGTTGCTGCCTCCTCTTTTGTGCTCGATCCATCTCCAGGGGCATTCGACTTTGTGGAGGACGTGCGGGTCGCACAGTTCCACGGGCGCACGTTCGGGGTGGTCACCTCCAGCCATTCGACGGGGTACGACCTTCTGACCCGGGTCTACGACATGGCGTCGCCAGGGGGTGTCCCCGTGCTTCAACTGGCGACCGTCAAGGCCGAGTCACCGATGTGGACATGGGGCGCCCTGACGGTTGGCGATCGCCTCGCGATTGGTCGTGGAGACGGCGGCGTGGCCCTGCTGGCGCCAGCGGAGAAGCAGCCATGATGAAGCATGTAGTCATCTTTGTCGGCGTCGTCGCCCTGTCGTTCCTCTTGAGCAGCGCGGCGTTCGCCATTGGCGGCGGACCTACCGTCCGAGACGTGGAAGCAGACACGAAGGTCATCCATCGCGAGAATGACATCTTCGAGGAAGACGACTTCCAGACCGTCATTTCCGCGACCGTGCTGCCTGCGAAGGGCCAGGCGCCCATCGATCCGGGAAGGATCAAGGTCTACCTTCAAGGTGCCTTGGTCGAAGGCGGGATGCGGAGCTACGACCGCGCGTCCGGGCGCTTCCTCTTCACGCTGACCTCACAGGAAGCTATGAAGGTGATGAGGACTGCCATCCAGGAAGGGAAAATCGGACAGGGCAAAGCCCCCGAACCCATGGTCCGCATCGCCGTCACGGATGCCGGCGGACTCGAAGGAGTCGGGGTCTTCAACGCTCGCACCGAAGGCGTCTCGATGGAAAGTCACCTGTCAGTCGGGTACACCGACTCCTTCGGTCGGTTCGTCGAACGTGGAGAGGAACCTCCTTCGCCTCCGAAGCGCACTGCCGGGCGGCTGTACAACCTCGTTGGTGCCCAGCGAACGCCCCAATCACCACTCGATCTTCGCCTCGTCAAGCGTTTCCCTGTCCAGCCGCCAATAGACGCTGGTGGGAACGCCAGTGTGACCCTTACGCCCGCTCCCGGCGGGACGGTTGACTTCACCTTCGTCGGCGAAAGTCAGTCCTACCTGATCACGATCGCCGCTGATAGTGGAAAGGTGGTGAACTCACAGGCGCTAGTTGCCGCGCCGAAGGGTGCGGTTCGGCAAGCGCGTCGCCTTGCGGATCGGATTGACCTGCTCTCGTGGCGAGCGGCTGGTCGTGGCGTGGTCGAGTCACCGGCGACGCACCAGCGTGTGGTCCTAAACGCGGAGCCCTTGTTCTTCGGGCGCGGGGGCGGAGCGCTCGACTTCCTGGCAGATGCACGACAAATCGTGTACGTCGCGCAAGACATCAGCCCGGTCGTGAAGGCATGTGACTGGGCCGGGAACACCAAGTGGCAGGTTGACGATACGGTACTCCTGCCCAACACCGAGATCGAAGACCGGGACAACGATGTCAGTCTGGCCCCCACCCCTGATGGCTCCATCCTGGTGTTCCAGTCGGGCACGGATCGGGTGCAGACTGACAATCCACAGTTTGTGGCGCTGTCACTGCTTTCGGGCGCACATGGCAGCGTTCAGAACTCACGGTTGATGTACCTTCCGGTTGTCGCTGGCGAGACACTTTCCATCAACGGAGGTGCAGGGCTACGGTTGGCCGGTCATGACCTCGTCGTCCTGAATTTGGACCGCACCGTCGGAGAGAAGTACGAGGAAGAGACCTTGGTGCTTGATCTTGACCGCGACGACTGGGCGCCGATCGCCCGGCTGACCTCCCCGGGAGAGGGACGCTTTGCGGTTTACGGCGCCGCGGTAGTTGGGGATCGCTTGGTGGTGGGGTGCGGTACGGGTGGGGCGGCGCTGTTGAGCGTCGGGCCTACGAAGTAGCGTATACAGGCCCAAATCAGAACGGCGGGCCGAAGGGGAGGCCGGATACCGGTATAGACCTAATTGTTGTGCGGGGTGGAGCGTTGTCGAAGGGCGAGGAAACCGTTTCGCTAACTCCCGAAGAGCGGATAATTGGCTGAGTTGTGTCGTGTCGGTACAAGCGCCCCCATAACGTTCGTAAAATTGATCCCCGTGTGGCCCGTCGCAAAAGGAATCGCACCAACTCATGCTGTCTTTCTGCCTCATCCTGAGTCTAGACAGCCTTTTGTTCGAAATTCGAACAGCCGGGTACATTAACTACCGATTGCCCGATTCGGCGCTAGGCCGCTCCGTAATGGCGGCAGGCCATTGTTGGCACCGGAGGTAATTGTTCGTGAAGCGCATCCTGATCTACTGTGTTGTTTTAGTGACATTAGGCTGCACAGTTAACGTGAATCAGCCCAAACTCACCTCCACCGTAGACACCAAGATCACCACCAAGGTGAACGCCAACGTAGAAATTCCGTCGGACAAAGCCAACCCGGACTCCACGCAACAGGCAGTTGTCGCCCGGACGACCCCTGAGCCAAACTTCGCCTACAACGCCTGCGGTGGTCGTGACTTTGGCGCGCGCCAAGGCGACACGCCGCCGCCAGGCGATAGCAACCCTTGCCATGCCAGCTGGACTTGGGAGCCGCCCGGTAAGCCCTTGGATGCATCGACACCAACTCCGGCGCAATCCACTGACCCCGATGCTCTGGTGCTCGGGTATGACGGCTGCGGGCACTCAGGCTTGGGGCGCTTAACACCAGCAGATCCGAAGAACCCCGACCCATGTTCTGGGTTCTTCAAGACCAAGCCGGATCACCCGGTCATCATCCCACCTTCCCCCACGTGCGCGCCGGGACAGCCGGTGGTCGGCTGCACGGCTCCATGACACGCCCCGCCTAGGCAGTATTGTTGGCGGCGGGCTCTATGTTGGAGTTCGCTTAACTCGCAAAGTCTGGAATCTTTACCAGGTCGGACATCTTAAGTTCTCGGGTGTAATGGGCAGCCACATCGCCGGGTAGTCGACGATCACCTTGGCGACGACGAAATTATCGTTGCGCGAAATCGGCGCGTGGCCCTTGCGGGAGCCAATTTGGCCCGGACAAGTGTTCCACAATATGAGTAACTAGGAATGGGCCTCGAATGCGCGTGATGACGCACTCCGAAGCCCATTCGTCATGAAGTGTCGTAGTGGCTACAAAACCCGCTATGCCTTGACAGCAGCCGTCCGCTGTCCAGCGACAATGAGATCCCTGCCCGATAGTTCTCATTGACGTCAGACAGTCCGCCTCGAATTTGCCCCCGTTGGACTGGCCGCCTTCGTTACTTGGAGCGCGTGGGACGCCTTCACCTTGGGCGTCCAGCATGAAGGGGCCGAGAGCAAGAGACGCTAAACGGACACCAGTTGAACGTGGAACCAGAGCGCGCGATGATCGTCGCGACTTCGGGCACAGTAGCCAGCATTTGGGGCTGGACGTGGCTGTTCGGTCGGGCGGGGGCAACTTTCAGTAGAGCGGTCCCGCCGCTCCGGACCCGTCACTCGAGTTCAGGTGCAAGGGCTATTCGCTGCAATGCGGTTCGAAAACTGTCTCGCCAACTCCACTTTATTAGACGGGAGTCGGGAACTGATGGGATTGGTCTCCGGTTTTATTGTGGCAAGCGAATTGAAGGCGGAAAGACGCGTACCTAGACCGCTTGGAGGCCGCTGGCGCCGTTTCGCCTGCATCGACCTGGCGATGGTGTCAAGTACATTGGAGCGATAGCGCCACATTGTCAAAGCATCCTCGCAATAGGTCACCGCGGCCAATCAAGAAGTAGATATGCCCACCGGAACCCCAGAACATGCCCTCAGAGCCATGGTCGGTCTCCAGGTAGTCGCTATCTACTTGTAGCAACAACCGGGTGTGCTCATTGTCACCGGCATCCGTTGCCGCAAGGCAGTCGCTGAAGTCCCCCTGAATGAAGTCAGCAGCACCAGCCATCCGGTGCAGTGGCGCGATGTCGCTCTCCCGGGCCTCGGCAATGACGTCTCCCAGTTCGGTCAATTCGTCTTCAAGCCCGGGCGGAAAGTCGTCCAGTTCCTCGGTCGGGTCCTCGGCGACCCAGACCTTCAAGGTGGCCTCCTGGCGGAATTCGAGCGCCATGGGATAGTAAATGAGGTTCGCGAACAGATCCTCAGGCGGTACCCGTCGCTCGATCGTCGCGCCTGGCGCTATGTAGACGACTCGCCATGACCCTGGGTCGTCGCCCCACGACGCCAAAAAGGTATCGTAAAAGAACAACAGGTGGCCGGCCGACGGCAGATGCGTGAACGAGCGGAAGGCCGCGATTTCCGCCAGGTCAATCTGTGCGATCAACGACATCGGGTTCTCTTCAAAGCGCGGCCATTCCATGTCGGGAGGCATATCGGGAATGCCGCCTAGCCTGGACTGGCCCGGAGCGAGGACTTCCATCGCGACCCGACGGCGGATCAGGCGGATCGATGGCCAACTAAGCTTGGGTAACCACGGGATCGACGCATCATATCCATTTTCGCGGGCCAGCTTGATTACTTCCCCGATGTCCAGGTGAGTATAGGTATCGACGGCGTGGGCCGGTTCGGCCGCAACTCCGGCAGCTGCCTCGGACCCGAGCGCAGGATCGAGAGGGTGGGTCGGGTGCTTCGCGTGGAAGCGCCACCACGACGTTGCTTCCCTGACCACCTCCCGGACCGCAGACGAGGTTGCGCTGTTCTTCACGATGGCCCCTGCAATTGCCTCCGCCTCTGTTGGCTCGACGCGATGGAAGGACGATAGCGCTTGTCTGACGACACCCGGATTCTCATGGGCAAGAAGATCCTTGATGCATGCTACGCCAGGGGGGCCGAACTTCACGAGGCGATCATATGCGTCGCTGACCGGGCCGATGAGTCGGTTGTGCAACTCGACTTTGCGAAGGCCAATCTCGTGAAGATGCGTCGATGTCTCGATCGCGATCTCTCGCACCTTCTCGAGCGGCATGGAGTCGAAGTCGAGCTTTTCGTAGGCCAGGACCTCACGGGCGGTGATCACGGGCAGCTCCATTCTAAGGCCACGGCCAATGCGCGATTTGACCTCACGCGAAGCCAAATGGTCAAGTTAACCAAGCCACACCGCCCAAGCGGCGGAAAAGTCTTGGGTGTCCAGATCGCCCCTCTTGATCAACTCAACTTCCCACCTCGAAGGACACCGTAGTGCCAACCAAGCCCTACCGCGTCCGCCAACGCTCGGCGACGGTCTTCAATTATGGATTTATGCCACGAATCCGTAGTTAGCCAACCGTGTCGATTGAATCTAGTTGGAACATACTCGCCTAACCCCGTCTTGACGGGCGCTGGGTGATCGTGGCGCACGGAAATCCCAGTAACCAGGCGATATCCAAAAACTTCATCGATGGGGATAGACCAAACTGCACCAGCATCGTAGCAACAGCGTAGCAATGAAAATTGAAGCCGGCTTCCAGAAACTCTGGAAACCGGCTTCGTATCGAGCGCGCTCGGCAGGACTTGAACCTGCGACCTTCTGATTCGTAGTCAGACGCTCTATCCAACTGAGCTACGAGCGCAACGAAGCCCATCTTACCAGCCTCCCGCCCCAAACCGCAAGCCGCGCAACGACCGGCCGTTTCCCGGGTAAGACATCCTCGGGCGGCCAGCCCCCTAGTGGAGGATCGAGATGACCGGCAGCATCAACTTCAATAGCTCGATTGGCGTCCCCACGCCGTCCCGAGCACCCGCGCCACCTGCCGAGGGTGCGGACCGGGTCGAGTCCCGCGAAGCTCGCATGGCGTCGGATCGCCCGCTACAGGCCACGGCGCCGGCCTATGCCCCGGAAGAGGGTGAGCTCCCCCGCTACCACGGCGAGGGCAAGCCTCGGACATTGTCGTGTGGGGACCACGGGCACGACGTGAAGGCCATCCAGCAAGGGATCAAGGCCGGTCTCCCGCCGGGCGACAAGCCCCAGACCCCCGCGATGCAACGCCTGATCGACGCTTCGAAGGCCATGCCGGAGGACGGCAAGTTCGAGCAATCCACCGAGGACGTGGTCAAGCTGTTCCAGCACGTCCACCGGCTCCCCGAAACCGGCGTAGCGGATGGGCCAACTCAGGCCGCGATCGCCGTCCAGTCCCAGATCACGTTCGCCGAAGGCCTGATCGCCGCCCCGGCGCTGCCGCACGATAACGGCAAGCGGGCGGAAGTCATCGAGGTCACGCTGCAGAATGCCCTGGAGCAGGCGTCTGGCCTCCCCATTCCCACGCGCGGAATCTTCCAGCACCACATCCAGGACCTGCTCGTATTGGCAGGGGCCGACTAGCTCGGCTCCACCTGGAGGTACCGCGCGGCGTTGGGCGTCATGATTTCCCAGTCGATGACCGGCGTATCGATCTTCAACATCTCCGCATCCGCGCGGAAATCGTCTCGCCCCACGTGGAACAGCTGCCCACCGGTTGGCTTGGCCTCCCCATGTGGTGCGATGCCGCGCTGCCCGTCAATCTCGAAGATCACCCGGATGATGTAGCGCTCCGAGCCCAGGCCCTTCTGGCCGATGACCAACCGTTGGTTCGTCAGCACGACCATGCAGTTGTTGTACTGTTCCGTCACCCGCCTGCCGTACAGCGGTTTGGGGGCGTTGGCCGCGATGTAGGCCACGTTCGGCGCGACCTCGCGGAACAGCTCGACCTCGTTCGGCCGCATCGCCAGGTCTTCCAGGAACCACCAGGGCTTGCCGAACAACTTGAGCCCCACGATGAAGAGCACCACGCCCGCGAGGATGTAGAGCGTCACTTACGCGGTCGCCGCCGTGAAGGTGTCCTCGAAGCTCTGCATCACGAAGCCCCAGGCGCGGTCGAAGTAGGCATACAGCCCGTCCCAGTCCTCGCCCTCGCCCCAGCCCAGGTGGCTCAGGGTCACGTGCGTGCCGCCGCTGGCGGTCGCTGTCAGCTCCACCACCACCCAGCACTGGTAGTTGGTGCGCAGGTGCGGGAACTCGTGCGGCGCGTTCCAGCTGAAGCTGATCATGCGCTCCGGCAGGAAGCTCAGGACCTTGCAGCCCTCGGCGCCCTGGCCGCCCGGCGGCTGGTCCAGCATGAACAGGGGCTCGTACGCCCCGCCGATCCGCAGCTCGATGCGCGCCTCGGGCGAGAAGAAGCGCTTGATACCCTCCGCGGTGGTCCAGGCCTGCCAGGCGTCGGCGGGCGAGATGGCGGCGGTGGCGTGCTTTTGGAGGATTCGCATTACATCATCCCGTGGTTGAACTTGAGGTTCATCAACGGCCCGGTGGTGGGCCGCTGGACCTTCTTGATGCTGAAGTCGATGTAGTTCCCGTTCATCACGCGCAGACGCTCCTTCATACTCCAGAACGACGAGACGGACTCCGAATCGAGCCCTGCCACCATCGCGTGAACCAACTGCTGGGCGCGCGCCGCGCACTTGGTGGCGGCGTCTTCGTAGGGGTTGGCGGCGGCCTGGCCGAACAGGCCCAGCGCCTGGGGCAAGACGGCGCCCATGGCCTCGGCCTGCTCGACCATGGCCTTGAAGTACGGCGTGGCGGCCTCGCCCTTGCCTTCCGCCAGGTCGATTTCGCCCTGAATGCCCTGCAACTCCACGGTCTGGTAGGCCGTGCCGCAGCGGTAGCTCATCAGCAGCGCCTCGCGTGCAATTGCCCGCGCGTCGTCGAACTTCTCGCGCTGCAAGGCGATGTAAGCGCGGTTCTTGAACACTTGCACCAGCACGCCCTTGGCGTCGGCGGCCAGGGCGTCCGCGAAGGCCAGGTCCAGGTGGCGCTCGGCGTCGTCCAGGCTGCCGTCGCGGGCCACGATCTCGCCCAGCATCGCGTGGACGTGGGCGATGGGCTCCGTGTTGCCGGTCTCTTCGAGCAGGCTCAGCAGGTGCTCGCCGGTCTCGCGGGCCTCCTTCAGGCGGCCCATGTAGAGCAGCAGCGCGATGCGGTGCTCCAGCACGCGGCCCTCCAGGTACTTGTTCTTGCTCTCCTTGAACAGGCCCATCGCCTCGTTGGCGTAGCGCGTGGCCTCCGCCAGGCGCCCCAGGTAGGCCTTGCCGGCGGACATGAAGGCCACGGCCAGGGCGTGGACCATGGCGTAGCCGTGCGACTGCGCCAGGTCGTCCGCGGCCTTGGCCTTCGCCACGCCGTCGGCGAACTTGCCGAGCTCGTAGGCGGTGATGGACTGGTTCAGCAGGCCGAACGCCACCTCTTCGACCAACCCCAGCTCCTGCGAGATGCGCTGGTTCAGCTCGAAGCTGTCCCAGGCCTGCTTGAAGTCGCCCTGGCGGTACTGGGCCGCGCCCAGAAGGTTGTAGGCGTTGGCCAGGCCCACCTTGTTGCCCAGCTCGTCCAGGATCACGACGGCTTCCGTCAGGTGCGTGATGCCCTCCGCGCTCTTGTTGGGCACGGCCGCCACGTACAGGTGGCCGAGGAAGGCCAGGGCCTCCGCCACGGCGTTCTTGTCGTCCAGCTCGCGCGCCATCGCCAGCGCGTTCTCCGTGTCTTCCAGCGAGCCGGCCAGGTTGCCGACCATGAACTGCAGCACGTTGCTGGTGAGGTAGCTGCGCACGGCGGCGGGCTTGTTGTCGTTGCCCAGCGAGATCTCCAGCGAGCGCTGGCAGCACATCAGGGCTTCCGACATGTTCTCGAGGCTGACGTAGACGTCGGCCAGCGAGGTGAACATGCGCGAGAGGTAATCCTGGGCGCCAATCTGCTGCGCCAGCGGGATGGCTTCGAGGTACAGGTCGCGTGCGGCTTCGCCCTTGCCCACCAGGCGCAGCGTGTCGGCCAACAAGCGCAGGGCTAGCAGCTTGGGCTTCTGCCAGCGCGGGGAGTTGTCGCTCTTCAACAGCGTGATGGCGTTCGAGAGGTAGTGCTCGGCCTCGTCCGCGGCGAACAGGGCGGCGGAGCGGCGGCCGGCCTCGATGCCGTAGGCCACGATCTTGTCCGGGATGCAGCCCAGGATGTAGTTGTCCGCGATGGCGGTGACCAGCTCGATGGGGGCCTGGCGCAGCTCGCCCTTCTTGATTTGCGCCTCCAGCGCGCCCGCCACGATGGCGTGCATGGCCGTGCGTTCCGACGGGCGGAAGCTGCCGTAGATGACTTCCCGGAAGATGGCGTGGCCGAAGACGAAGGTCTTGTGGTCCGTCTGCACCAGCACCTGGTTGCGTTGCAGCGCGTCGAACGCGTCGAGCAGCCGTTCGTCCGTCAGGCCCGTGATCTTCTGGACCAGGTCCAGCTCCATCTCCCGGCTCACGACGGCGGCCACGCGGGCCACGCCGATGGCATCTTCCGGCAGCGTCGCCAGCTTGCGCAGCATCAGGGCCTGCATATCGCTGGGCAGGACGGAGGAGTCGAGCTGGATGTCCGTGTTCCAGCGGCCGCCTTCGCGCGTCAGGATGCCCTGCGAGACCAGGTGCTCCAGGCAACGCTCCACGTAGAAGGGGTTGCCCTCCGCAACGCGCGCCACCTCGTCCAGGAAGGTCGGAGCCACGTCCTCCGTGCCCAACATCGCCATCACGATGCGGCGGATGGCGAGCTCCGAGAGTCGGCCCAGCTCGACGACCTCGGCCGTCTCCACCCAGTTGGCCTTCGTGGGCAGCTGGCGGGTGGTGAGCACGGTCAGGACGGGCAAGCCCTGGGTGTTGCGCAGCAAGTAATCCAGCAGGTCGGCGGACAGCGGATCGACCCAGTGCCAGTCTTCCAGGAGCAGGATGAACCCGCGCTTCTCGGCCAGGTCCACCAGCAGCTGGGTGACGGCGCCTTGCAGGCGGATCTTCTCCTTGTTGGGGGAGTCCATCTCCGGCGCCGCCTGCACGTCCAGCTCCGGCAGCAGCGTGGCGAGCACGGGGGCGTGCAGGGCGAAGGTGTCCGGCACGTACTCCTTCAGCGCCGGCACCAGCGAGCGCAAGGCCTCGCGGAAGGGCGTGTAGGGCGTGGCCTGGTCGCGCGAGCCGCCCATCGCGAGCGTGGCGCCTTCCACCTGCACGTTGGAGCGGAAGTCCTTGATCAGGCGGCTCTTGCCCACGCCGGCTGGGCCTTGGAGCACCACGGTGGCACCTTCCTGGCCGCTCTGGATGGCGGAGAGCAGCTCGCCCAGGCGGGCCGTGACCTCTTCGCGGCCGATCAGCGGCGGCGCCAGCAGGTTCTTGTCGGGGATGGCGGCCTCGGCGGCGAAGCCCAGGGCCGTCAACACCTCGTCGGCGGACTGGAAGCGGTCGGTCGGCTCCTTGGCGAGCAGGCGCGCGACCACGTCTTCCAGCTGCTGGTCGATGCCGGCCACCACCTGGGACAGCGGCAGGGGCGGCTCCGCCACGTGGGCGCGCAACAGCTCGACGCGGCTGGTGTGGATGAAGGGCAGGCGGCCCGCGGCCATCTCGAAGGCCAGGGCGCCGACGGAGTAGAGGTCGGCGCGCTGGTCGACCGGGCCGCGCTTGATGACTTCGGGCGAGATGTAGCCCAGGGTGCCGCTGATGGGCATTTCGGACCGGCCGGCGTACTCCATCAGGCCGTAGTCCATCAACTTGATCGTGCCGTCCGGCGTGATGCGGACGTTCTCGGCCTTGATGTCGCGGTGGACGAAGCCCAGCTGGTGGACGTGGGCCAGCGCGCGCAGCAGCTGGGCCAGCATCTCGCGGATGCGCTCGCCGGAGATCGGCTTGATCTCGTCCAGGCCGTGGCCGGGGACCACTTCCATCGTGTAGAAGGGGGTGCCGTCCGGGTTGACGCCGAAGTCGAAGACCTTGCAACAGTTCGGGTGGGTCAGTTGCGTCATCAGCCGGAACTCTTGCTTGAACTTCAGGACCGTCTGCTCGTTGAGATCGGTCGAAATCTGCTTGAGCGCGACCTGCTTGCCCGTCGTGGTGTCCT
>JAQBPE010000367.1 GCA_028287685.1 Cyanobacteria bacterium RYN_339 | reverse complement strand
CACCAGGGCCACTACGGGGATTGGGCGCACGGGCTACCTCCTCGGCTCGACTGTAAGGCCCGACACCGCGATCGGGCGCACGACCTGGCAGAATGGGATCACCAGGGGCGCACATCATACCCCTGGTCGGCAACCGCGGCAACCTGCTGGAAGTGGCCGCGTGGGGCGGCTCGGTGACATAATTCTTAGCACTTGCCGACCGTCTCTCACGCTTGCTTCCTGCTAAGCCTCGGCCCGTGCCCCCTGCCGGAAAACTCGCTTGTTATGTCGTTGTAAAGCAATAACGGCTTAAACGGGCGGGAAGCGGGTCGGCGCCTGGTCCTCGCGTGTTGACGATCCGGCGTTGCTCCTTCTAAGATGGTAGCGGAGGCCCCCAGGCCCCACCATCCCATTGTGAAGGAGAGCCCATGGCCCCCCTTGGTTCCAACTCCAACCAAAACGCCGATATGCCCGAGACGCAGGAACAAGACCTCTCGGGCTACGAGGAGTTGGGGTCCTTCGACGACTACATCGTGCCGGAGCTGCCCGCGCAGTACATCGTCGACGATGCCGTGATCGAAGACAACCGCATCGGCCAGTTGCTGCTGCGGCACCGCATGCTCAGCCTTGATCAGCTGGAGCAGTGCCTCGACTACCAGCTCGAGCACCCCGGCTCCTTGCTGGGCGAGGTCGTGATCGAGAAGGGCATCGCCACCGTCGAAGACATCCAGGGCGTGCTCAAGCTGCAGTTGAGCGAGCTGCGCCTGGGCCAGATCTTGCTGCGCACCAAGTGCATCAGCCAGGACCAGCTCGACATCGCGCTGGTGGACCAGGAGAACACCGGCGAGCTGCTGGGCTCGATCCTGATTGGCTTCGCCTTCTGCACGCCCGAACAGATCAACTGGGCCATCGATCAGCAGAACAAAGACTAGCGCCTTGTGCAAACGCCCGTGACCCAGCCGCCACCCGGCACCCCGACCCAGACGGAACCCTTGCCCGATCCGCGTAGGATCGTGCTCTCGGGGTACTACGGGTTCAACAACCTGGGTGATGAGGCGATCTTGAGCGCACTGGTGCAACAGTTCCGGGAGAAGCAGCCGAACGTGGCGCTGACGGCCCTGTCGGGGGACCCGGCGGGCACGCGCGCCCGCTTGGGCATCGACGCGGTCCACCGCATGGACCTGCTGGCCATCGGCCGCGCCCTGCGCGGCGCGGACCTGTTCGTCAGCGGTGGCGGCAGCTTGCTGCAAGACGTGACCGGCCCCGGCAGCGTGCCGTACTACCTGGGCCTGGCCTGGCTGGCGCGCACGCTGGGAACCCATACCATGTTCCTCGGCCAGGGCGTGGGCCCTCTGCACAACCCCCACAGCCGCTTCCTGGTGGGCCGCGTCGCCCGCCGCATGGACGCCGTGACCGTGCGCGATCAGGCCTCGCGCGAGCTGCTGGTGCGCTGCGGCGTGCCCGCGGAGCGCGTGCAGCTGACGGCGGACCCGGTGTTGGCGATGGCCCCGGTCGGCACCGACACGTCGGACGCGATCTTGCGCCGCATCGGCCTGGAGCCCGGCAAGCCCACGCTCGCCATCTCCGTGCGCCCCTGGGCCAGCTGGTACGAGCGCCAGCTCAAGGCCTTCTCCGCCGTGCTGGCGCAGCGCGCCGCGGAGTGGGGCGCCCAAATCTTGCTGTTGCCCTTCCACCGGCCCGATGACGAGTTGCTGATCGAGGAGCTGCACCACTGCCTGGTTACCCGCCCGGACGGCCACGCGCCCACCGTGGTGACGCTGCCGGAGGCCCTGCAGCCGGAAGAGATGATGGGCCTGCTGTCGCGCGTCGACCTGCTGGTGGGGATGCGCCTCCACGCCCTGATCATGGGCGCCGCCTGCGCCGTGCCGGCCGTGGCGCTGGTCTACGACCCCAAGGTCTCCGCCTTCGCCGCGATGGCGGGCTACCCGACGATCGCGTCCGTGACCGACTTGGAAGACAGCGACGCGGTAGGCAGCCTGTTGGCACGGGTTTGGGGCGATCGCCAGAGTTTGCGGGCCGTGCTGCACGAGCGCCAGGCCGGCTGGCGCGAGCTGGCGCTGCGCAACGTGGACGTGGCGCTCGAGCTCGCCGGGAGGCCGGCATGACCGACATGATCGCCCGCCGCTTCGTGCTGGACCTGCCCGTCGATCCCCTGACCCTGAACGCCGCGGTCGACCGCGTGGCCCAGGTCATGCAGTCGCACCGGGCTTCGCCGGACCTGACACCCTTGCAGATCGTCACGCTCAACGCGGAGATGGCCATGCAGGCGCTTCAGGACGAGGAGCTGGCCGCCGTTATCCGCCATTGTGGACTCGTGGTGCCGGACGGCTCGGGCGTGGTTTGGGCGCTGCGCCGCCATGGCGACGTGGTCCAGAAGGTGGCCGGCGTGGACTTGGTGCGGGCCATGGCCGCCCGCGCGGCGCAGGACGGCTACAGCGTGTACTTCCTGGGCGGCAAGCCCGGCGTGGCCCAGGAGGCCGCGGACAAGCTGGCGGAACAGTTCCCCGGCCTGCGGGTGGCCGGCTGCCGCGACGGCTACTTCCAGCCGGCCGACGAGCCCGCCTTGCTCGACGAGATCCGTACCGCCCGGCCCGACTTGCTGCTGGTGGCCCTGGGCGTGCCGCGCCAGGAGAAGTGGATCGTCCAGCACCAGAAGGCGCTGGGCGTGCCCGTCGCCATGGGCGTGGGCGGCAGCTTCGACGTCTTCGCGGGCCGCGTCAAGCGCGCGCCCGTTGGGTTCCAGCGTCTGCATATCGAATGGCTTTACCGGCTCATCCAGGAGCCCTGGCGCTTCCAACGCATGCAATCCACGTTGCCCGCATTCGTGGGTGAGGTCCTGAAACGGGGCTAGTCCCCAGAGGTTCCCCTTTGATCAGCATCAAACAAGTCACGAAGGTCTACCCGAACGGCGTTCGCGCGCTGGCCGGCCTCAACCTCGAGGTCAAGCAGGGCGAGTTCGTCTTCATCGTGGGACCGTCCGGCGCGGGCAAGTCCACGCTGATGAAGCTGCTCTACCGTGCCGAGGTGCCCACCTCCGGCCAGGTGACGATCAGCGGCGTGGACATCGGCAAGCTGGGCAGGCGAAACCTACCTAAATTGCGCCAGCGCATCGGCGTGGTCTTCCAGGACTATAAGCTGCTGAACGAGCGCAGCATCTACGAGAACGTGGCCTTCGCGCTCAAGATCATCGGCACCTCCAAGACGGAGATGCACCACCGCGTCCGCTCCAGCCTCGATCTGGTCGGGTTGCGCGACTTCGCGGATGCGCTCCCCACGGAGCTGTCCGGCGGCCAGCAGCAGCGCGTCTGCCTGGCCCGCGCCATCGTGAACACGCCGCCCTTGTTGATTGCCGACGAGCCGACCGGGAACCTGGACCCGGAGACCTCGTGGGAGATCATGCGGTTGCTCACCAAGATCAACCTCCACGGCACCACCGTGGTAGTTGCCACGCACAACAAGCTCGTGGTCGACAACATGCGCCGCCGCGTCCTGACCATCGACGGCGGCAAGTTAGTCCAGGATCAAGCTCGAGGGGTGTACTCCGTTGGAGTCAATTAAGCAGTTCCTCCGCATTTGCGAGTTCGTGGGCCAGGAGGCCCTGTCCAGCATGGCCCGCTCGGCCTGGATGAGCTGGCTGGTGATCGCCACGATCGCAGTCAGCCTCAGCATCCTGGGCGGCTTCTGGCTGGTGGTGCAAGACATCCGCACCGTGGCCCATGAGATGGGCGCCACCGTGCCCGGCGTCGTGTTCTTGAAGTCCGACGCGGACACCAAGGGCGTGGAAGCGGCCATCAAGGAGATTCCCGGCGTCGTGCGCACCACGATCATCCCCAAGGATCAGGCGTGGAAGCAGATGCAGGAAGACTTCAAGACGAAGATGACCTTCAATAATCTGCTGGAAGACAACCCGCTGCCCGACACCATCAAGGTGGAGACGGACAACCCGGACCTGATGGGCAGCGTCGTCGAGAAGATGGCGCACTTGCAGGGCGTGGAAGACGTTTCGTACGGCAAGGAGCTGCTGGAGAAGCTGGCGAGCTTCGCGGCCTTCATCAAGACCGCCGGCCTCGCCATCAGCGGCATCCTGAGCGTCGCCAGCCTGGCCGTCATCATGAACACGATCCGCCTGGCCGTGATGGCCCGCCGCCGCGAAATCGAGATCATGCACCTGGTGGGCGCGTCGAACGCGTTCATCGCCTGGCCCTTCCTGCTGGAGGGCATGCTCTTCGGCCTGTTCGGTGCCTGCCTGACGGGGCTGATCCTGTCGGGCTGGCGCTACTTCACCATCATCAAGTGGCAGGAGCTGTTCCCGTTCGTGCACATGACGGCGGACTACATGCAGACGGCCCAGCTGCTGACCTGGCTGGCGCTGGTGGGCATGGCGCTCGGCGCGGTGGGCAGCGCGCTGTCCGTGCGCAAGCACATCCGCCTGGCGATGGCCGACTAGAGCGTCGCCAGGAAGTTGGCCCAGCGGGTGTGGCGGCCGAAGCTCGTGGTGCGGTAGCGCTTGAGATCGGCGCCGCCGTTCACCGGCAGGAAGATGGCCAGGCCGTTGGCCATGGTCTCGCTGGGGTGCTTCGCGAAGCCCACCAGCACCTGCTTGACGTCGGCTTCCACCGCGCGGGCGTCGGCCTGCACGTGGGCGTCCTTGGAGGCGCGCTGGAGCAGCTGGCACAGCTCGACCAGGTCGCGCTGGTTGTAGTCGCCGTACTCCTTCTCCCACTTCGCCATGATCGCGAAGTTGTGGGTGGCCTTCACGGCCTGCTTGATGGCCGCGCCCTCGCGGGGCATGGCGGCGACCAGGGAGCCGGCCAGGCGGTCCGTGTCCTTGACCAGCTGGTCGAAGCCGCGGTCCAACTTGATCGCGCTCCAGGTGCGCGAGCCGTTGTCGGCGCCGTAGTTGCCGTGGTGCACCACGGCGTCCACCATCGCGCGGCCGTAGCTGGCGCCGTCCGTCGCGCGGCCGGCCTGGACCTCGCTCACCATCCGCCCGTACGGGGTGGAGTCGCCCAGGCTGAAGTCCTCGGACCCGGAGTAGACCTCTGCCACGCCCTTGATGGCCTCGCCGACCTCGATCGAGGCCATCATGCAGGCGTCGAAGTTCAGCTCCGCCACGCGGCCGCCCTGGTGGCCCTTCGCCACGGCCTTGGCCAGGCGCTGCAGCGTCACATGGCCGGACTCGCCGTTGGGATCGCCGTCGTAGTCCCACAACAGGCCGTCCTTCGCGCCGCCGTGGGTGTGGATCGACAGGAAGCTGCGGGGCTTGCTGCCATCCTCCGACCAACTCAGGAAGTCCCGCAGCGCGGACGTGTGGTCCGTGGCCAGCTCCGCCACGGTGTCGAAGCCCTGGCCCCAGGCCTGGCCCGGCGTCACGCGCGTGCGGAAATCGGTGCCTTTGGCTTGCATGTCGGCGGCCAGGAAGACGCGCGGGCCGTCCGGCTTGGCGGCGGCCGCGAGGTCGGCGTGGAGTGCCTTCACTTGCTCTACTTGCTCGGGCCCGTGCTGGTGGTAGTCGTCGAAGGCGTAGTAGACCTCGAGCTGGGCGGGGCCCTTGTCGCTCGCGCGCAGCGCCTCCAGCGACCCCGAAACGCCGGTGGCGCCGGGCACGCCGCGGCCGCAGCCGGCGAGCAGGAGGGTGGCGGTAAGGACGGCAATCGAACGCATAGTTATCTATCGATTAACGACAGAGGAAACTTGCGTTAAGACGAACGGGTGCCGGCGGGCAAGGGTCACCTGGACCCCTTGCCCGCCGGCTGGTTTAGGCCATAACCGCGTCCACGTCCCGGTTGCGGAAGCGGTGCTGTTCCAACCCGGCGGTCAAGGCCGCCATCGCGGCCCGGGCATCGGCACACGCCGTCACGCCCTGGTTAGCGTCGCCGGCCTTCGGCACGGGCAGGTGCGCCGCCCCGATCAGCGCGGCAGCGGCGTCCAAAAGGACGATCGGCTTGCCGTGCTTGAACGCTTCCGCCAGGAAGGCCAAGGCCAGCCCCAGCTTCGCCAGCGTCGCCACGGAGGCGCCGCCGGGTACCGCCACGGCGTCGTAGATCACGGAGGGCGCGTTGGGCGCCGGGCGCGTCACCGCCACCGGCTTGCCCGCGTCATCGGCGATCGTGCCGGCCTTCGGGGCGATCACCTCGCCGATGGCACCCTCCGCTTCCAAGGCTGCCTGCAGCGCCGCCAGCGCCTTGCCGTCCACGCCGTCACCGGCCAGGATGGCCACCCGGCGGCCCTTGATACCGGCGACCGGCTTGTCCATGGACAGGGCGGGCGACGCGTCGACCTTGCGCCGCCCGGAAGGCATCGTCTTGGGCGCGACCGTTTCGACCGCGAGCGGCTTGGGGGCCACGCGCTTGCACTCCGCCACGTCCAGGCCGGTGTTCGCGGCGACGCGGGCCGCCAGCTCCGGCGTGATGTTCACGAGCAGGTTGCCGATCACGGCCTGGCGCACGGCCTTGGTCTCACAGTTGTTGAGCTCGAAGCTGAAGGCGTCCACGATGTGGTCTTTCTCCCAGGGCGCCATCGAGTTCCAGAACAGCGTGGCCTGGCTGAAGAAGTCCGTGAAGCTCTTCGAACGGGCGCGGATCTTCGCCCCATCGATCTTCTCCGCGTAGCTGCGGAACGCGTCCACCGCTTCGGGCCGGTGCATCGGGCAACCGCCGCCCAGCGTGTTCGGGAAGTAGGACACGCGGCCCGGGTTGATGGTGTGGCGCGCGAAGCCGTCACGCTGGTTGTTGGAAACCGGGCAGGTGGGCCGGTTGATCGGCAGCTCGGCGAAGTTGGGCCCCACGCGGCGCAACTGGGTGTCCAGGTACGAGAACAGGCGGCCCTGCAAGAGCGGGTCGTTGGTGAAATCGATGCCCGGGATGATGTGGCTGACGCAGTACGCGACCTGCTCCGTTTCCGCGAAGAAGTTGTCTGGATTGCGGTTCAGCGTCATCTTCCCGATCAGGCGGATGGGCACCAGCTCTTCGGGGAGGAGCTTGGTGGGGTCCAGCAGGTCGAAGTCGAAGGCGAACTCGTCCTTCTCTTCGACCACCTGGATGCCCAGCTCCCACTCCAGGAAGTCGCCGCGGTCGATCGCCTCCGCCATATCGCGGCGGTTGAAGTCCGCGTCCTTGCCCGCGATCTTCTGGGCTTCGTCCCAGACCAGGCTCTGCATGCCCTTAACGGGCTTCCAGTGGAACTTCACGAAGCGCGCCTCGCCCTTGGCGTTGACCAGGCGCCAGGTGTGGACGCCGAAGCCTTCCATGGTGGCGAAGCTGCGTGGGAAGGCGCGGTCGCTCATGGCCCACATCAGCATGTGGCTCACCTCCGGCGTCAACGAGGCGAAGTCCCAGAAGGTGTCATGGGCGCTTGCGGCCTGCGGGATCTCGATGTGCGGCTCCGGCTTGACCGCATGGATCAGGTCGGGGAACTTGATCGCGTCGTTGATGAAGAAGACGGGCATGTTGTTGCCCACCAGGTCCCAGACGCCGCGATCGGAGTAGAACTTGACGGCGAAACCGCGCACGTCGCGCGGGGTGTCGGCCGAACCACGGCTGCCCGCCACCGTGGAGAAGCGCACGAACACCGGCGTTTGCTTGCCCTTGGCCGCGAAGGGGGCGGCCATCGTGAGGTCGCTCAGGTCTTCGTAAGCCTCGAAGACGCCATGGGCGGCGGCGCCGCGCGCATGCACCACGCGCTCCGGGATGCGCTCCTGGTCGAAGTGGGTGATTTTCTCGCGCAGCATGAAGTCTTCCAGCAGCGACGCGCCGCGCACGCCGGCCTTCTCGCTGTTTTGGTCGTCGCTGACCAGCACGCCCTGGTTGTTGGTCAGGGTCTCCAACGGAGCGTTGGTGTCGGCCTGGAGGTCGGCCGTCTTGCCGGTTTCCTGGCGCGGCGCGGGCTTGTCGTGGCCGCCGCCGGCCTGTGGCGCGTTGTTCTTCCCCTTGGGCATCGGCTTCTCCAATCGTTGCAAAGACGCGGTTTACAAAACTTAGTAAATAAGTGTGGGCGATGATAGCCGCTCGGACGGCGGTTGGCAAGCGGTGGGGCAGCGGCGGCACCTTGACGGTCCCAAGGCGACCGGTCAAATTGAGGGTGCCGAAGCCGAATTGTCTTCTTCGGGTCCCCGCCTGATTTCCCGACACCTGGAAACGACCGCCCAACCACGAAGGAGCATCCACATGGACATCAAGAACGCCGTCGCCCTAGTCACCGGCGCCAACCGTGGACTCGGCCGCGCCCTGGCCAAGGCCTTGGTGGAGGCCGGCGCGCGGAAGGTCTACGCCGCCGCGCGGGACCCCGGCACCATGACGTTGCCCGGCGTCACGCCCATCAAGCTCGACGTGACGGATCCGGCCCAGGTGGCCGCCGCCGCAGCGGCCCTGGGCGACGTGAATCTGGTGATCAACAATGCCGGCATCGCGCTGGGCGCGAGCTTCCTGGGCGAAGGCGCGATCGAGGCGGCCCGGCGCGAGCTCGAGACGAACTACTTCGGGCCGCTGCTGATGGCGCGCGCCTTCGCACCGGCGCTCGCCGCCAATGGCGGTGGCGCGCTGGTGAACGTGCTGTCGGTGCTGAGCTGGCTCAACTTCGAGGGTGTTGCCACCTACTCCGCCTCGAAGGCGGCCGCCTGGTCGCTGACCAACGGCCTGCGCGGGGAGCTGCGCGGGCAGGGTACCCAGGTGGTGGCGGTCCACGTCGGCTACATGGACACCGACATGACGGCCGGCTACGACGTGCCGAAGGCCCGTCCCGAGGACGTGGCGGCCCAGGTGCTGGCCGCGGTCGCGGAGGGCCGCGACGAGGTGCTGGCCGACGACATCTCGCGGAAGGTCAAGGCCGGGCTCGGCGTGGAGCCGGGCGTGTACGTGACTGGCCCGGTCTAACGGTCGAAAAAAAAAGCCCCGCGCGAGCGGGGCTCTCTTGCTGGCAGCCTAGCCGATCGAGGGCTGGAGCTTGGCGAGCAGTTGCTCCTTGGACATGTAGCCGACCAGGCGCTCAGCCGGCTGGCCGTCCTTGAACAGGATCAGCGTGGGGATGCTCATGACGTTGTACTTCTGGGCCGTGTTGCCGTTGGCATCCACGTCCAGCTTGCCGATCACGACCTTGCCGTCTTGCTCCTTGGCGATCTCTTCCAAGATCGGGGCGATCATGCGGCAGGGGCCGCACCAGGTCGCCCAGAAGTCCACCAGGACGGGCGTGGTGGAACCAAGGACCGTGTCCTGGAAGTTCGCATCGGTGATGGTAACGGGGGTACCCATATCGTGATCCTCCTGAAAGGCTCGAAAGCAGTTGGAAAGGGTTCATTCTAGGCCTGCGATCCCCCACCGTCAAGCTTCGACGCCTTGACCCCATATAGGGGCCCATGCTACGATTGCCTCACCTATGGAGAGGTGGCTGAGTGGCCGAAAGCGGCTTCCTGCTAAGAAGTTATACCGGCTTAAACCGGTATCGGGGGTTCGAATCCCCCCCTCTCCGCTCCTTGCGCTCGTAGCTCAGTTGGATAGAGCGTCTGACTACGAATCAGAAGGTCGCAGGTTCAAGTCCTGCCGAGCGCGCTGATGTAGCCTTGTCACCCGGATGGGAGACAAGGCTATTTTCTTGGTCACCCTTCTTTGCGATGTTTGCGATCTTTGCGTTGGAGGGCAACACGTGCGCGACAAGGACTTTTACACCGCCTAGGAGGCGGCCGACATCCTGGGCGTCTCGAAGTTAGCGATCCAGAACTGGTGTAAAGCAGGCCCGCTCTCGTCCTACCGGTTTGCCTGCGGCTGCGGCGGCGTGAACGGCGATGGTGGGCCTCCGGTCCCATGACCCACGCGGAGGCGCGTAAAGCGGATCAAAGCGCCCGATACCGCGTCCACCAGCCCGCCGCCGCCCCAGCTGCCTTGCACGTACCAGGTCGGCTTGTCCACGAAGTCGTTGCCCAGGAAAGCGCTCCATTCCACGGCATCAGGCACGTCGAAGGTGGGCACCAGGTCATCGTGGTAGTTCACCGCGTTGGGCGGGAAGACCCCCGCGAACGGGACGCCCAAGTAATGGTCGAGGCCCGTTCGGGCTTCCTCGCTCGTGGCCGCCGCGTCACGCAGGGCCGCCACCACGGTCGCGATGGCCGCCTGTTTGGACACCGGCACCGTCAGCTCCGTAAAACGCTGCAGGCCCCAACGTACGTTCAAGACCTGTCCTCCCGCGAAGAAGTACAGTGCTTCATGGCGCGAGGCCGACACGTACGTCAGCGGCCAGCCGACGTGCTGGATGATCGCATCTTCGTTCATCGTCTCCTTCGGGTCATTCGATCGGACGATACCCGCGCGCTGGTCGCCCAGGTTGGGCAGGCGCTGATACCCGGTGAACAGGGTCCCATCGTCCGCCCAGTTGCGCACCCTCGGCAGGATCGTCGCGTCGACGTTTTTAGTCCCCACGATGGGGTCCGCGGTGGCCGCCAGGACCGAGGCCACGGCCCAGCCATCGCCGAACGGGTTGGGGAAGGAGGACTCCAACGCGTAGTTCCCGCTCTCGATCTTGGGCGCTTCGGAGATGGGCGCGCTGAAGGAGGGGCGGATAGGGAGGCGCAATTCCATGGTTACCACGTAGGGTGTGCCTCCAATCGCTTGCATCGCCTCCACCGAAGGCGGACGGAACGTCAGCCCGGCCATAGTCAGCGCCGGTGGCCGTTCGGATGCGGTCACCGTTGTCGCCGCACTGGGTCCGGGACCGCTCGGCGGCATAGCGCCCGGCGCGAGCACGGTCCCAGACGAGGGTGAAGATAGGGCACACGGCGTGAACCCGCTACTTCCTCCCGCGATGGATTTTCCAGCCGACCGGAGATCCACGACGAGCGCATAGGTGCCGCCCGGGCTCATGTCCAGGCTAGCGGAACCGTCGGGCGAGGTCATGGTCTTCGCCAGAGTGAAGTGGATGTGGAATGTGTTGTCGACGCGTGTCGACGACGTTCCCAGCAGCACGGGTTGGCCAACGGCGTCATATGACGGAGCGGTCGTCCGGCTCAGCGACAGGGAAACAGTTTCATCAGGCCCCCCTTTCCAGCGCGTGATTTTAACGTCAACGGCATCGCCAATGCAGGCGCCCTGCGGTTCGACTGTCATCTCGAACGGGCGCTGGCCGAGCGGATTCGTGCAACCGACAAGCAACAACACGATGGTTCCCACCACGACCGGCATCGTTGTTTGCACTGCGAACACCGACCAATCCGCGCAGATTTTCAGGGCCTGCCAACTTTTGACCGATTCGTTCAATTCGATGGCTCCCAATCCGATCGTAACCGAAGCATCTAGGAAAATTTTAGCAAGGTCCAAAACTCTGCTTGCGGGCTAACCAAATTTACGGCATAAATATACCTTTGCCAAGCCCAATCCCGAAAGGACTCGCAGGCAGCGCCCATGCGTCACTTAGTCCGTACCATCGCTTTGTTCGGGTTGTTAGGTGGCTGTGCGGTTGCGACGCCATCGATGCCGACGGCATCGCCGTCGACCCTGCCAACTGCGGCCACCACCGCGGGCAATCCGACCCCGCAACTGCGCCCGGCAGTGCCCGTCAATGGGGCCGTTACGACGATCGCGGCCGCGAATATAGGCACGGCCGTTGACCTGGCGATGGACGTCCAGGACAACCTATACATTGCAGCCCTGGACGGCATCTATGTCCGAAGCCCCGACGGTATCGCGCGGCGCCTTGCCGAGGTCCGGAACGCTGCCGCGTTTCGGGATGTAGACCCAAC
>JAQBPE010000365.1 GCA_028287685.1 Cyanobacteria bacterium RYN_339 | reverse complement strand
GGGGCGAGGCGTAGAGCGAGCGCACGGGCGGCGCCTCCGGCGGGTCCGCCGCGAAGGTGGCCGGCGCCCAAACCGCGGGGATCGCCAGGGCCAGCGTGAAGACGGCGGCGAAACGGGGACGGATCATCGCGGGGGCCTCCAACCTGTGTGAAACTTTATGAAGTTATTTTAACACACAAGCGAGCCCAGGCAAGTTAAGGGACGGCGATCACCCTGATCCGGTTGTTCAACATATCGGCGACGTAGAGCTTGCCGTCGACTGCCAGCGCCAACCCCGTGGGGTTGTGGAAGCGGGCCTCGGCGCCGGTGCCGTCGGTGGCGCCCGCCGTGCCGTCGCCGGCCAGGGTGGTCACCTGGGATTGCGGGCCGACGTGGCGCACGGCGTGGTTCTGGAGATCCGCCACATAATAGCCGCCGCCGCCGTCCGGCGCCAGGCCGGCGGGGTAGCGGAAGCGCGCGGCGATGCCGCTGCCGTCGTCCAAGCCCTGGGCGCCGCCGGCCACCGTGGTGGCGACGCCGTCCGCCGGCACCAGGGCCAACACGGCGTCGCTGGTGGCGTCGGCCACCAGCAGCCGGCCGTCCTGTCCGAAGGCCAGGCCGAAGGGCCCGGCCAACTGGCCGGCGGCGACGGTGTCGCCCAGGCGCGCCAGGGTCGTGACCGGCCGGGTGGCCTGGCCGAGGTCGATCATGCGCACGCGCTGGTTGCCCGCATCCGCCACGAACAGGTGGCCCTGGCCATCGAAGGCCAGCCCGCGGGGGTCCTTGAAGCGCGCCGAGGTGCCGTCGCCGTCGGCGAAGCCGGGCAGCGCGCTGCCGGCGACGGTGGATACCTCAGCCGGGTTGCCGCCCGTGCCGATCGCGATCCGGCGCACGCGCGCGTTGCCGGTGTCCGCGACGTAAAGCATCGGGTGCAGGGCGTCCGTGGCGTCGAGCGCCAGGCCGCGCGGGTTGCGGAAGCGCGCCAGGCCACCGGGGCCGTCCGTGTAGCCGCCCTCCGGGGTGCCGGCCACGGTGTTGACGTCGCCGGTGGCGAGGTCCACGCGCCGGATGCAGTTGTTGCCGTAGTCCGAGACGTACAGGCTGCCGCGGCCGTCCGCCACCACGTCGTAGGGGCTGGAGAAGCGCGCGCTCGCCGCGTTGCCGTCGGCGTAGCCCGGCTCGGCGCCGGCCACGGTCGCCACGACGCCCAATGATGCGGCGCCGCTCACGATCTGGGGCAGCGCCGCGAGCTTGGGGTCCTCGTCGGCCTTCTTGCGCAGCTCGAGCGTGAGCGCGGGGTTGGCCTTGAGCAGCGCGTCGAAGGTTGCAGCGGCCTGGTCCGGGCCCAGCAGCGCGGCCGCGGCCACGGCCTTCTCCGTCATCAGGGGCGCGATGCCGTGGACCATGCGCGAGATGACCTCCTCGCTCAGGCTGGCGGGCTGCAACGTGCCGGCAGCCAGCAGCTGCGCCACCTTCTTGCCCACCAGCGTGGTGGCCGGGTCCACCGGCACCTCCAGCTTCTCGCCGCGACGCGGCGCCTGGGTGGCGGCGGATAAGGTTAGGTTTTGGTCCGCCAGGCGGTACTTGGCGCGCACGAACAGCACACCGGCGCCGACCTCGACGCCCTCGAAGCTGTACCGGCCCGCGGCGTCCGCGTGCACGGCGGCGGTGGAAATGGCGCGGCCCTGGTCGTCGTAGAGGGCCACCTCCACGTTGGCGGCGGGCTCCGTCCAGTCTTGCAGCGCCAAGAGCGCGAACCCGGCGGCGTTGTTGCCCACCAGGCCGGCCGCGTTGTTGCCCACCAAGCCCGCGGCATGGTTGCCCACCAGATTGCCCGCGTTGTTCGCCACCACGGAGGCGGAGGGGCCGCGCAGCGTGCCCGTGATCGTGCCCGTCAGGCGCGCGGCGTTGTTGCCGATCACCCCGCCGCCGCCGCCCGCCATGGGCGGGTGCTGTTCGATCACGCCGCGCGAGCCGGCCAGGGGCGCGGCGCCGGGCTCGACATAGGTGCAGCCCGCAGCGGCAACGGCGAGCAGGGTGAGGGCGGCATGCCAGCGCAACTTCGACATCGGAGGGCTCCTACAACTTGGTGGTTACGCTCGGCTGCCAGGTGGGGGCCACCCGAACGGTGGCCTCGCGCGGGACGGCAAGCGCGCGCAGGGCGAGGTTGGCGAGGGCGAGGGCCAGCGGGCCGCACATGGTCAGCAGCGGCGCGGAGGCCGCCACCAGCTGCAGCACCTTGCCGGCGGCGCCGGCCAGCATCAGCTCGCCCACGGGCTCGCCTTGGGCCCAGAGCGGGAAGACGGCCATGTAGTGGTCGCCCTGGCGCTCCCAGGCGAAGCCACCGGTGTTGATGGCGCGGCGGGCCAGGCCCTCCAGGCGCCCCTCGAAGACGGCCAGCTCCGGCGATAGCCGC
This sequence comes from Cyanobacteria bacterium RYN_339, assembly GCA_028287685.1. Lineage (GTDB taxonomy): Bacteria > Cyanobacteriota > Sericytochromatia > S15B-MN24 > JAQBPE01 > JAQBPE01. The sequence goes on along the minus strand of JAQBPE010000365.1, from coordinate 16,221 downwards.
ACGTTGCGGCCGGCGGGCCGGATCAGGGCGGTGTGGGCGCCGGCCATCGGCGCGAAGCGCACCACCGCCGTCATCTCCAGCGAAGCCAGGTCATCCGCCCGCGAGATCGCCTGCAACATGTTGACGATTTCCGGCGCCATCAGCGGAAGCTCGGGCGTAAGGCCCTTGCCGAACGGCGTCAGTGGCACCAACGAGATCGATCGGACCGGACGCGACTCCATCGGAACCTCCTGCATGGCACCCTTCATCAGTTGCTACGAAGGTGTGGGCGATGCCCTCACACTATGTAACAACTGCTTGACGGAGAGGTTGGCAGAAGGGGAGAAAGAAGTTGGCGTTTAGCTCTTGAGTGGCTTGGCTGCGTGTTTTCCGGCGAGGTACTCCGCCAGATCGAGCCCCAAGGCCTTGGCCAACCGGACTTCCGAGGCGCGCATGTCGTTGAGGGCCTGCACGTAGTTGTTGCCGGACTGGATCAGCGTGTTCTGGACGTCCGTGACCTCGAAGGTGGTCGCCACGCCTACTTTGTAGCGCTTGACCGCCAGGCGGTAGGCTTCCTGCGCGGAGGCCAGGCCTTCGCGGGCGCTCAGGATGCGCGTCTTGGCTTCTTCACGCGTCTGGTACTGCTGGCGGATCTCCAGGGCCACGCGCTGGCGCGCCTGCTCGGCCTGGATCTGGTCCACGCGGGCGCTGTTGAGCGCGCTCTCCATGCGGTTGCGCACCTTGAAGCTGTCGAAGAGCGCCCAGCTCACCTTCAGCCCGGCGCCGAACTGGCCCTCGTTGAGGTCGCGCTGGCTGTACGAGCTGGTGGCCGTGAGGTTGGGCCACAGGGCCCGGCTCTCCTGGCTCACGCGCGTCTGGTCGGCCTCCGTCTTGGCGAGCAGCGTCTGCACCTCCGGGCGCCGATCGACGCCCGGGGCGAGGTCGCGCGCCAGGTCCACCGGCAGGGGGGGCACGACGGGGGCGGTCGCCAGGGGGCGATCGCCCACGGGCGCGTTCAGCAAGTTCGCCAAATTCATCCGCGCGATGTTCACCGCGTTGCGCGCCTGCGTGAGGTTGCCCTGGGCGTTCGCCAGCTGGGCGCGCAGCTGCAGCACCTCCGCGCGCGTGCCCGTGCCGGCCTTCATGCGCAAATCGCCCAGGCGCAGGTGCTCCGCGGCCTGCTTCACGCCGTCGGCGCTCACGCCGGCCAACCCCTCCGAACGCAGCACGTCGAAGTAGGCCACGGCGGTGTTGGCCATGGCCTCCTGCTCCGCCTGTTGCACGGCCAGGGCGCCGATGCGCAGCTGCTGGTCGTAAATGGCCAGGGTGTCACGCGTGGCGAAGGCATCGAAGATGACTTGCTGCGCGGAGATCGTCGTGTCGACGGAGGTGCCCGAGGTGGGGAAGCCCACCACACCGCCGAAGCCGCCGCTGCCGCCGAAGGCCGCGGCCTGGCTGGCCGGCAGCCGGTTGTAGTTGGCCGCGGTCTGCAAGGAGACGCTGGGCAGCACGGAGCTCACGGCGACGGAGCGATCCGCCTCCGTGACCTTGAGCTGCTGGCGGTTCTGCTGCGCGGCCAGGCTGTTGTCCCGCGCCAGCAACACGGCTTCCGCCAGGTCGAGCGAGGTGTCGAAAGTCCCCTGCGCGGCGGCGGGCCCGGCCACGGCGGCCAGGATCGTGGCGGTGGTCAGGACATGCCGGAGCATCACTCGTTCCCCTTGGGCACGCCACCCGGCGTGTAGTGGACGCCCAGCGTCACGCGCACGCTCTGGTCCTGGCCGGTGCCGCTCCAGCGCTCCAGGCCGCCGCCCAACCCCAGGCGCAGGCCGGGCATGATCTCGTAGCCGAGGATCGCACGCGCCTCCAGCAGGGAGCTGCCGGCGATCGGGGTGCCCGGCGAATCCGCGATGGCGTAGACCAGCGGGTAGTAGCCGGCGCTGCCTTCCAGGTGCCAGCGCCCGCGGCCGGGCCGCCAGGCGGCCAGCGCCACGCCGCCCAGGGCATGGCGGGTCTGCTCGAAGTCCAGGTCGCTGCCCGTGTACGGGATGCGGCTGTTGTTGGGCACGGTGTTGCTCCAACGGTAGGCGCCCAACAGCGCGCCTTCCAGGTCGGACGTCACGCTCCAAATAGCGCCCAGGCGGGCGCCTGCTTGCCAGGTGCTGGGCTTGAAGGCCGGGTTGTCTTCCTTGCGCAGGCCGGCCACGTCGGCGGGCACTTCGTAGTGCGAGCCCTCGACCTCCACCAGCCAGGGCTTCCAGCGCACGCGCGCGCCCAGCCGGAAGTCGTTGTTGCTCCAGCCGGTGATGGTGGAGGCGCTGCCGTTGCTGCCGGGGGCCGCGGCGTTGACGTTGCGGAGGCTGTAGGCGAAGACCAGCCCGGAGTTGAGCGGGGCGGTTTCCGCGGCGGACATGCCGACGGGCGTGAGCGGCGCCAGCGGCGCGTTGGGCAGGAAGCCCGATACGCTCTTGAGCTTGAGGTCCAGGTCCTTGCCGGCACCCACGGCGGTGCTGACGTTCTCGTAGCCCACCGCGGAGACCGTGATCGCGCCGCCGCCGGTGCGGTCCATCAGCAGGCGGAAGTGGCCGTCCGGCTGCGTGAAGACGGAGGTCACGCTGCCTTCCTGCTGGATCAGCGCGCCGCCGATCGGCTCCTTGGACTGTGCGTCGCGCACGACGCCCGTCACCACCACCGGCAGGCCTGCCCTGGGCGCCGGGGTGGGCGCGATGGACGGCATGGAGGTGGGGGACGGCGAAGGCGCGCCGGCCGGCGCGTGAGGCGTCGGCTTCGGCGAGGGCGCGGGCTTGGCCGCGGCCAGAGCCAGGGCTAAGAAAGGGGCGAGGACGATGGCCATGACGGGTTTCCTTGGTTACGGTTGAATCGTGACGACGGGAGAGGCCGAGGTAAAGGTGTAGACTGCCGTGCCGGCGATCTGGGCCGCATCCACGCGGATGAAGTACGAGCCCGGCGCCTGGACCTGGTTGAGCTGGGAGGTGCCAATCGACACCACCTGCTGGGTCCGCCAGGTGTACTTCTTGGCGTAGGACTTGCTCGCGTTCGTGATGGGCAGCGACGTGTAGCCGAAGCTGGGGTTGGTCGAGGCGTACCAGGTGAACTTGTAGTTGGTCTCGTCAACGCCGCGCGCGTTCAACAAGAGATCCACGGTGCCGCCGGAGTTGATCGTGGCGTTCGGCGGATCGGAGGTGATCAGGGGCAAGGCGCCTTCGCGCACGTTCAGCACGGGCTCCGTGGTGGTGAAGCTCTTGATCGTGCCGCCGGCGTCCGGGAAGTCCACGCGGAAGTTATAGCTGCCGGCCTCGTTCACGATATGGCTGATGCTGGCCAGCGCGCCGGTGCTGATGCCGGCCTGGTTGGTGCCGGTGTTGATGGGCAACCAGGTGGTGCCCAGCCCGCCGGAGACGCTGTAGTACCAGGTAAAGGGCCCCTTGCCGGGGTTGGGGATGTTCAGCGAGAGCGTGACCTGGTCGCCGCGCAGGACGCTGGTCGTCGACGGCGTGATGATGGGCTTGCCTTCGCTCACGAAGACCACGGCGTTGGGCGAGACGAAGGTGTTGACCGCGCCCGTGTCCTTGTTGGAAACCTCGGCGCGCACGTAGTAGCTGCCGACGGTCGTGGGCAGCCAGCTGACGGGGTCGCCGTTGCCCGAGATCACGCTCCAGGGCCCCTGGGCCGACGGGCCGGCGCTCCAGGAATACGAGAGGTTCGTGCCGTTCAAGCCGGCGGGGCGGTTGAATTTCAACATCAGGGGGTTGCCGCGCTGCACCGTGCCGCTGGCGGGCTCCGTCGTCAGCACGTCCTTGGCGTCCGTCACGAAGACGACGGCGCTGCTGGTGGTGGTGGAATAGGCCTGCTGGCTGGTCTTGTCCACGGCGTCGACCTTCAGGAAGTAGTTGCCGGCCGCGGGCGGCTCCCACTCCACCTGCTTGCCGGAGCCCGGGATGGGCTGCCACGGGCCCACGCCGCTGGCGGAGTAGCCCCAGGTGAACTGGTACTTGTCGGTGGGCGCCTGGGTGTTGGCCGTCAGCTTGACCTTGAGGCCGCGGGCGATGAAGCCGTTGTTGGGCTCGAGCTGCACGGGCGGGGTGTCGAACTGGATCGGGCTGCCGGTGCTCAGCGTGACGATCTGGCTGTCCTTGTCGTTCATGATGAAGAGCACGCGCAGGCTGCCGTTCACTTCCAGCGTGGTGTTGGTGCCGGCCGGGATCACGAAGATCAAGGAACCGCCCGGGTTGCGCGTGACGGTCACGGCCCGGCCGCCGACCACGGCGCGCAGCGTGGGCGCCGCTTGCACCGCCGCCGGCAGCGCGGTGGGGTCGTCGATCGTGATGGTGGTGCCGGCCGCGCCGGGGGCCAGGAGGGCGCGAACGGCCGTCTCCTGCTGCGGGCGCGCAGCGGTCGCGGTGGTGTTCAGCTGCGACGAGCAACCGGCCAACACCGCGGCGGTGAGCAGGATGCTGGCTTGAAGGCGGGTGGACCCTGGCCTGGACATGCGGTTGACTCCCTATGGGCTGAAAGTTTTGCCTGCGAAATAATTTAGCACGCGAAATAATTCCCGGCAAGCGACCAGGCCCCCGTTAAATCCAGCGGACCGGGTATTAATTCTAAGTGAAAGCCGGCAGGCCGGCTGTGTCCCAGGGCATATCTAAGTTTTATGACGCAAAAAAGGACCGAACGCCTCGATCAGTCGCGGCATACCGCCCCGCTCCATACGGGAGATCTAGGGCTCTTCGCCACCGCCATCGTGCTGCGTGGACGCCGTGTGCTGGGCAAGCGCGCGCCCAAAGCGCTCCAAAAAGCCGACCGCGCCCTGGCCATGCCGGCCGTGCGCGCCGCCCTGAATGCGCTGTCCAGGGTGGTCGAGCGCGTGGTGACCTTCCAGGGCATCGTGAAGGTGCGCCTGTCGGACCTCATGCAGGCGATCGCCCGCAACACCGTCGGCAGGGTCCAGAACGCGATCATGGCGATCGCCGGCGCGATCAAGTCCAAGCTGCCGGGCGGTCGATAGGATTCATGTCATTCTATACTTATTGATTAAAACATTTTATATGCTAAAATAATTGGGTCGCCCTTCCCTGCCCGAGGTCCGTCCCAATGGCCATTGCCGAACAGGTCGCGCTCTACGAAGCGTGCATGGAGCGCATGGCCGTCGCCTACAAGGGCCGGATGCTGGCGATGTGCAAGGCCGCGGACTTGACGCCCCCGCAATTCTGGGCGCTCAAGACGATCCAGGACATGGACCGCACCAAGATGTCGCCCCTGGCCGATCGGCTGGGGCTGTCGATGGGCGCCGCCTCCACCCTGGTGGACCGGCTGGTCTCGCGCGGCTTCGTGGAGCGCGCGGCCGACGTCAGCGATCGCCGCGTCGTGCACGTGAGCCTCAGCCTGGAGGGCCGGCGCGTGCTGATGGAGGCGCAGGAGGCCCGGCGCGCCCTGGCGCAGAACGTCTTCGCGCACATCTCGCCGGACAAGCGCCCGCAGGTGCTGGACGCCCTGGAGGCGCTCGCCCTGGCCCTGGAGGCCGTGCCCGGTCCGGTGGACCAGGGGATCTGCGAGCCGGAGTAAGCGCGGCCTGCCGGGCATAAGGCAGGCACGATGCTGACCTTCCTGGGCTTCTCCATGGTGCTGGTGTTCATGACCTTGATCATGACGCGGCGCGTGACCCCCCTGATCGCCTTGATCACCGTGCCGGTGGCGTTCGGGCTCGCCGGCGGCTTCGGGCTGGCGCTGGGCCCGATGATGCTCGACGGCGTGAAGGCGCTGGCGCCGACCGGCGTGATGCTGCTCTTCGCGATCCTCTACTTCGCGCTGATGATCGATGCCGGGCTCTTCGACCCGTTGGTGCGCCTGATCCTGCGCCTGGTGAAAGGCGACCCGCTGCGCATCGTGGTGGGGACGGCCCTGCTCGCCCTGGTGGTCTCGTTGGACGGCGACGGCACCACCACCTACATGATCACGATCGCGGCCATGTTGCCGCTGTACGAGCGCCTGCAGCTCGACCGCCGGGTGCTGGCCTGCGTGGTGATCATGGCCGCGGCCATCACGAACATCGCGCCCTGGGGCGGGCCCACGGCGCGGGCGGCCAGCGCGCTGGGGCTGAGCCCGCAGGCGGTCTTCATCCCGCTGGTGCCGGCGGCGCTGGGCTGTGTGGGCTGGCTGCTCTTCACGGCCGTGGTGCTGGGCCGACGGGAGCGCGCACGCGTGGGCCTGCAGGACGTGGTGGAGCTGGCGCGGGCCGAGGACGTGGAGGAGCACCAGCCCTTCCGCCGCCCGGGGCGCTGGTGGCCAAACCTCTTGCTGACGATCGGCCTGATGGCCGGGCTGATGTCCGACCGGGTGCCCCTGAGCGTCCTGTTCATGCTGGCCTTCGCCGCCGCCGCGCTGCTGAACTACCCCAAGCCGGAGGAGCAGAAGGAGCGGGTGGCCGCGCACGCCGGCAACGCGCTGGCGGTGGTCTCGTTGATCTTCGCCGCGGGCATCTTCACGGGCATCCTGGGCGGCACGAAGATGGTGGACGCCATGGCCGGCTGGGTGATCGCGCTGATCCCGGCGGCCTGCGGGCCCTATCTCACGGTGATCACGGCGCTGGTGAGCATCCCGTTCACCTTCCTGATTTCGAACGACGCCTTCTACTTCGGGATGTTGCCGGTGCTGGCCAAGGCCGCGGCGGTGTACCACCTGGCGCCCGCCGACGTGGCGCGGGCCTCGATCATCGGCCAGCAGGTGCACCTGCTCTCGCCGCTGGTGCCCTCGACCTACCTGCTGGTGGGCATGGCGAAGGTGGACATCGGCGACCACCAACGCTTCACCCTGCCCTGGGCGCTGGGCGCCGCGGGCGTGATGCTGCTAGGCGCCCTGGCTACGGGCGCCTTCCCCCTCGCAGGGCACTGAGGCTTACGAAGCCGCGTCTTCCAGGGGCATGAGCCCGCCGCGGCGCTTGCCCGGGTCCGGCACCGAGGCCACGAAGGCGATGCCGATGCACAGGAAGACCAGCTGCGAGGCCAGGGCCGCCTGGTAAGCCAGGTTGCCCGTCCCTTGCAGCAGCTTCACCACCACGCCCCAGGTGATCGGGCCGGCGATCGCGGCCACATCGTTGGCGAGCACGAACAGCCCGAAGAACAGCCCCTGGCGGTCCGCCGGGATCAGCTGCGTGAGCAAGGGGCGCGTCGTCACCAGCACGCCGCCGAAGGCCACGCCCAACAGCGGCCCCAACACGCGCATCACGATCAGCTTGTCCGTCACGAAGACCAGCGCCAGGAAGCACACGGCCAACATCGCGAGCACGCCCATCAAGGCCGTCTTGGGCGTGGTGCGGTCGGCCAGCCAGCCCCAGCCCAGGGCGCCGAACAGGCTGCAGATCACCAGCGAGGCCAGGAAGGCCTGCAGCGAGCCGCCCGTCTCCGAGAGGCCGACCACTTTTACCAAGTAAATGCTCATGAAGTCGCGGATGGTGTTGATGGTGTCGAAGAAGAAGAAGCTGCCGATCAGGAAGGCGCCGACGCCCTTGAGGCGCGGGTCGCTGCGGAGCTGCAGCAGGCCTTCCTTGAGGCTGCCCTTGGCGTGGGCCGCCGGGACGGCGCTCTCGGGGTCGCGCATCATCAAGAGCGGGATCGTGGCCGCGAAGACCAGCAGGGCGGTGGGGATGAAGACCGCCTGCGAGCCGCCGGCCGGCAGCCCGACCGGGTGGCCCAGGATCGAGCCGGTGGCGAAGGCCATGCCCAGGAAGACCGCGATCAGCGAGCCGGTGTAGCCCAGCGCGCGGCCGTAGCCGGAGACGCGCCCCATGGTCTCGGGCGGCGACAGCGCGGGCAGCATGGCGTTGTAGAACACGCTGGAGAGCTGGTAGCCAATGTTGCCGAAGCCATAGAGCGCGAGCCCCACCCACACGTTGCCGGTGAAGCCGATGGCGATCGCCGCCGCCACGAACGACAGGGTGCTGACGAGGATGAAGGGCTTGCGCGTGCCCAACCGGTCCGACATCGCCCCGATCACCGGCGCCAAGATCACCACCAGCGCCATCGAGAGCGACTTGGCGAGGCCATAGGTCAGGTCGCTCGCGCCATGTTCCTTGGTGACCCACAGCGCGAAGTACGTGGAGATCACGTTCATGGAGAACGCGGTGGTGGCGAAGTCATATAGGGCCCAGGCGTGGATGGCGGGCCAGCGAAGCTTGGTCAAGCGAGCTCCAGGGGGTGAGGCGGGCGGGACGGTGACATTCTACCGCCACGGCCCGCCGATGTAGAGGGCGGTTCAGCGTCGCTCGCGCACAACCGCGAGGCGGCCATGGCCGAAGTCGGCCACGTAGATCCGGCCGTCGGGGAGCGCGGCCACGCCGACGGGTCCTTCCAGGCCCTTGTCGACCAGCGTGGTGACCACCCCGGCGGGGCTCAGCTTGCGCAGGCGGCCGGGGCCGCTCTCCACGACGTACACGTCGCCCCCGGGCCCCACCGCCACGCTGGTGGGTCCCCGGAAGCGGGCCTCCGCATAGCGGCCGTCGTGCAGGCCGGGCCCTGCCTGGCCCGCCAGGGTCGTAACGACGCCGTCCGGGGCGATCTTGCGGATGCAGTCGTTGTTGCCGTCCGCCACGTAAAGCTCGCCGGCGGGACCGAAGGCCAGGCCTTGCGGGTGGTCGAAGCGCGCGGCCGTGCCCTGGCCGTCGGCGAGGCCCTTGCGGCCGCCCGCGAACGTGGTGACCACGCCGTTGGGGTCGATCCGCCGGATACGGTCGTTGACGGCGTCCGCCACGAACAGGTCGCCGGAGGGCCCGAAGGCCAGGCCCGAGGGCTGGTGGAAGTGGGCGCCCTCGCCCACGCCGTCGCGCCGCCCCCACCAGCCTCCCGCCAGCAGGCGCGGCTCGCCGCCGGCCGCGATGCGCATGACCGCCGCCTGGATGTAGCTGGTGGCGTAGAGGGCGCCGTCCGGCCCCAGCGCCAGCTCGCGCGGGCGGCCCAGGGGGTCTAGCGTCATGGCGCGCGCGCCCATCGACCGGTTGCCGGCCGCGAGCGTGGCGGCCGGCTGGCCGGGGCGCTTCACGAGGATCTGGTTGGCCCACGGCTCGCCCACGTAGAGCGTGCCGTCGGGCCCGGCCGCGAGGCCCCAGGGGCCCTTCAAAGCCTCCCAACCTGGCTCCGTGGTCACCTCGACGTTGGCCAGCACCGGCGCGGCGTCCACGGCCGGGCGCGGCACCACCTCCCCGAACGCGCCCCCGTACCAGGACGCGGCGACCATGATCGGCAGCGTGGCCGACCAGGCCCAGCGCAAGCGCCCGGACGGCGGCGCCGGCGCCGGCGTGGAGCGCACCTGCGCGTAGTTGCGCGCGAGCAGCCAGGAGAGCGGCGCGGCGGCCGCCAAGGCGGCAGCTGCCGCCAGCCCCAGCGCTTGCGGGTCCAGCACCGCCAGGGTCTCGCCGTTGAACGACGGATCCACCAGGCACGCTAGCGGCGGCAAGATCAGGAGCATCATCAGCCCCGCGCCGCGGCGGCGGATCGAGTCCCAGGAGGTGGAGAAGGCCCGGCCCGGCGCCAGGCCGTCAGCCAGCATGTAGAACCCATACAGGCCACCGATCAGCGGCAGCGCGACGACGAACGCCAGCATCGTGAGGTCGCCGCCGGTGATCAGCACGGGGAAGGTGTCATGCACCAGGCTGCGCGCGGGGATGAAGAGGCTGGGCAGCGCCAGCACGCCACCGCCGGCCAGCAACAGCAGGACGAAGGGCAGGTAGAAGCCGGGCGTGACCGGTCGCCAGATGGCGGGCCGGGCCAGGGCGTGCTGCACCACCACGCCGTACATGTAGCCGCCCGCCAGCACGGCAAAGGCCACGGCCAGCCAGGCCCGCAGGGGGTCCGCGCCGACCCCGGCGGCCAGCGCCAAAGCCAGCCCCAATCCGGCGGCAAGAGGTCCCCATGGTGTCCGTCGCATTCGATCCCCTTTGAAGATTAAGGCCTTTTGACAGCTTGCTGACGCGATCTAACCCAAAGAAATTTCCCAACATTCACGCAAGTTTATGGGACGTTAAGCGATAGACACTGTGGAGATAAGGTTGGCTTAACACCTCAGGAGGAATTCACGATGATGATGCGGACGCCCGGTTCCCGGATTTCCCCGATCGGTTCCTACAACCCCATCGTGAGCCGCCCGCCTGCGTACCCCACGCAGCCGTCGTACCCGTCGTACCCGTCGGCGCCCCAGCTGCCGCCCGTGCCGATGCCGCTGCCCCCGGTGCAGCAGTACCCGTCGTACCCCAGCTACCCGACGCAGCCGTCGTACCCGTCGTACCCGACGCAGCCGTCCTACCCCAGCTACCCGCAGCAGCCCCAGTACCCGTCCTACCCGACGAACCCCGGCCAGCACAACGCCGTGGGTGACTTCTTCCACGGCGCCGGCGATCGCCTGCAGGAAGTGTTCCAGTTCGTGTTGCACCCGTTCGACGCCAGCCGCCGCATGATGCCCTACCACAACCCCTACCAGCCCCGCACGGGCGCTGAAGAGGCCGGCCGCTGGTTGATCAACGGCGCGCTGTTGGCCGGTGCGTTCCTGGTGGGCCGCCAGCTGCTGGGCAGCGCCGGCATCGGCGGCTGGGCCCGCGTCGGCTCGAGCAACGGCTTCCTCTACTCCGTGGGCTCGGCCCTCAACACCGTCGGCCGCGCCGTCGGCAGCGTCATCACCGCCCCGTTCAAGCTGCTGGGCAAGGTGTTCAGCCTGGGCGCCCACGTCGGCGTGGGCTAAGAAGTTTTCCACCACCTCTCTCACTCTCACTCTCACAACGCTAAGAGCGGCCGCCACAAGCGGTCGCTCTTGGTCTTTTGCGGGCTGAAAAAATCCAGAAACATACGGGCGCTAAGGTGGACCTCGAATAGGAGGAACCCCCGATGCTCGAACGAATCAAATGGGTGGCCCTGGCGGTAGCAGCCGTGGCGATGGCCGGTTGCGGCGCCGTCATGCAGCAGGCCGCGGCCGAATCAACCGACGTGCTGGGCTTCCGCGCCATGCAGGGCGGCAACCCCGGCTTCGGCGGCGGCCCGTTCCACGGCCAAATCGCCCGCCAACTGGGCCTGACCAGCGCCCAGAAGGACCAGATCAAGGCGATCCTCGAAAAGCACAAGCCGCCCGCGGACCACAAAGAGGAGCTGGCAGCCCTCAAGGGCCTGCTGCTGGCCGACACCGTAGACCAGGACGCGCTCAAGGCCTGGGCCGCCGCCCGCAAGGCCGACTTCCAGGGGCACCAGGCCGACCGCCTGGCCGTGGCGGGCGAGCTGCGCGCCGTGCTGACGGACGACCAGCGCACCCAGCTGCTGACGCTGCTGGCCAAGCAGCCGCCGCCGCCGAAGGCCCAGATGGACGGCTTCCGCGCCAAGATGCACGAGCACCTGGTTGCGGAGCTGGCCCTCACGGCCGACCAGCAAACGGCGCTCACGGCGCTGGAAGAGCAAGGCAAGGCGCTGCACGACCCGGCACGTGGCAAGGCCATGCGTGACGCCGTCGCGGCCTTCGTGCAGTCCGGCGACCAGGCCGCGCTGGGCACGGCGATGTCCGCCCAGCTGGACGGGCGCCTGCCGGTGGACCAGATCGTGGCCTTCGCCGCGAGCCTGGACAAGGGGCAGCGCAGCCGGTTGGTCGACAAGCTCGAGCACCTGCGGCCGCCCATGCCCTTCCCGCGCGGGTAAACAACGGGCATGGGTCGCAAGCTCCTGCTGATCGACGACGACCGCGAGCTGGCCGAGCTGCTCCAGGCCTTCGTAGCCCGCAACGGCTACGAATTGGCCTGGGCGGACCGGCCCTCGCGGGGCTTCGAGCTCCTGGCCGACCGCCCGGAGCTGGTGCTGCTGGACATCATGCTGCCCGAGCAGGACGGCTTCGCGGTTTGCCAGGCCATCCGCGCCACGGGCAACGCCACGCCCGTGATCATGCTGACGGCCCGCGGCGACGACGACGACCGCATCCGCGGCCTGCAGATCGGCGCGGACGACTACCTGCCCAAGCCCTTCAACCCCAAGGAGCTGCTGGCGCGCGTGGAGGCGGTCTTGCGCCGCGGCCCGGCGCGGCCGCAGGGGCGGGGGTTGGACCCGGATCAGCGCAGCCTGCGCCTGGGGGAGCGTGAAATCACGCTCACGCCCAACGAGTACCGGCTGCTCGACGCCATGCTGGCCCAACCCGGGCGCGCCTTCTCGCGCGACCAGCTGCTGGAGCTGTCCGAGGACGCGTCCGAAAGCTTCGACCGGGCGATCGACATCCACATGAGCCGGCTGAGGAGCAAGATCGAGGCCGATCCGCGCCAGCCGAAGCACCTGATCACCGTGCGCGGCGTGGGCTACAGATGGGACTGGTAAGCCGCTCGCTGGTCGCCAAGGTCTACCTCTACGCGGCCGCCGTGCTGGTGGTGATGCTGGCCGGCTCGATCTTGGTGGCCCGCGTGCTGCTGGACACGGGGCGGCTCGACTCCGTGCGGCAGTTCGGCCGCGACAACGCGCTCTTCATCGCCCGCGAAGTGGAGCGCTCCGGCACCGACGCCCGGCGGCTGGAGGAGCTGTCGAAGGGCCTGCACGCAACCCTTCGATTCGTTCCTTGGAAGCAGACGGGCAACTACCCGGCGTTGCTGGCGTCCGACAAGCTGGTCTACGAGCCCGGTCCCCTGCCGGGGCCGTCCTGGCACCGCTACTGGGTTCGCCTGGACCGCGGCAACGAGACGCTGGGCGCCCTGCTGGTGGACTTCGAGCCGCCCCGGCCCTTCCGCCCCGCCGGCCACCTGCTGGTGCCGCTGGCCTGGATGCTGCTGTTGGCGCTCTTGATCGTGCCGCCGCTGTGGTTCTGGGTGCTGCGCCCCTTGCGCGGGCTGGTGGCGATCGCCCACCGCCTGGGCGCGGGCGACCTCGCCACGCCCGTGGCGGTGACGCGCTCCGACGAGCTGGCCGACCTCGAGCATGCCTTCGAGAGCCTGCGCCAGCGGGTTCTGCAAATGCTGCGCCAGAAGGAACAGCTGCTGGCGGACATCTCGCACGAGCTGCGCGGCCCGCTCTCGCGCATGGCCGTGGCGGTGCCGCTCTTGCAGACGCCGCCGGAGGACGCGCCCACGGTGGCGCGGCTGGAGCGCGAGATCCAGGCCATGGACGGGCTGATCGGCGAGCTGCTGACCTTGGCCCGCGCGCAATCGCAGCCCACGCACGTGCCGCTGGACCTGGCCGGGCTGGCCCGCGAGCTGGTCGACGCGCGCGAATTGACCGCGCGCCAGGCCGGCCTGACGCTGGAGGCGGCGTTGGCGGCGGCTCCCTTGCAAGGCGACCCGCGCCTGCTGGCGCGCGCCATGGGCAACATGCTCGACAACGCGCTCAAGTACACGCCCACGGGCGGCCACGTGCGCGTGGAGACCGCCCCCGGCTGCTTCCGCGTGCTGGACGACGGGCCGGGCGTGGCGCCGGCCGATCTCCCGCACCTCTTCGAGCCGTTCTACCGCCCGGACACCAGCCGCAGCCGCGAGACCGGTGGGGTGGGGCTGGGGCTCGCGATCGCGCGAGCGATCGCCGAAGGCCACGGCGGCACGGCCACGCTGGCGTCGGGGCCAGCCGGCACGGTGGCGGAGCTGCGGCTCCCGGGCTAGTCACCGGGCCGGCGGGGTATGAAGTGCACGGCCCGCACGGAGGAGCCCCATGCCCGAAACCGAACCCCAAGACCTGACGTCGACCGAAGCCAAGCACGAATTGCTGGCCCTGGCGGTCGCGGCGCGCGCGGCCGACCACCGCGACGAAGCCGTTCGGCTGGTGGCACGCCTGGTCGGCGAGGTGCCGCCCGCGGCGCTGGCGCCCTTCCTGGGGGCGATCGGGGAGCGCTGGATGGACTCGTTCCGCGATGTCGCGCCGATCATGACCATGGTCATCGCGGAAAGCGGGCTGGAGGAGGCCGTGGAGGCCTTGACGGCCGGCGATCTGGCGGCAGCCCTGGCCCACCTGGAGGAGGTGGCCGCGTACCACCCCCGGGACGGCAGCCCGGACACCGGGGTGCTGGTCTTCTATGAAGGGCTGCGCGCGTCGCTGGCGCCCGAGCCGGTGGAGGAGGCGCCTGTTGCGCCGGAACCGGTCGCGTCGGAGCCCGTCGCGCCGGAAGCGGAGCTTCCCGGGCCCACCCCGGGCCCGGAGCAGCCGGCCCTGCCGGTGATCGACTGGCTGGAGCGCGGGAACGAGACCTTGCCCCGCGACCTGGCGACGGCCCTGGTGTGCTTCGAGCGCGCCATCGAGCGCACCCCCCACATCGCGGACACCTGGGAAGGCCGGGGCCGCGCCCTGTTGAGCCTGGGCCGCCCCGAGGAGGCGCTGCCGGCGTTCGAGCATGTGCTCAAGCTGGCGCCCTACGAAGGCCGCGTCTGGGGCATCTACGCCCAGGCGCTCGCGCTGATGGGGCGGAACGACGCCGCGCAGGCCGCCCACCGCCAGGCGCTGGCGCTCGATCCGGACCTGGCGGATGCCGCGCCCGGGCCCACGCCGAACCCGGCCGACGCGGCGAGCGCGCACTATCGCCAGGGTCGGTTCCAGGAAGCCCTCGCCCTGCTAGAAGCGCAAGACAGCGCCGGCCTCCGCGAGACCCGCCTGCGCGCGGACTGCCTGATGGGCCTCGGGCGCCCGCGGGACGCCTGGCCGTTCTACAAGGCCCTGCCGGACGACCAGCCGGACCTCTGGATCGAGCGTGGCTTGTGCCTCGACCGCCTCGGCCGGCCCGCCGACGCCCGCAGCTGCTTCGAACGCGCCAACCCCTCCTCGCCCCGCCGTTGGCTCCACCTGGCGCGGCACGACGAGCCCAACGCGCGGGCATACTTCGCCCGCGCCGTGGCCGGCTTCACGCCCCAGGAACAAGCGGGCGCGCTGGATCACCGCGCCAACCAGGAGCTGGCGTTCGCCCGGGCGCGCCTCGCGGCCCTCGGCGGAGCCCCTTAGCGCCCCACCACGAGCTGCAGGCCGCCCGCCAGCGCCAGGCCGCCCGCCAGCACCCACGCCACGCGCACCCACCGCGCGCGCTTGCGCCGGCGCTTGATCGCGCGGCTGAGTGACGTCTCCGGGTGCTGGGCCATCGCGCTCAACCGGGGTCCGGGTTCGCGGCGCGCGCGGCCTGACACAAGACCGACTCCAGCGAGCGCGAGAAGCCGGGCCCGTCGACGGGCTTCTTCACCACGCGCTCCGCGCCGACGGTCAACAGCCCGTCCGCCGTCACGTCCACGCCCACCAGGCCGATCACGGGCACGCCCTTGTAGGTGCTGGAAGCGCGCAGGGCCGCCACCAAGGCCACGGCCTGCCGGCGTGGCAGCTCGCCGTCCACCACGACGATGTCGAACCCGCCCGGCCGCAACAGCTCCAACGCCTGGGCCGCGGACGCGACCAGCACGGTGTGGTGGCCGTGGTCGCTATGGAGCGCACGGGCCAAGCCGGCCACGGCGTTGTCGGTGGATATGAGCAGGAGACGAGCCATAGCCGCAGTGTAGCGTCCAGACAGGCGGCCGTGGCCGAGGGCCGGCCGAGGGACGCCGAGGCCGGCCGGGAGATTGGCGGGAGATGCGTGGGTATGACATCAGCGGTGGAGGAGTGCCCATGATCGAACAGCAGCAGAAGTACCGCCTGGTGACCCGCTCTGACATGGACGGATTGGTTTGCGCCGTCCTCCTGCGGGAGCTGGATATGATCGACGACATCCTGTTCGTCCACCCCAAGGACATGCAGGACGGCAAGATCGCGATCACCGAGCGCGACGTGTGCACCAACCTTCCCTACGTGGAGGGCGCCCACATCGTCTTCGACCACCACCTCTCGGAGACGCTGCGCAACGAGAAGGGCCTCGCCAACCACGTCATCGACCCCACGGCGCCGTCCGCCGCGCGCGTGATCTACCGCCACTACGGCGCCCACGAACGCTTCGGCGCCTTCTTCGATCCCATGATGGACGCGGTGGACAAGGCCGACGCCGCCCAGTTCACCATGGAAGACGTGCTGGAGCCGCAAGGCTGGGAGCTCTTGAGCTTCCTGATGGACGCGCGCACCGGCCTGGGGCGCTTCCGCGAGTTCCGCATCGCCAACTACCAGCTGATGATGGACCTGATCGAGGCCTGCCGCACCCAGCCGATCGAGGAGATCATGGAGCTGCCGGACGTGAAGGAGCGCGTGGAGCTGTACCGCGCCCACGAGCCGCTGCACAAGCAGATGCTGCTCGACCGCAGCACCGACCACGGCGAGGTGGTCGTGCTCGATCTGCGCG
>JAQBPE010000333.1 GCA_028287685.1 Cyanobacteria bacterium RYN_339 | reverse complement strand
GTCGGGCAGCGGCGCCGGTGCCGCGCCGGGCAGCGTGGCGCGGCTGCTGGTCCGCCAGGCGATGGCCGCCGCGGGCCTGGGCGCGGAGGGAGCGCTCGGCGTGTGGCTGGCCGGCCAACTTCCGGCCGCCTGGCTGGACCTGGAGCCGCGGGCCCGCAAGCTGGCCCTACACGGGGCCGTCGCCGAGGCCTGGCAGGCCGCCGCCGCGCGGATTGGCCGGCTGTGGGTCGGCCTTGATGATTGGGACCAGGCGGACGCCACCAGCCGGGAGCTGCTTGCCCAGCTCTGGGCCGCACCCGATGCCGTTTCGTGGTGCATCGCCGGCGGTCCGACGCCGGACGGGATGGCGCCGGCCGAGCTTCCGGCCTGGACGCCGGCCGAGGTCGCCACCCTGGTCACCGCGCGGCTGGGCGAAGCGCCCCCGGCCGAGGTGCTGGACGCGTTGACGGCGATCGACGCGCGGCGCCCCGGGCTGGTGAACGCGTTGCTCGAGCACTGGCACGCCGGCGGGGCCCTGGAGGCCACCGCGGCCGGTTGGGCCTTCACCCCGGCCGCCCTGACGGGCAGCGGCGCCGATGCCTGGGATGCGCTTTGGCGGGAGAAGCTCGCGCGCTTGCCGGACGGCGCGCTCGACCTGGCCCGGGTGTTGGGCACCTTCGAGCAAGTCGGCCCCTTGCCCGCCTGGGCGTTAGGCGAGGCGCTGGAGCTCGACGGCGGGGCACTCCAAGCCGGGGCGGACGCCCTGATCCGGCTCGGCGTCGCTAGCCAGGCGCCGGCGGGCCTGCGCCTGGCCGCCATGCCGCAGGCCGTCCGGCCCGTGGTGGCGACCGATCCGCGCGCGTTGGCCACCCGCTTGGCGCGCTCGCTTGCGGGCACGGAGGGCAACTCGCTCGTCGCCGCCGGCCTCGCCGTGCAGGGCGAGGACAACGCGCTGGCGCTGGACCTGGCAACCGTCGCCGCGCGCCAGGCCTTGGACCAGCTGGCCGTCGAGGACGCGTTGCGCCTGTTGGAAGCCGCGCGGGCACGCCTGGACCACCAGGTCCCCGCCGAACGCCGGATCGCCGTGCACCTGGCGGCCGCCGAAGTGGAACGGCTGATGGACCGCAAGGACGAAGCGGCCGCCGACCTACAAGCCGCGCTGGACTTGGCCGAAGCGGCCGGCGACGACGTGGGTGCGGCCACCGCGTTGGCGGGGCTGGCGAAGGGCCACCAGTTGGCCGGTAGGTACGCGGAGGGCCTGGCGTTGGCGACCCGCGCCCGCGACCTGGCGGAGCGTGCCGGCGCCCAGGGGCTGGCCGCCCGCGCCACGATGGTGGCGGCCCGGATCCAGGTCTTCAATGGTGCGCTGGGCGAGGCGCGGGCCTCCTGCGCCCGCGCCGCGGAGCTGGCGGCGGCCGGAGGCGCCCCGTTGATCCGTTCGCACGCGCTGAACTTGCAAGGGGTGTTGGTCGTACAGCATGCGCCCGACCAGCGCGAGGCCGGTCTGGCGTTGATCCGCGAGGCGCTGACGCTGACGGAGGCCGCGGGCGACATGCTGGGGACGGCGGCGGCGCTGGAGAACCTCGGCAACGTCTACCTGGCCGTCGGGGAACTGCGCGAGGCGGAGGACGCGTTCGAGCGCTGCGCCGCGATCTGCACCACCCATCGCGTGGTGGCGGAGGGGCTTTCGGCCGACATGAACCTCGCGCTCGTCCGCGCCGAGCTCGGCGAGACCGCAGCCGCGTTCGAGCTCGCGGAGGCCGTGGCCGCCCGGGCCGGGCGCCTCGGACGCGCATTCATCCGGGCGGTGTCGCTGGCCGTGCAAGGGCAGGCTGCCTGGCGCGCCGCGCGCTTCGACGAGGCCTTCCTGGCGCTGGACGAAGCGCTGACGGCCGTGCTCGCCATCAAGAACCGCTTCGCGGAGGAGTACATCCGGCTGTATCGGCTCGAGGCCTTCCTGGCGGCTGGATCGCTGGAAGCCGCCCGCGCCGAGGCGGCGGCTACGGCGGAGGTAGTGGCCCACACCCAGCATGCGGAAGGGGTCCACCGGCTCGCGCTCTACCAGGCTCGGCTGGCCCTGGCCGAAGGCGACTTGGCGACGGCCGCCGCGCTGGCGGAGCCGCTCCTCGCCAGCGGCCACGCCGGCCTGGTCCATGGCGCCCACCACGTGTTGGCGGCCTGCGGCGACCCCCGGCCGCACCTGGAAATGGCGATCGCGATCGGGGCGGCCTGGCGGGCGCCCTGGCACGCCGCCGCGGACGAGCTGGCCTTGGCCCGCACGGCCCTGGAGCCCGACGCCGCGGTGGCCCATGCCCGCGCCGCGCTGCAGCCCGGCCCGAACCTCTTCGCCCGCGCCGGGGCGGCCTGCGTGTTGGCGGCCCATGGCCAGCACGAGCAGGCGGGCCGCGCGGCGATCGAGGCGCTGTTGGCCGCGCTGCCCCCGGAGTTCCGCGCGGAGGTCCTGGCGGCGCAAGGGTTGCCGGCCGCCGCCGTGTTGTCCGACCTCGCCGCCAAGGCCCCGCAAGGCGCTTCCGGGCCGACGGTCACGCCCTGGCTCGGGCGCGTGCTCGACGCGGCGGACGAGCGCGGCATCAACGAGGCCGTGTTGGAAGCCGTGCTGGCGCTGGTACAGGCCGACCGCGGCTACTTGCTGGAGTACGAGCACGGCCGGTTAGTCCAAGTTGTGACCGTGGGGCTCGATTACGCGGACGAGTTGGACCAGGGCTTCAGCAGCTCGATCGTCGAGGAGGTCTTGCTGACCGGGGAGCCGGTCTACTCGTTCGACGCCGCCACCGACGACCGCTGGAGCGGCGCCGCCAGCGTCCGTGCGTTAGGGCTGCGCACGGTGGTCGGGCTGCCCTACGGCACGCCGCGGCGCCTGATGGGCGTGGTCTATGCGGAGCGCGCCGCCGTCGAGCCCGTGCTGGGGTCGGCGGAGCTCTATGCCCTCGACTTGCTGGCGCGGACGGGCGCCGAGCGCGTTGCGGCCTTGCGGATGGAGCGGGAGCTGTTGGAGGAGCTGGCCTTCGAGCGGGAGGTGGCAACGGCCGCGATGGCGATCGCCCGCTCCAGCTCGCCTGCCGGCCGCCGGGCGGCATTGCTCGCGGCCGCGATCCGGCTGACAGGCGCCGAACGCGCCTTCTGGCTGACGCGCCCCGGCGCCGACGCCGCGTGGCGCGCCCTCGCGGCCCAGGACCCGACCGGCGAGCCGCTGGCTTACGACCCGAGCCGGCTCTCGACCTCCGTACTGGCCAGAACGGTGGACGAGCGTGCCGCCATCTGCCTGGTGGACAGCGACGAGCCGGAAGGCTGGACGCCGGGCAAGAGCGTGTTGGCGCTGGGCTTGCGCATGGTCTGGTGTGTGCCCGTCGCGCCGGACGCCCGCGAGCTGGTCTACCTCGACACCCAACACCTCACCGCGGTCGATCCGCAGCGCATGGCCGCGCGGCTCACGGCCCTGACGGAGCGCCTGCTCCCGCTGGAAGCCTGACCCGGACAAAAAAAGGGCCGTCCACGTGGACGGCCGATGAAGAGACAACCGGCGCGTTAGCGCTGGACTTCGTCCTCGGTGTTGAAGACGTTGACTTCACAGCCGTTCACCATCGCGTCGACCTCCGAACAGTCGGGCGCGTTTTCGTCCGCCGGCGTGGGGTTGGCGGGCGTCTTGCGCGGAGGCGCGCTCGGCAACGCGAAGCTGCTGATCCCGGCGTTGCCTGCCGTGGCCTGGCCATCGCCATTCAGCTTGCCACCGGCAGGGGGCGCGGCGACGGTGGCGGCGTCAGGCTGGTTGCCGGCCTCGGGAGTCTTGGGGATCACGGGCGTGGCCCGACCGACCGAAGCGGACCCCGTGTTGCTAACAGTTCCACCAGCCATCGTTGTAGGCCCTCCTCGGTAGTTGCTTGGACGTTTCTACTACTTGATTTACCACCGACCTAGCAGGCCTAAACGTCACAGCTGCCAGCGGTAGAGGTAGCCCAGCCCGCCCTCGGCGCGCTCCAGCGGGTTGCGGTTGGCGAGGTCCTGCTCCGTCACGCGGTGGCTCTTGGCGAAGGCCTGGGTGAAGAACGCACCCAGCTGCTGTGCCAAAGCCGGGTCGGAGGCGGAGACGTTGAGCTCGTCGTTGTGGAAGAGGGCGCGCGGGTCGAAGTTGGCGCTGCCGGTGCTCATCCAGGCATCGTCGACCAAAATCGCCTTGGCATGCATCATGCTGGGCTGGTATTCGTCGATCTCCACGCCGGCCTTCAGGAGGTCGGCGAAGCTGGACCGGGCGCCCTGGTAGGCGAAAGGGTTGTCGTTGCGCGGGCCCTCTGTAAGGATGCGCACCTCCACGCCGCGCTTGCGGGCCTCGATGAAGGTGTTGCGGGCGTTGGTGTTCGGCAGGAAGTAGGGGCTCGCCACCCAGAGCCGCTTGCGCGCCGCCAGGATCGCGGCATGCATCAGCGTGCGCATGTTGCTGTCGCCGTGCGACGGGTCGCCCAAGGTGACCAGCACGGGATGCCCGGTGGCGGCCGGTGCCTTGAAGGCTTCCGGCGTCATGTCACCGACGCCCGCCTCGTGAATCCAATGTTGGAGGAAGGCGCCTTCCAGCACGGGCACCAGCGGACCGTTCGCCCGCACCTCGAGATCTGCCCAGGGCGCCGTGTGCTCCTTGCCGGCCGTGCCGTCCCAGTCATCGGAGACGCCCGCGCCGCCGATTTGGGCGACGGTGCCGTCCACCAACAACAGCTTGCGGTGGCTGCGGTCGTTGTACAGCCGGGGGTTCTTCCAATCGAAGGGGCTAAACCAGCGCACCTCGACCCCGCCAGCCTTGAGCTTGTCCCAGTACGCGCCGGGTATCTTGAGGCTGCCCTGGCTGTCCACGATCAGCGCGACCTTCACGCCATGCGCGGCGCGCTCGAGCATCGCCGCGGCCAGGTCGTCCGCCCGGCGGCCGGGCGTCATGTAATAGGTCTCGAAGCGTACGGTGTGCTGCGCCTGGCGGATCAGCTCCAGCCTGGAAGCGAAGATCTGGTCGATATCGCTCCAGAAGTTCGTGAAGTGGCCGTCCGTGATGATGGAGGTGGTCAAGCCCGCGATCGCCGGCAGGAAGCGCGCTTCCTGGGTGCCCGGCATGTCGGTCAGCACGAGGTTTACGCGTACGCGGAAGGCACCTTGGAGGTACAGCAGCAGGAACCCGATACCCAACACCCACCAGGGCCAGCGGGCGCGGTGGTGGCGCCGATCGTGGAACAAGCGCGAGTGCGTGAGTTGCATGCCTGCCATCCTCCCGCTTCCACCCTAAACGGGCACCCGCGCACCGGACAACAGGGAGGCGAGCGTCAACCAGCGTTCAGGGGGGCGTTATTTACTGGCCGTGCGCCTTTGGGGCCGCCGGACCTGGTAAAATAGGTGGGTTGCCAGCATTTCCATGGAGATCCGCCCGATGTCCGGAACCACCGCCCCGAACCAGCGCCTCACCGCAGAGGCCCCGGAGCTGATCGCCCTGCTGATGAAGCACTGGGGCTACCCGGCCTTCCTGCCCAACCAGGCGGAAGCCGTGGACAACGTTTTGGCCGGGCAGGACAGCCTCGTGATCCTGCCGACCGGCGGCGGCAAAAGCATGTGCTACCAGCTGCCTGCCCTGGCGCTGCCGGGCACGGCGATCGTGGTGTCGCCCCTGCTGTCGCTCATGAAGGACCAGGTCGACGCCCTCACGGCCAGCGGCGTGCCGGCCGGCGCGTTGAACAGCAGCCTGAGCGCGGAAGAGCGCCGCGACGTGACCCAACGCTTGCGCCAGGGCGAGCTGAAGCTGCTCTACGTCTCACCCGAAGGCCTGGCGACGCCCTACATGGTCGAGACCCTGCGCGACGTGGCCGTGAGCTTCATCGCCGTCGACGAGGCCCATTGCGTCAGCCAGTGGGGCCACGATTACCGCGCGGACTACCGGAACCTGGGCGCGCTGCGCCAGTGGTTCCCGGACGTGGCCATGCACGGCTTTACCGCCACGGCGACGGAAGCCGTGCGGCAGGACGTGATCGCGAGCCTGGGGCTGCGCCAGACGGCCGTGGTGGTGGGCAGCTTCGACCGGCCCAACCTGACCTACCGGGCCACCTATCGGCGCGACCTGATGGCCCAGCTGGAGCAAGTGCTGGAGCGCCACAAGGGTGAAGCCGGCATCGTGTACTGCATCAGCCGCGCGGAGGTCGAGCAGGTGGCGGCGGCGCTGAGCAAGCGCGGCCACAAGGCCTTGCCGTATCATGCCGGGCTGGGCGCGGAGGTGCGGCGCAAGCACCAGGAGGCCTTCGCCAACGAGCAAGTCGACCTGATCGTGGCCACCGTCGCCTTCGGCATGGGCATCGACCGTTCGAACGTTCGCTTCGTGGCGCATGCCGGGCTGCCCCGCTCGATCGAGAACTACCAGCAAGAGGCGGGCCGAGCCGGCCGCGACCGGCTGGACGCGGAATGCATCCTGTTCTTCGGCGGGCAAGACCTGATGGCCTGGAAGCGCATCCTGGGCGCGCCCGCCACGGAGTACGACCGGGCGGCGCTCGAGAAGCTCAACGAGGTCTACCGCTTCGCGCGCTCGCTCACATGCCGGCACCGCTTCCTGGTCTCGTACTTCGGCGAGGACTACCCGCACGCCAACTGCGGCGCTTGCGACGTGTGCTTCGGCGAGCACGCCGAGTTGGACGAGGCCGTGCTGATGTCCCAGAAGATCCTGAGCTGCGTGGCGCGGGTGCGCGAGAGCTTCGGCGGGCGGCACGTGGCCGAGGTCCTGAAAGGCGCCAAGCACGCCAAGATCCTCCAGCACGGGCACGACCAGCTCAGCACCCATGGACTGCTGGCCGAATACCACCTGAACGACATCGGCGACTGGATCGACCAGCTGGTGATGCAGGGCTTCCTGGTCCGCGAGGGCGAGTGGCAGGTGTTGCACCTGACGGAGAGCGGCCGCCGGCTGATGCGCGGCGACGACAACGTGCGCCTCTCCGCACCACGGGCGGTCGACAAGCCCAAGAAGGCCAAGCGCACCGGCGGGGGCGGCGTGGAGCTGGCAGGGCCCGAAGAGGAGCTGTTCCAGGCGCTGCGTGCCTGGCGGCGCGAGCTGGCCAGCGAGCGCGGGGTGCCGCCATACGTGATCCTGACGGACGCCACGCTGGTGGAGCTCGCCCGCGAACGGCCCGCCTCCCATGTGGCGTTGATGGGCATCAAAGGCATCGGCGAGAGCAAGGCGCGTGCCTTCGGCGAGCAGCTGCTGGTCTTGCTTGCCGACCACAGCGCGGAGCTGGGCCTGGCCCAGGCCGAGGCGGTGGCCGCGGCCCCCGCGCCGGTCGAGTCCGCCCGGGCGTCCACGGGGCAACAGGCCGCGGCGTTCACGGCCTTCCGCAAGGGCTTGGGGCTGGAGGATGTGGCGGCCCTGACGGGGCGCGCGGCGAGCACCGTGGAGGGCTACCTGTTGGAGTTCATCCGCGAGGAAGGTGTGGATTCGCCGGAGCCCTGGCTCGCCCGCGAGGTGTACGACCAGGTGGGGGCCACGGCGCGCGAGGTGAAGGCCGAACGCCTGCGGCCGATCCACGAGGCCCTGGGCGGCGCGATCGACTACGGTCAGATCCGCATCGCGCTTGCGATTATGGCGAACCAGCACAGCCGTTAAGCCTCTCTCTTCTGGGAGAGGGGACCGGTTAGCGGCTCTCCAGGAGTTTGGCGATCGCCGGGTAGGCGCCCAGCCCCTCCGCCAGCACGACGAGCTGGTCCAACGCGGCGCGGGCGGCGTCCGGTTGCTGGATTGGGCGCTGGTCGAAGATCTTCTTCGTCTGGGCATGGTGGTCCGCCAACCGCTTGAACGAGGCAAGCGCGGCCAGGTCCACGGCCAACAGGACGGCCAGCCGCTTGGCCGTTTCACGGGCCTGTGGCGGCAAGGCCAGGCTGGGCGGCAGTGCGGGGTTCGCCGCCATGGCGGCGGCCACGCGGATCAACATCATGCGGGCGTCCAGGGCGCGCAACTGCGCCAGGCCCTTGTCCAACAGGGCCTGGTTTTCGGGGAAGAGCGGGCGGGTGGGCGAGCGGCCCTGCAGCGGCATGAGGCGGCCGGTCGGGGAGCGCACAGACGCGGGCGGGGCGGCCGGAGCGGCTGGCGCCTTGGGGGCGAAGAGCTGTTGGAGCGGCTCACACCCTACGAAGGCGGTGGGCAGGGCCAACAAGAACCGCTGGTGCTCGCGCACGCGCCCAAAGGCGGCGTCCGGGTCTTCGACCTCGTTCTCCAGCCTGGCCAGGTCGCGGCCGGCCCCGGCGAAGCGGTCCAGCACCTCCTCGACGGTAGGGCCTATCGACGGGTTGCGGCGCATGATGCCGGCGTAATACCTCACGTGTTCCGCCAGCCGCTCGGGCAGGTTCGGCGGGGGCGTATGCAAGAGCCCGGCGGCATGGCCGGCTGCGTGCAGCACGGTCATGCGCCGGGCGAGCGAAGCTAGAAGCTCCGCCATGGCGATCTGAAGCTCGTCGGTGGAGGGCTCCATGCCCTCGATATACCCTACGGAGCTTTGGCGAATGTCAGGGACGCGGAGTTGATGCAGTAGCGCAGCCCGGTGGGCTTGGGGCCGTCGTCGAAGACGTGGCCGAGGTGCGCGTCGCAGCGGTTGCAGTGCACCTCCGTGCGCTTCATGAGGTACGAGGTATCGGAGGTCTCGCCCACGTTGACCGGGGTAATGGGCTGGAAGAAGCTCGGCCAGCCCGTGCCGGACTCGAACTTCGAGGCGGAGGCGAACAGCGGCAGCCCGCAGCAGACGCAGGCGTACGTGCCGCGCTCGTGGTTGTTGTAGTACTTGCCGGTGAAGGCCCGCTCGGTGCCGTGCTTGCGCGCAACGTCGTACTGTTGCGGCGTCAGCTGGGCCTTCCACTGGGCGTCGGTCTTGGTCACCTTTTGGAGGGAGGTCATGGTCGCTCCTTTCGGGGGCGGGGCAGCCTGGGCTGCGGCGAACGGCAGCGCCAGGATGGCGGCGAGGGCAATGCCGGCGAGGTGCAGTTTCACGGAATCCTCCATCGGGGCTTGGTGACGAACAGCATTACGCTCGCGGCTAGCCGACGGATTTCTTTGGCGCGATCGACGACGGTTCGGATCCGCAGCTTCGTCATGATGGGGGTGCCGCGGATCCGAGACGAGAGGTGTCCATGCGCCAGCGCTCCTTGGTGGCTACCCTCCTGCTAGCGGCCTGTTCCGCCTGCGCCACGCCAACGCCTGCGGGCGGCGGTGGCGGGCCGGTGGCCGTTGCGCCGGTGCCCCAGCTTGTGCTCGCGCCGTTGGAGGGCGTGCCGTCGCCGCTGGCGAATCTACCGGCCACGCCGCCCGCCTCGCCCACGGTCTCGCCCGCTTCGGAGTCCAGCCCCGTGCCGACACCGACGCCGATGCCCAGCGTCGAGCCTTCGTCGAGCGGCGGCGGTGGTGGCGGCGGTGGCGGTGGCGGTGGCAGCGGCGGGGCCGTGTATAGCAGCACCCCAACGCCCACCAACAGCCCTACGGCATCTCCCACCGCTACGCCGACGGCTTCCCCCACGGCCGCACCTAACGCCTCTCCGACGCCCAGCGCGTCGCCTACGGCGACCCCAAGCCCCGCGCCGACTGCCAGCGCGGCGTCCGGCTCGCTGGCCAACCTTGCGGCCGCCTATAAGGCCCACGCCAGCTTGTTGGGGAGCGGACTCAAGGGCCCGAACGGGCTTGCCATCACGGCGGACGACACGCTGTACGAATCCGACTGGAACGGCAACACCGTCACGAAGGTCACCCAGGCGGGCGCTTGCTCGCTCTACGCCACGGTGCCGAATGGACCGGCCGGCCTCGCGTTTACCGCCGCCGGCGAGCTGCTGGTGGCGGTGTACAACGGCAACCAGCTGCAGCGCATCCCCGCCGGCGGCGGGACGCCGCAAGCCTTCGTGGCCGGCGGGCTGAACAAGCCGGTCTGGCCTGCGGTGAACGCCAAGGGCGAGGTGTACCTGGCGGACTATTTCAACAACCGCCTGGCCAAGGTCTTGCCGGACGGCACGATGACGACGTTTGCGTCGATTGGCCAGGTCAACGCCGTGGTGGTGGACCCGGCGCAGAACCTCTGGATCACGACTTGGGGTGGCACCGTTGCCAAGATCACCCCAGACGGGCACCAAACCACGATCGCGACGGGCCTGAGCACGGCCTGTGGCATCGATTGGTGCCCAGATTACCTGGCCGTCTGTACGTACGGCGGCCAGACCCAACGCAACGGCCGGCTGGTGCTGGTCGATTTCCAGGGCCACCAGGCGGAAATCGCCACGGGCCTTGATAGGGCGTCCTCCGTCATCTTCGACCACCAACGCAGCCTCTACACGGCGGACGTCGGTGACAGCGCGCTACGGAAGTGGGCGCTGTAGGAAGGGAGGAACGGAATGGATAAGCTAGCTCGAGGCGCCCTCTTGGCGGCGGCGGTGGTGGCGGCTGCCTGCACCGGCACGCCGGCCACCCAGACGCCCACCGGCGGAGGCGGCGGCCAAGCCGATCTCCAGGATTTGGACGGACCGGCGACGCCGGCACCGCGTCCCACGGCACGGGCCACCCCTACGCTGACGCCCACACTCACCCCCACGTCGGCTCCGCTGGCCTCACCGACCGCGGACGCCACGGCGTCCGATGCGGCCTCGCCAACCCCGGAGCCGACGGCGACGCCGGACGAGACGGCCTCGGGGACGGCGGAGGCTTCCCCGTCGCCTTCGCCGTCTCTTTCGCCCTCGCCTTCCCCGTCCCCCTCCCCCAGCGCCACGCCGACGCCGAAGCCCAGCTTCACGCCGACCCCGGCGCCGACCCCGACGCTGGAATGTCCTGCGGCAACGCCTGCACCGGGCGGTGGGACGACCTGCTTCCCGCCCGGCACCGTCTTCTCGACCACGACGGTCAAGGTCAAGCTGGGCGGCGGCGGCACCTTCACGCCGGCCCACGTCTACATCCGGCCGGGTGTCACGACCACCTGGACGAACAACGACATCTTGCCGCACAGCGTGACGGGCGTGGACCTGGGGGCCTTCAACTCCGGCACGATCGCCGCGGGGGCCAGCTACTCACACACCTGGACCCACTCCGGCACGTGGGCGGCGCATGACGGCCTGGCACGTTCGTCGCCGCCGACGTTCAACGCTACGGTGGTACCGCACTAAGCCCAGCCCGGCTCCGTGACCTTGCCGTAGACCGGCGGTGGGGGATCGGGGAGGCGCGCGTCGCAGGCCGGCAGGTGCCGGCAGGCGGCGCGCACGTCCGTGGCGTCGTAGCCCCAGGCCGTGAGGTAATCCGCCAGGTCCAGGCCGGCGGCCTGGCCCAGCAGGGCGAAGAAGCCGGACATCTTGGCGTGGTCATCCAGTTGGGCCTGGGCCGGGGTGCGCAAGGCGGCCACGTAGTGGTGCAGCACCTGGCGGTAGGCGTCATAGCTGCCCAGCACGCGGAAGAACAAGTCCCAGAGCGTGGCCTCCACCATCGAGGCGGCATCGCCGTGGCCCTGGTGGCCCACGCTGTCCTGGCCGGCGGCGCCGCGCTTGCGGGCTTCCACCCCACCGCGCAGGATGTCGTTGACGAAGTCCTGCAAGCTGGCCCAGTCCCGGTCGCCGGCCGGGAAGTCGATCCAGGCCGGCACCCGCTGGTATTTCACGCAGGCGTAGGCGCCCGTGGGCGTGGCGGTGCCCTCGACGGCGCCGCCCCACATCAGGTAGTGGCTGCCCACGCGCGGCTCCCAGTCCCACCAGAAGGCCACGTGGCCAAGCTCGTGGACGAGCGCGGAGACCATCGGCCGGCGGTTGGCGGCCGCCACCAGCCGCGGCCAGGTGGCGGGAGGCACGCCGACATGGTGGCCGGGCGAGCCGTCGGCATAGGCCCACAGGGCCCCATGGTTGCCGTGCTCGAAGGCCAGAATCAGCCGGTCTCGCCCTCCGCACGGCACGCCCGTCAGGTCTTCCATGGCCTCGTGCATGCGGCCCAGCTCCGCCACGAAGGCCTGCGGGTCGGCCAATAAGTTGCCGTACTTGCGCGGCACGACCATTTCCGCGCGCGGCTGCTTCACGCGCAGCGGGCCGAACATCACGGGGCTTCCTCGGCTTCGCGCGGCGCCAGGTAGAGGTTCTCGATCAACACGACCGCCACGGCCAGCACCGGCACGGCGATCATGGCGCCCGCCACGCCCATCAGCTCGCCCCCGACCAGCAGGGCCACGGTGATGAGCAAGGGCGGCAGCTCCACCTCCGCGGAGTACAGCAAGGGCGCCACGAAGTTGCTGTGCACGAAGATGCCGAAGGCGAAGATCAAGAAGACCACCACGGCCAGCTTCCAGGAGACCGTCAGGGCCACGACGATGGCCGGCAACGCGCCCAGCACGGGGCCGAGCGTGGGGATCAGCTCGAAGCAGCCGGCCATCAAGGCCAACACCAGCGAGAGCGGCTCTCCGGCCAGCGTGAGCGCGATGGCCAGGTAGGCCACCAGGATGGAGATGGCCAGCATCACGCCGCGCACGTAATGGCCGACCTTGTTGCCAATGGGCTCCATCTGGGCGGCCCAAATCGGCCGGTGCGCGATGGGGATCACGCTCAGCAAGCCCGTGCGCAGGCGCGGGGCATCGAGCAGGATGTAGAAGGCGCTGATCAGCACGATGAAGATCAGGAACAGGAACACACAAAGCTTGCCGGCCAGCCCCACGCCGGACTCCGTCCAGCCGGAGACCCTGGCCTGCAGGGCGGCGCGCACGGTGTTGAAGTCTGGCAGCCAGCTGAAGCGGGCGTCGAAGACCCGCAGCCAGGTGTAGTTGCCACGCAGCTTCTCAATATAGCCGGGCAGGTTCGAGAACAGGGTCTGGGCCTGGTCGGCGAGCACGGGGATCACCAGCAAGCCAAACAACGTCATGGCGGCCAGCAGGAGCACGAAGACCAGGCTGGCGGCGGCGCCGCGGCGTAAGCCCTTGCGTTGGAAGTAGGCCACGGTCGGGCTGAGGGCGCTCGCGACCATGAAGGCCAGCACCATCAGCGCCACCACGAGGTTCAGCCAGATCAGGGCGGCCCCCGCCCCTACCAGCGCCAGGGCGATCACGAGCGTTCGCGTGGAGATGCTGACAGTAAGCGTACGGTCCATGTGGCCATTGTCCCACAAAAAAAAAGCGCGGAGGCCGTGAGGCCTCCGCGCCGGAACCAAGTCCCGACTAGATCGTGACGTCCTTGGTGAACTTGACCTTGAGCTCCGTGCCCTTCTTGATGACGACGTTGCCACCGGGCATCGCCAGCGCGATCGCGCCACCGGCCACGGCACCGCCCAAGGCACCGTGCTTCGCACCGGCCGCCTTGGCAACGTGGTGGCCGGCAACCGCGCCGCCCAGGACCAGCGCCATGTTGCGGAGCATCTTGCCCTGCGGCTTGGGGGCCGACGCCAGGATGGCTTCGATGGGGATGGTCTTGCCGTCGGCGGTCACGATGTCGTCGAACTCGACGTTCAGCGCGCCCTTCTTGCCCAGCTTGGCGGCCGACTGGACGCCTTCGATGTGGCCCTCGAGCAACGCGCCCTTGAAGGCCTTGTTGCCGAACAGGCCCGGCTTCAGCTTCATCGTGAAGACGTCGCCGTCGGTGTTCTTGCCGGAGTCGAGGGTGACGTCGATCTGGCCGGTCACGGTGGTGCCGCTCTTGATCTGCGTCCCGGCCGCGTTCGCGGCGGAGGTCACGGCGCTGTTCGGCTTCGGCTTGAGGAACGCGAAGGCGGGCTGCGTGGTGGCGACGGTGGTGATGCCGACGGGCACGGCCACCATGGAGGCAGCTACCAGTACTCCGGCGATCGACTTGTTCAGGTTCATCCCAGGTTCTCCTTACTCTCTCGGAAATAGTTATCTTAAAAAAAGATACCCGAGCAGACGGCGAAAGGTTGTAACTTTTTGTAATCAGTTGCGTGAAGCCGCCGTGAAGAACGGGTTATGCTGCTTTTGCTCGCCGATGCTGGCAACGGGCCCATGACCGGGCAGGATCAGGGTCTCGTCCGGCAGCGCGAGCAGTTTCTCGACGTTGTTGCGCAGGGCGTCCTCGTAGCTGACGTTGCCGCCGCCCATCGAGCCCGCGAACATCGCGTCGCCGACCGCCGCCAGGGGGCGGGCCAGGCCGGTCACGAAGAAGGTGGTGCCGCCCTTCGTGTGGCCGCTGGTGGCGATGGCGCGGACCGTGAGCGCGCCCAGGCGCCACACGTCGCCTTCCTTGACCGCGCGGGCGTCGCCGGTGGGCTCCAGGTGCGAGACGTAGGCCGGCGCACCGGTCCCGGCGGTGAGCGCCGCGAGGTCCGCGATGTGGTCGGGGTGGGTGTGGGTCAGGAAGACGTGCGTGACGTTCAGGCCCCGCTCGCGCGCGAGTGCCAGCGCCGGGGCGCAGTCGCTGCCCGTGTCGAAGGCCGCGGCTTCCTTGGTGGCGGGGTCCCAGGCCAGGAAGGCGTTCACGAACATGTCGCCGTAAGGCGTGTTGAAGCAGGCCAGGCCGTCGATCTCGCCGGGGTCGGCCGGGTACCAGCTGCGCTGCCCGAGGGCCACGAGGGCGTCGGCCCCCAAATCCAAGACGGGGGCCACCGCACGCGCGGTGGCCTCGTCGAACTCGCCCGCCAACAGGGCTTTCAGCTTGGGGAGCTCCACGCCGGCTCGGCTGGCGACGTCTTCGGGCTTGAGCTTGCGGCCCCGCAGGACCTTGCCCACGACGTCCTCGACGTTGTCTTCCAGCGGGATCCGGTCCATGGCGTCAACCCTCCAACGGCGGCAACAGGGCCTGGCGCGCGGCCGCCATGGCCGCCACCCAGGTGGTCGCCACCAGCATACCGGCGACGACGTCCGAGGGCCAGTGGACCCCCAGGTAGACCCGGCTGAGCGCGATCGCCCCCGCCAGGCCCACACAGGCCAGCGCGGCGACCCAGCTGATCAGCTTGCGGGGCGCCTCCAGCACCAGCCAGACGGCCAGGAACCCGAACAGGCAGAAGCTCAAGGTGGCGTGGCCGCTGGGGAAGCTGAAGCCGGTCTCCTGGACCAGCGGGTGGAACAGCGCGGGCCGGACCTCGTGGAAGGCATGCTTGATGCCGGCCGTCAGGCCCGCGCCGCCGGCCATGGTGGCCCACAGCAACACGGCGTCCTCGCGGCGGCCCTTGGCGAACATCAAGCCGCCGATCAGCACCGAAAGGGTCGCGATCACCGGCA